>NZ_JASMRM010000002.1:0-367880 GCF_041431305.1 Cloacibacterium sp. Arc13
TTCAAGAAAAAAAATCTTTGCGTATAAAAATATACCCTAGAAGCCCCATCTCAAAAAGCACTTCACCCTATAGACCCCTGAAATTGTAAAACGCTCTTGTATCTCGCCATGCGCTAATGAAATGAATGTAAGAAGTAAGGAATAATTATGAGTTGTATCACTTTAATATATACTTATAGTATAGTTGTAGTATAGTTAATGTATAAATAATAGATATTATATTTCTATAAAAGTAATAAATGAAGAGCATTATAAGGGAAGTATTCCAGATGATTCAGATTTCTAATGCGTGTATACAAAACAGAACCCTGTCATTCTGAACGAAGAACAGCGTAGTGAAGAATCTCTTCATGAAGCAAAATATTTCAACTTCACAACTTCACAATTTCCGATGGTTCTAAAAAATAGATGTTTTAAACAAAAAGTGAAATTTTTAAATTTCACCACTTTCAGCTCTTCCCAAAGGAAAGTCAAAGTAAAGTATAAGAAATGTATAATTAAAGGGTAACCAATCATCCATAACATCTTCTTTTAAGATTGTGAAAAGGGAGTGCCAGTCTTTTTAATTCTATAAACATGACATTTGTCATATTTTTTGTCATTCCGCTCAGTTTTACATAGTTTTACACCAAATTAAAAACAATGGCTCTACAAGACCAAAATACTTCGAAACCCACTGAAGAACAAAAGGAAGAGTACAAAAAAAATCCCATGCGCTTGTACGGAATTTATTCTTCCATCGTGTTTCAGATGTTGGCCATCATTGCTTTAGGATTTTGGGGCGGGAAGAAAATTAATGATTATCTAGAATTGCCCAATGATTTATTAACCGTAGCCATCGGTTTAGCTGGATTGGGATTAGCCTTGTACAGTACCTTAAAACAATTAGAAAACATAAACAAATAACACGCATGAAACAGTCTACCTCTTGGTTATACATTGTTCTTTTTATTCTGGTCTTTTTTTTACATTTTGCGATATGGCAACTTTATGTAAATGACTTTCAAGTCATATTTATTCGCTATTATCTTTTCTTAACCATTTTATTTATGATGCTCATCACCATTATGTCTATTGTCAAAAAGATTTATCCCGAGTATATCGGTTTTACTTTTATGGGGCTCATGCTCTTTAAGTTGAGTATTATGTTCTTGGTAATGAATAAATTACACTTATCCGAAGTGCCATATCACAAGTATCATTTTATACCGCCTTACTTGGTTTCTCTGCTGTTAGAAACTTTGTTCGCAATCGGTTTATTGAAAGAACAAAAAAATAACTAATTCATACTTTGTTAATTTGTTTTTTTATCATATTTTTGCAAAACTTTTAAAATAACATAAATCAATGCTGAAAAGAGGAGTTTTATTAATCGGTTTTTTATCTACATTTTCACTTTCTTTAGCGCAACATCACGAAGCTGCAGCAGAAACTAAACCTGCTACAGAAACCAAAGTGGTAAGTGCCGAAGAAGCAGAAAAAGAACAAATAAAGAAAGAAAATAAGGAGTTTATAGACCATCACTTGTTAGATGCTCACAGCTTTGATATTATGGTGGAAAAGAAAGCAGACGGTACAGAACACCACATCGGTTTCCCACTTCCTGTTATTTTCTATGATGAAGCAAACGGTCTTCACGCATTCATGAGTTCAGAATTTCACCACGGTAAAGAATTGAAAGATGCTCATGGCAAAAAATACAACGTAGTAGAAAGCAAAGGTGCAAACTACGCTCTTTACCACGAAAAAATTGTAAAAACAGATGCATCTGGTGCCATTACTTTAGATGACCACGGTCACGCTACCAATGCAAAAGTTTTAGACTTATCTATCACGAAAAGTGTTTTAATGATTCTATGTGCATCATTATTGATGATTGTAATTTTCGGCTCTATGGCTAGAAATTATAAGAAATCACCAATTCCTACAGGTGCAGGTAAATTATTCGAACCACTAGTAATCTTCATTAGAGATGAGATTGCGATTCCAAACATCGGACCGAAATATCACAAATATATTTCTTACTTATTAACTATTTTCTTCTTCATTTTATTCCTGAACGTATTTGGTTTATTACCTTTCGGGATTAATGTAACAGGGAATTTAGCCATTACAGCTGCTTTAGCAATTTTTACCTTCACCATTACACAGTTTACGGCAAACAGAAACTATTGGCAGCACATCTTCTGGATGCCAGGTTTACCGTTCTTAATGAAATTGGTAATGATTCCTATCGAATTAATCGGGATGATAATTAAGCCGTTTGCATTGTTAATACGTCTCTTTGCAAACATGTCAGCAGGTCACATCGTAATTATGTCATTAATTGCAATGATTTATTACTTCCAAAATGTAATTGCAGGCGTTGCATTCCCATTCTTAACATTTGTATTGTATTTATTAGAGATATTAGTAGCGTTCTTACAAGCGTATATCTTCACTATGCTGTCTGCGGTTTACTTCGGAATGGCAAATGAAGAACACCACCACGAAGAAGCTCATCACTAATAAGAACCAAGTGAAAAGAGCCAAGATAAAAGAGTTAAGAGCCAAGTAGAAAGTTATCATTTTGAACTCGAAACTCGGATTTCAAAACTCAAAACATAAAAGTAGAAACTAATTTTTAAAATTATATATTATGGAAATTCCAAAACTAGTAGGTGCAGGTTTAGTAGTAATCGGAGCAGGTTTAGGTATCGGTAAAATCGGTGCTGCTGCTTTAGAAGGTATGGCTCGTCAGCCAGAACAAGCTGGTAAATTACAAACTGCAATGCTTATTGCTGCTGCACTAGTTGAAGGTCTTGCATTTGCTGCATTATTTGCTGTAAACTAAGACTCAAAAAAATAGCACTCACCCGTAACGGTTGGTTACGGGAAGTGTTTTTAAAAATTAAATAAAAAAAATATATAAAAATCTTATGGGATTATTAGAGAATTTTTCGTCAGGTTTGTTCATCATTCAGTCAGTTATTTTCTTGATACTTCTTTTCGTGTTAGGAAAATTTGCATGGAAACCTATCCTTACTGCTTTAAATGAGAGAGAAGTTTCTATTCAAGACGCTATTAACCAAGCTAAATTGGCTAAAGAAGAAGTTGCAAATCTTAAAGCAGACAATGAGAGAATCATCCGCGAAGCTAAAGCTGAACGTGATGCCATCTTAAAAGAAGCAAGAGAGTTAAAAGACAAAATCGTAGGTGAAGCAAAAGACCTTGCAAAATCTGAAGGAGACAAAATGATTGAACAAGCTAAACAATCAATCAATGCTGAAAAAAATGCAGCAATGGCTGATATCAAAAATCAAATTGGTTCTCTTTCTGTAGAAATTGCAGAAACTATTCTAAAACAAAAATTAGATAATGCTGATGCTCACAACGCATTAGTTGAAAAAATCATTAATAAATCTAACTTAAATTAATATGCTAACCTCTAAAGTAGCGAAAAGATATGCACAAGGTTTACTAGACTTTACTCAAGAGTCTGGGAACACGGCTTCTATTTTTTCGGAAATGAAAGATGTAGTAAAGATTTTTAATGAATCTAAAGAATTAAAAAACTTCTTTGCTTCGCCAATCATTGACGCTAAAAAGAAAACCAAAGCAGCCTTAGAAATCTTTGCTCAGTTTTCACAATTAAGTAAGAATCTTATTACTTTGGTGATTAAACAAGGTAGAGAAAGTCATCTGCAAGATATAGCGCAAGAGTTTATCAATAAAGTAGAAGACTTACAAGGCGTACAGAGAGTTACCTTAACCGTAGCTTCTGAACTTTCTCAGAAAAATGTAGAAGACATTGTAAAATCTTCATCTTTAGTAGACCATACTAAAAACTACGACTTAAAAGTGGTAGTAAACCCTGAAATTATTGGCGGTTATATTTTAAGAGTAGGAGACCAGCAGGTTGATACTTCTGTAAGAACTAAACTAAGCCAAGTGAAAAAAGAATTTCAATTAAATTAAGTTAAAAAACCATAAAATGGCAGAAATAAATCCGGCTGAAGTTTCAGCAATTTTAAAACAACAGTTAGCCAACTTTGATACACAAGCGAGTGTAGAAGAAGTGGGTACAGTATTACAAATTGGAGACGGTATCGCTCTAGTTTACGGTTTAGAAAATGTACAATACGGAGAATTGGTAAAATTCGAATCAGGAATTGAAGGTATTGTATTAAATCTTGCAGAAGACAATGTAGGTGTTGCACTTCTTGGAGAATCTAAAAGAGTAAAAGAAGGAGATACGGTAAGAAGAACCGAAAGAATCTCTTCTATTAAAGTAGGAGAAGGTCTTTTAGGAAGAGTAGTAGATACTCTAGGAAATCCTATCGATGGTAAAGGTCCTGTAACCGGAGATCTTTATGAAATGCCACTAGAAAGAAAAGCTCCAGGAGTAATTTTCCGTCAACCGGTAAATGAACCACTTCAGACAGGTATCGTAGCAATTGACTCTATGATTCCAATCGGAAGAGGACAAAGAGAGTTGATCATTGGAGATAGACAAACAGGTAAAACTACCGTTGCTATCGACACTATTTTGAACCAAAAAGAATTTTATGATGCTGGTGAGCCTGTATTTTGTATCTACGTTGCTGTAGGTCAAAAAGGTTCTACTGTAGCACAAATCGTAAAAACTTTAGAAGATAAAGGAGCTTTAGCTTATACCGTTGTGGTAGCAGCAAACGCTTCAGACCCTTCTCCAATGCAGGTGTATGCGCCAATGGCTGGAGCTGCAATCGGAGAATATTTCAGAGACACTGGTAGACCAGCATTAATCGTTTATGATGATTTATCTAAACAAGCAGTAGCTTACCGTGAGCTTTCTCTATTATTAAGAAGACCACCAGGTCGTGAAGCATATCCTGGAGACGTTTTCTATCTTCACTCAAGATTATTAGAAAGAGCTGCTAAAGTAATTAAAGATGATACCATCGCTTCTCAAATGAACGATTTACCAGAATCATTAAGACCAATGGTAAAAGGAGGTGGTTCATTAACGGCTCTTCCAATCATCGAAACTCAAGCAGGTGACGTATCAGCATATATTCCTACCAACGTAATTTCGATTACAGACGGACAGATCTTCTTAGAGTCAGATTTATTCAACTCTGGGGTGAGACCAGCGATTAACGTAGGTATTTCTGTATCGAGAGTAGGAGGTAACGCTCAGATTAAGTCTATGAAAAAAGTTTCTGGTACCTTGAAACTTGACCAAGCGCAGTACAAAGAATTAGAAGCTTTTGCTAAATTTGGTTCTGACTTAGATGCGGCTACTATGGCGGTAATCGCAAAAGGAGAAAGAAACGTAGAAATTCTTAAACAACCAGTAAACTCTCCACTACCTGTAGAATCACAAGTAGCGATGATTTACGCAGGCACTGAAAACTTATTGAGAAACGTTCCTGTAAGAAAAGTAAGAGAATTCCAAGTAGAATACGTAGACTTCTTAAAAAATAAACACCCAGAAGTAATGGCTGCTCTTAAATCAGGTAAGATTGATGACAGTTTAACAGGTGTTCTTAAGCAAGTAGCTACAGATTTAGCTTCTAAATATAACTAAAATTAGTTGATGGTTTTTGGTTGATAGTTGACGGAATTTTCTAAGACTAGCAACCAACAACCGACAACCAACAACTAAACTAAATATGGCAAATTTAAAAGAAATTAGAGGAAGAATAACTTCTATTTCATCTACAATGCAGATTACAAGTGCGATGAAAATGGTTTCGGCTGCGAAACTGAAAAAAGCACAAGATGCCATTGTAATGTTAAGACCTTATTCTGAAAAACTTCAAGAAATCATTCAGAATGTAAGCTCAAGCTCTGATTCTGATAACGTTTCTGCTTTTGCACAAAAGAGAGAGGTGAAAAAAGTACTATACATCGCTATTACTTCTAATAGAGGTTTGGCTGGTGCTTTTAACTCATCTATTATCAAAGAATTAAACCACAGAATTTCTAATTCTGCTGTAGAAGTAGAAGTGTTAACCATCGGTAAAAAAGTTTTTGATGCTGTAAAGAAAAACAGAACGGTATATGATAATCAAAGTGCCATCTTTGATCATGTGAGTTTTGAAAAAGTATCAAAAGTGACTTCTGCTGTGATGAAGGATTTCAGCCAAGGAAAATTTGATGAAGTACATCTAATTTATAATAAATTTTTAAATGCTGCTAATCAAGAAGTAAAAACTGAACAGTTATTACCAATATCAATGCCGGAAACTGATGGTAATGCAAACAGTGATTATATTTTTGAACCCAACAGAAACGAGATTTTGGATAGCCTAATTCCTAAATCTATTAAAACGCAAGTGTACAAAGCAGTGCTAGATTCTATCGCATCTGAACATGGAGCGAGAATGACAGCGATGCACAAAGCGACTGACAATGCACAAGCACTTAAAAATGATTTGGTAATTTTCTATAACAAAGCGCGTCAAGCTGCGATTACCAATGAAATTTTAGAAATCGTTTCTGGTGCAGAAGCACTTAAAAATAGCTAAGAAATATTTCTTTTATACGATAAATGAAAGGGCGTCAACTCAGGTTGATGCCCTTTTTTGATGATGGTAAAATGATAACTTCATTTTATGAGTTCACTACAGACATTTAATTTTGTTTATAATGATTAATTTTCTTATCTAAAGGAATTTAGTTAAAAAGAATAAAACTAAAAATTAAAATACGTAATTAAGCGTATTGTATGTCATGGGGTTTGGGTGTACTTTTGAACTGTAAATTTAAATAAAGCATTACACAAAAGTGTAATTGATTCATAAAGTAAATCGTTTTAAATTTGCACCATAATAACCGTAGAACACAAATGATGATAAATTTTCTACTGCAGTAAAATTAAGGTTATTATGAAAACTGCAGTAGAAATTTTTTAAATTGGAAGTAGTAATTTTCTTCATATTTCGATTTTTAGACCAAAAAAGGGTGCGTTTACGCACTCTTTTTTATTAAACTTTTATATTAAAAATAATCATATATTTGCATAGATTAATTAATTCACAATTTTTTATAAATGGATTACGATAGTGTCGTCAAACTTCTTATTGCATTATTACTCGTATTATTAAACGGTTTTTTCGTAGCGGCGGAATTCTCCATCGTGAAGGTTCGTTATTCACAGATTCAAATTAAGGCTGCCGAAGGAAACAAAATGGCGAAACAAGCCGAACACATCATCAAACATTTAGATGCTTATTTATCTGCTACACAATTAGGGATTACCTTAGCTTCATTAGCATTAGGTTGGGTAGGAGAAAGCGCTCTGGAACATGTTTTCCATGGCATATTCTCTTATTTCAATATCAATATTGCACCTGCAATGATTACTACTATTTCTGTGGTAGTCAGTTTCCTAATCATCACGATTATGCATATTGTTTTTGGGGAATTAGTGCCTAAATCCATAGCGATTAGAAAGCCAGAAGCCACCACATTTGTCATTGCAGCACCATTAAGATTATTTTATAATATTTTCAAACCATTTATTTGGTTAATGAATTTATTCTCAAATGCTTTTTTAAAAGTAATAGGAATTCACCCTGCTTCTGAACACGAAATTCACTCCACAGAAGAACTTCAATTATTGGTAAAACAATCTGCAGACAGCGGTGAGATAGAAGAAGAAAACTACGAAATCATTAAAAATGCTTTTGATTTTACAGACCACACTGCAAAACAAGTGATGGTGCCTCGTCAAAATATTATTTCTATTGATATAGAAGATGATAAAGAAGAAATTCTAAAACAAATCATCGATTGTGGATATTCTAGAATCCCAGTGTTTAAAAACTCGATTGATAACATTATCGGACTTTTCTACACCAAGGAAATTATGAGAGAATACATCAAAAACAAAGACCTTGATTTAAAAGAGTTTTTGAGAGAAGCATTCTTCGTGGTTGGAAGTAAAAAGATTTCAGACTTGTTAAATGTTTTCCAACAAAAGAAACAGCATTTAGCCATCGTTATCGATGAATTCGGAGGTACAGAAGGTATTCTTACGTTAGAAGATATCTTAGAAGAATTGGTAGGCGAAATCCAAGATGAAGAGGATGATGAAGATAAAATCGTAGACCAAGTAGGCGAAAACGTTTTCTGGGTAAAAGCAACTCAACCTTTAGAAGAAATTAACGAGTGTTTGCCGAAAGAGTTATCAGAAGTTGGTGAATACAATACTTTAGCTGGATTTATCCTGCATCAATTAGAAGATATTCCAGAAGAAAATCAAGAGTTCGATATCGATGATTATCATTTCAAAATTTTGAAAATGAATAATAAGTCGGTAGAATTGGTAGAACTGGTGTACGAACCAAAAGATATTGTAGATGATTTAACCGAAGAAATTAGCGAAATCTAATCATTGGCTAATTAATCTCAACCTTTACCTTTACCTCAAAGTTAACTTCACTCAAAATGAAATTTTACGATAATCCTCAAAGAGAATATCAAGAAGAAGTAGCGCTTCTAGAACAGGAAGACGAAGTCTATAAATTAGTGCTGCATAATGATGATGTAAACACTTTTGATTTTGTGATAGAGTGTTTAATCGAAATTTGTAAACATACGCTAGAACAAGCTGAACAATGCACCATTTTGGTACATTACAAAGGCAAATGCACCGTGAAAACTGGTAGTATGGAACTTCTGAAACCCATGCACGAAAAATTAATTTCCAGAGGTCTTACTTCTGAGATTGTATAAATAAAAAACTCGTTCCAAAATTTCGGAACGAGTTTTTTGTTATCAAATTTTCTTTAACCTAAAAGTGAAATTTAATAGTTGTTCTATTTGTACAATATTAATATTCTAAATTTACAAGTTTATCAATTGCGTCTGGCTTTAGCCCGATGAAAAAGTCAAAAAAATAAATGGCTTTAGCCAAAACCTAGATAAAATTTGGCTAAAGCCAATCTTGTATTAGATTAAAAAAAACGGGCTTTAGCCCGTTCCAATTGATATATTAAAGTGATAGATTTAATGGTATTTTTGAATTAAGATTAAAACTTCACCTTAAAAACTTTCGTTTCTCCATTTCTAATCACGGTAACTTCTTTTTCGTCTCCAGCATTGAGTTTTGATAGACAATCCATATAAGAATAAACTTCTGTGATTTTGCAATCTCCAATTTGGGTAAGAATATCTCCAGACTGAATTCCTGCAACTGCGGCAGGTCTGTTATCGGTAACTCCATCAATGTGCAAACCATCTTTAGAGTCTGCATAACTTGGCATAATTCCCAGTGTTACTTTGTATTTTGGGACAGATTTGGTAGAAGTGGTTTTGGTCTTCGTAAACGGAATTTCAGATTTTTGAGAAAGTTCATTCGCAATGCCAAAAACATATTGGGTGATGGTTTTTACGCCATCGAAATTTATTTTATCACTGTCATCACTTGGTTTGTGATAGTCTGCATGTGTTCCAGTAAATAAGAATAAAACAGGAATATCTTTCAGATAGAAGCTGGTGTGATCAGAAGGACCAACTCCAGATTCATCAAGAGTAATATTATATCCTGCAGGTTTCACTTTTTTCACCAAATTTGGGAAAATAGGAGAGGAACCTACACCTCCTACAGTAAGATTTTTATCTTTATCTAATCTTCCTACCATATCCATGTTAATCATAGTGACTACATTAGGATATTGAGATTTTACATTTTCTGCGAATTTTTTAGAGCCAATCAGTCCGTCTTCTTCTGCAGAGAAAAGCACAAAAACATAATTTACTTTTTCGTGAGTCTTATTTTTGGCAAAAATTCTCGCCAATTCCATCACTGCTGAAACGCCAGAAGCATTGTCATCTGCACCATTGTGAATTTGTCCGTCAGAATTCATCAGTGTAGATTGATGATGTTGGTTTAATCCTAAATGGTCGTAATGTGCACCAATGACAATCGTTTTAGCGGCTTTATTGTCTAAATATCCTATCACGTTGGTTCCTTTACTTGGAGTAGAAGAATTTTCATCGTGTGGATTCAGTTTAATGGAATATTCAAACGGTTGTAAATGGGTTTTAAGGCCTAATTTTTTAAAATATTTCTGAATATAATTTGCCGCTTTTTGCTCGCCTTCACTTCCTGCCAATCTGCCTTGTAATTCGTCACTGGCAAGATAGGTAAGATGATTTTTAAGTTGAGTTTCGTTTACATTTTCTGCTTCGTCAGTGTCTACCCAATCTGCGATGAAAACATTGGTTTCTCTCGGTTTTGACTGATTTCTATTGCTGCTGAAAACCAATTTTTTCCCATCTTTAGAGAACATCGGGAACGCATTGAATTCACTTTCGTAGGTAATTTGTTTCAGATTTTTTCCTTCTAAATCTATGGTGTACAACTGGAAATCATAACCTCTGGTAGAATGATGATTACTTGAGAAAATAATTTTCTTGTCATTTGGAGTGAAATACGGCGCCCAATTCGCTTTTCCAAGATGCGTAATTTGTTTTAAATCGGTTCCATCAGCATTGATGGTGTAGATTTCCATATTGGTAGGTGCAACTAGATTTTGAGCCAAATAATCTTTGTATTCTTTGATTTCTGCATCTGTTTTTGGTCTAGAAGCACGGAATACAATTTTTTTAGAATCATGAGAGAAAAATGCGCCACCATCATAACCTAAACCGAAGGTAAGTTGTTTCAGATTTTTTCCGTCAATATCCATCGTCCAGAGTTCTAAATCGCCAGTTCTGGTAGAAGTGAAAACAATTTTTTTACCGTCTGGAGAAACCACAGCTTCTGCATCATAACCGGGAACATCTGTTAATTTTTTGACAATTTTCCCGCTCAAATCTGCCATATAAATGTCAAATTCTGGATAAATTGCCCAAAGATATTTTCCGTCTTTAGAAACAGGTGGAGCTGGACAAGCGCTGTTCGCTTCGTGTGTAGAAGCGTAGAGAATATGTTGGTTATCTGGCATAAAGAAAGAGCAAGTGGTTCTTCCTTTTCCTGTAGAAATTAATTGTAAATTATCAGATTTTTTAGAATAATCCTTCGATAAATCATAGGCGAAAATCTGATCACATTCTGCCCCCAAATTTTTATTGGTTACTTGCATCGTCAGGAATTTTCCATTGGGAGAGAAATACGCTTCTGCATTATCTCCACCATCTGTCAGTTGCTGAATATTTCTAAGATTTCTTTCTTGTGAAAATAAGAAAACACTATTAAGCAGTGCAAGAATGATTACATTTTTCTTCATATGCGCTTTTTTAGAAAGGATAACCAATCGAGAAGTTGAAAGTTGGTTTAAATGGTTTTATTTTGTCAAAAACCCATCTTTCTCCTTTTGGCTGATTTGGGTCGTGTAATTTGTAGGCTAAATCTATTCTTACCGTAATATACGCCACATTAATTCTCAATCCGAAACCAGAACCCAATCCCATTTGAGAAATAAATTTATTGAACTTAAATTCATCCCCAATTCCTGAATCTTTGGTGCTCCAAATGTTTCCAGCATCTGCGAAAACGGCACCTTCAAACATGTCATTAAATGGATATCGGTATTCTATGTTGGTGGTCAATTTTACGTTATCCATCATATAAGCTCTCACTTTTTGGTCGATTTGTGTATCTGCAGGACCTAATCCACCAAAAGCAATCCAAGCTCTGATGTCATTACTTCCCCCATTGAAATAAGAACGGATAAATGGCATGTTGCTAGAATTTCCATAAGGAATTCCTACACCTATGAATTGTCTTACAATAAACTGTGATTTGTTTTTGAAAGTGAAATATTTTCTCGCATCAATGTCGAATTTCACAAACTGGGAAATCGGAATGCCGAAAATGGTTTTGCTGTTGGTTAAAACCCCAGAATCCGTATTGTTTTTACTGAAAATACTCAATAAATTCCCAGCCAATTCTACTTTAGCATCCAAAAAGAATGGGTTTTGATAGCCTTTTTTCCCGATTTCATTGTAGATATAATTGTAAGCCAAAGAATTGATGAGAACGTCTTGAGTCAATCGGTCTTTTTTAATGGTAGACTGTCTGAAATTGAGCAATAAATCTAAACCAGTTGGCGAAAGACTATTCGCAAAACCTGTATCATTAAGCAATAATCTAGATTTGGCTTCGGTGTCTAAATTGATAGCACTAGGATTATAGATGTCGTAAAGGTTAAAAATTCCGTCTTTAATATCTCCTTCCGTTTTGAATAAATCATAATATTTATTCTTATTTCGGGTAAATGAAAACTGCGTGTTAAAAACGGATAATCGGTGAGAAATCACTTCATTCACCGTGATAAAATAATTCAAACCAGCGTTCACGTTGATTCTGTCCATCCCAATATTATTCTGTACAGAAGCACCTAAGTTAATGGTAGAAATGGGGGAGTATTTATTTGGGACAAATTTTTCGGTGTTAAAAGGCAAGAGCAATCTTGGGAAATTCAAGCCAAATTGTAGGGAATATTCAGAAGCGTTAAACAACGCATTAGGATTTTTTTCATCGTAAACCGTACCAAAAGTTCCAGAAACACTTCCCGTAAAGTTTTCGGCGCCACCAAAAACATTTCTAGCCGTCAATTCGGCAGAAGGAGAAAACCCGAAGTTCAAAATTTGAGAATAATGTAAATCAAGCGCGGTTTTAAAATTGTATTTCGGTAACGGAATGAGCTTGTATTTTACATTGATAATGGTGTCATTCGGATTGCTATATTTATCTGGAGAAGCTTTATAACTGGCAATGCTGAAATTATTAAGCGCTAAGAAATTTCTTTTGGTAAGATCAAGATTTTTTTGGTTGTAAATTTCACCTTTTTTCAACGTAATCGGTCTCCAAAGTGCTTTAACCTTATATTGGTCATCTATTCTTTTGATGATTGCATTTTCGTATTCTTTTACGTCTACATTGGCTGTGTCAGTAAGTTTTTCTAAATATTGAATTTCTACGTTGCCAATGGTGTATTGTTTGTAAGGTGTTTTCAGCGTGTCTTTCAAGATGTCCATAGTGAGTGGAACTTGCTTTCTGCTTTGCAAAGTGTCTGCGGTAAAATAAATTTCGCCACCATCTCTATTGAAGCTATAATAACCCTTTTCTTGCATGAGTTCGGTAATTCTTTTGACCTCGTCTTCTAATTTTTCTTGGTCTAAAACATCTCCTGATTTTACTTTAGATTCTGTAATTTTCTGTTCGTAAATATTTCGGATGTTTTCGTAGGGAATATTGTAGTAATATCCGTTGATATAAGTAGGATCTTTGTACGTAATTTTGTAATTGGCTTGTGCTTTTTTTGCCGCAGAATCGAGTTTGTGAGAGAAATCGACGTGAGCGTCCCAGAATCCTTTATATACCAAGAATTTTTTAATGGAATTAGCACTGGTTTCGGTTTTTCCTTGCTCTAAAATGATAGGAGGTTTCCCTAAAGAATGCCAAACTCTGTTCCAAAACAAACTATTGCCCTTCAATTCTGGGTGATTGTATTTTACATAAAGAGAATCTCTGAGTTTTTGGTTTCTCATTTGTCTCGGAAACGTTTGATACTCGTTTAGAATGCTGTCATATTTCGCATTCGCCATGTTATAAATCCATAAACGAGTAGGGAACAAATAGAGGTCTTTTTTATTGGGTTTTTGACTAACAAAATTCGGGATTTCTTCATCGAAATCTTTTCGGTCTACATATTCAAAATTATTTTTGGTCAATAAATACTCACCATTCGGAACTTTCTTGGTACTGTTACAAGCGTAAAGAAACCAAACGAGGATTGCAAAAGATAAAAATATGTGGTATTTTTGAAAATATTTAAAAAAATGCTTACTGCTCATAAAATAAAAGTTTTTCAGTCTTTGGACAAAAAGAAGTTCAGACAAAAATACAATTTGTTTTTGGTTGAAGGTAACAAAATAATCCAAGAGTTGAAACATTCTTCTTACAAAATTCAAGAAATTTTTTCTATTCAACCCGAAGATTTATCCTTCCCTGAAACAGAGATTCATCCGATTACAGAACGTGAACTGAAGAAAATTAGTTTTCTGCAAACACCAAAAGATTCTGTAGCGGTAGTAGAATTGCCTTCTCCTGAAATGCTAGAGCAACAGAAAATTCAGATTATTTTAGACGGAATTCAAGACCCGGGAAATCTGGGAACCATCATCAGATTGGCGGATTGGTTCGGAATTGAGCAGGTGATTTGCAGTCAAGACACCGTAGATGTTTACAATCCAAAAGTGATTCAGTCGACCAAAGGTTCTTTTGCCAGAATCAATGTAGTGTATACCGATTTAACCGAATATTTGGCTAAAACAGACGCAGTAAATATCGGTACAGATATGGTAGGCGAAAATATTTATCACTTTGATTTTCCTGAGAAGTTCAATCTTATTTTGGGCAATGAAGGAAACGGAATGCGACCAGAAGTAGAAAAATTGGTTTCCCAAAACATTACCATTCCTCGATTCGGACCAAAACAATCTACAGAAAGCCTTAATGTTTCGATGGCGACAGGAATAATTCTAGGGCAGATTTTTTCTAAAATTTAGGAATTAGGGATTAGAGATTAGGATTTAGTTTTGAGAAAAATGTTTATCTTTAAAAGCTAATTTTTATATCAACCTTTACCTCTTTCAATGCCAAGAATCGCCTTTTTCATTAATCCTACGATTAGACATTTCAAGAAAATTGAAATCGATATTCAGCATCATTTTCTTAATCAAGACTATCAGTTTTTTATTTCAGAATATTCTGGGCATTTTTTAACCTTGCCAAAAAGAGCGGTGGAAGAAGGTTTTACCCATTTTATTGCAGTAGGTGGAGATGGAACACTCAATGAGATTGTGAATGGTATAATAGAAGCGTTTCGTACAGAAAATGGCTATGATTGGGAAAGCATTTCAAGAATAAAAATTGGGATTTTACCATCAGGAAGCGGCAATGATTTTATCAAAAATTTAGGTTATACAACCATAGACGAATTGCAATCGCTTATTGCAAAAGATTCTTCCGCGCTTGTAGATGTGGGTTTTGCAGAATTTCTGAACAGAGAAAAACAAAAATCAGAGCGTTTTTTTATCAATGTTTCAGATGTAGGAATTGGGGGAGAAGTAGTGATTAGTAAAGAAAGATTGCCTTTGGTTTTTCCAGGCGAGGTGAATTATTTCGTTGCTATTCTTTCTACTTTTTTAATGTACAAAAAGAAAACCATCAAGGTCACCGCCAAAGATTTTACGTGGCAAGGAAAAGTACTGAATTATGTAGTTGCCAATGCCAAATATTTCGGGAATTCTATAGGAATTGCGCCACATGCAGAGATTTCTGATGGCGAATTTGCCATTACCAATGTGGGTGACATTAGTTTGTTGGATTACTTTAGAAATATTGGAACGGCTAAAAAATGCAAAAAAATCAATCATCCACAAGTTTCTTATACTTCGGCTCAAGAAGTTTTCATCGAAAATGCAGATGGTTTGGCTTTAACCATCGATATGGACGGAGAATTCATCGGTTATGCACCGGTGAAATTTACTTGTCTCAAAGAAAAACTGCGTTTTTTGAAGTAAAAATTATTCTTTTACTGTTTTTCTTTCATCATCAGGATTGGGAGAATTCTCTTGGATTTGAATGTCTTGTTTTTTAATGTAATGAATAACTTTGAACAAAATTTCAGATTTTAAACTGTTTCCGGGAGCGTTTACATCAGTCGTTTTGAACCAATAAGCGCCACGCAATTTTATTTTTTCGCCATCTATTTCTTGTACATAAACACTTGCATGAGGATTTTTTTCTACTTCTTCAAACGAATTGATGATGTGCAAAATATCCTTCATCACTTTTTCTAAATCTTCGGAATAATCTACATTAATGAAGAATTCACTTCTCAAAAGTTGATTGTACGTGAAATTTTCAAGTGGATTTTTTAGAATAATGGAATTGGGAATAAAAACATCTTTTCCGTCAAGAGTTTTAATATTGGTTTCTCTGAGCGACATTTTTTTAACTCGACCTCTCATTCCTTGTACTTCAATTAAATCACCGATTCTAAAAGGTCTTCTAAACGCCATAAGAATTCCTGCCAAGAAATTTTCGCCAATATCTTTTAGAGCAAAACCTACAATAAAAGTGGTGAGTGCAGTTCCTGCTAAAATTTTATCGGTAATATTTCCGTAGCCCAAAATTCCCAAACAAACGATAACCAAAAAGATGGTAAGGATAAAAGAAACGATATTCACCAAAAAATCTGTAACGATAGAATCTTTTGATTTTTCGTCTATGAATTTGGTAACGACTTTTGAAAAAAGTTTAATGGCGAAAATCCCCGCAATAAAAACCAAAATTGCCAACAAAATTGCAGGCAATTGACTTAGGAAATTTTCCCATGAATGTTGTATTGTACTGCTGAAATCGACAAATTCCTTTTCCATATTATAAAATTTCTTCTAGGCTTTTTAAAACTTCACGTTCTTCGTATTCTTCTAATTTTTCTCTTAAAAATTTTAAAACCATGGGAGCCAAATAAATAAGCGCAATGCCTATTAATTTTTTCTTCCAACTGGTGTGATAGAGGTTCTTCTTCGCAAAATTGGTCACTACGGCTGCCAATCCTATTTTAATGGCATTTTCGGCGATGCTTCCTACTACGTTTTGAGTATTGATGCCTATTTTTTCTTCGCCGTATTGATTGATTTTGGTTTTGATATAATTTTCGGAAGCGCCACCTGTAGCAAAACTTAAAATATTGGCTGGTTTGAGTGCTAATCGGTGTTCTCCGTTTTCGTCGGTCTTATCAACTAAAAATTGGTCGGTGAATCCATGAGTGATGGCACTTAAACTTTCTTTAGGGTTTTTAAATGCTGCGATGTCTTCTAACTCGGCAATTTCTTTTCTTAAAGTTTCCTTGCGTTTTCTTAAGTCTTCTAAGTTTTTCATGTCATGGAATTTTAATCGTTAAAAAGCGTTTCTATTGCCTTATTGGTAATGATTTTTTTAATGTAGTTTCTCATTAAAAAGACCAATAAGATGAGCAATAAATAGAATCCTGCAAGAATGAGGAAGCCATAAGCAAAGTTGTGGAGCCAATTTCCTAAGAATAAACCTAAACTTACGTTTAACAAAAAGATAAAGAAAATGGCAAGAACAGATATAATCATTACAGGTACTGAAACTCCAATGATTTTAAGAGATTTCTCGGTAGCATCTAGCTTTACGAGTTCTATTTTTTTTTCCGCGTAATCTTTGATGAGGTCTATCATGGCAAATTTCTTTGTTTAAAGTTACAAAAAAAGGAACTTTTATGATAAGTTCCTTTATAAAATTTTATAAAAACTTTACAGATTATTTTAAAGCATCTAGCTCTGTTTCTACTTCTTTTACTACTTCCGAAGCTTTATTGGCTGCGGTATGTTTGTATTTTTCGTAGCTTTCTTTTACGCTAGAAACTACTTTATCTAAATTTTCTTTTGCCTTGTCTGATAGATTTCCGTATTCCGACTTTACTTTTTCAGATACTTTATCATATTCGTCTAATGCTTGATCTTTTAAATCATTCGCTTTAGCTTTTAGTTTTTTTCTGGTTTCTTTACCTTCTTCTGGAGCGTAAAGCATTCCTAGAACTACACCTACTGCAGCACCTGCTAAAAGTCCTGCAATAATTCCTGCTGTATTTTTACCTTTTCCCATTTTGTAATAATTTAGTGTTAATAATTTATTTTGGTTTACCTCTTCATTCGCACAACTTCTATACCAAATATAAGAAAAATTTTCACAAATTTATGTTAAAATTGTATGAATAGATTCTATTTTTTATTTCGAAATATGTGATAGAATCAATGCTATGGTTTCTTCTTTGTTCAGTAAAGTATTGTCTATCAAGATGGCATCATCTGCTTTTTTTAGTGGAGCTACCGCTCTTTCACTATCGATTTTATCTCTGGTTTTTAGGTTTTCGTAAACTTCTTCTCTGGAAATGTCTACGCCAGAATGTTGCAGTTCTAGATGTCTTCTTTTTGCTCTTTCTTCTGGACTGGCGGTGATGAAAAATTTATAATCTGCATTTGGCAAAATAACGGTTCCTATGTCTCTTCCGTCCATGATTACGCCACCTTTTTGAGCTAAATTTCGTTGAAAATCAAGTAAAAAAGCTCTCACTTCTGCTTGTTTTGCAATAAGGCTTACATGGTCAGAAACTCTAGGTTCACGAATTTCTTTATCGATGTTTTTGCCATTGAGGAAAAGCTCTAAAACGCCATTGTTTAAAATAAATTCCAAATGAATTTGGTCAAATTTTTCAAAGAGTGACTTTATGTCTATTTTTTGGCTGTCATTAAGGCAGTTTTCTAACGCAAAATACGTAATTCCACGGTAGAGTGCACCTGTATCAATATGGATGAGGTCAAGTTTTTGGGCAATCACTTTAGAAATTGAACTTTTTCCGGTAGATGAAAATCCGTCAATAGCAATAACTGGTTTTTTGTTCATGCTACAAATTTCGTTAAAGTTTTTTGAATTTGAAAATAACCAAAAGAAAAACCTTTTGTGGTTGCTGAGTTTTTATCTTTTAAAAGGATTTATTTTTTGGATAGCCATGATAATAGTTAACTTCTATAATGAACGCTTTTCCATTGTTTGTTCTTTTAAAATTTTTTAGTCCAAGAGAATCCAAAATGCGATTTCCATGATTTAATATCAATTTGTCTAATGGTGAAAACTTTAAATAGATATTTTTGTCATAATCTTTGGGTAAATCTCCATCAAAAACAGTGTAAATCATTTGTTTTGAAACTTCACTAGTTTTTGTAATCTTATTAGGATAGAATTCGTAATAACTTCGAAATCCTGAGCTGTCAACTGAAGCATAAATATGTTGAATGTTGTTTTTTTTACTTTCGTTGTAAAATTTCACTTTTCCATAATGTGTGTCGATTTTATCAACAAGTGCTTTTTTGCTTGAGCAGCAAACAAATAGAATTTGTAAAACTATTATCCCCAAAAAACGTAGGTTTGTCATTTCGTAAAGCTAAAAATTACAGCAAACTTGCAGACTTGCAAAGTTACCAAACCAAATATACAAAAGTTTTCTTTCTATTCGTTTTCTAAAATCTAAAGTCTCAAAATGATTTCATTATCAATGTTTTAACGAATTGTTAATCTTGTATCTTCATACTTCCATCTTCCAATTTTTTTCACTACTTTTGCACCTTCAAAAAATATATATGCAAAATATCAGAAACATCGCAATTATTGCCCACGTAGACCACGGGAAAACCACATTGGTAGACAAAATTATCCATGCTACTAATGTTTTCAGAGATAATCAAGAATCTGGAGATTTAATTATGGATAATAACGATTTAGAGAGAGAAAGAGGAATTACAATCCTTTCTAAAAATATTTCAGTTACTTATAAAGATACTAAAATTAATGTAATCGACACTCCTGGTCACGCCGATTTTGGTGGTGAAGTAGAACGTGTTCTTAAAATGGCTGATGGTGTATTGTTATTGGTAGATGCTTTCGAAGGACCTATGCCACAAACTCGTTTCGTTTTGCATAAAGCTTTAGAATTAGGGCTTAAACCTATTGTAGTTATTAATAAAGTAGATAAAGAAAACTGTCGACCAGACGAAGTTCATGATAAAGTTTTTGATTTATTCTTTAACCTAGATGCTACCGAAGAACAGTTAGATTTCCCTACTTTCTATGGTTCTTCTAAGCAAGGTTGGTTCAATACTTCACTAGAACCTACAGATAACATTTTACCAATTTTAGATGGGATTTTACAATATGTTCCAGCTCCAAAAGTAGAAGAAGGTAACTTACAAATGCAAGTAACTTCTCTAGATTATTCTTCGTTTTTAGGAAGAATTGCAGTAGGTAAAGTATCCAGAGGTTCTATCAAAGAATCTCAGTGGATTGGTCTTGCACAAGAAAATGGCAATATCCTTAAAGGTAAAGTTAAAGAATTATATATTTTTGAAGGTTTAGGCAAGAAAAAAGTTACAGAAGTTCAAGCAGGTGATATTTGTGCAGTAGTAGGTTTTGATGCGTTCCAAATTGGAGATACTTTCGTAGATTTAGAAAATCCAGAACCATTGACTAGATTGTCTATTGACGAGCCTACGTTGAACATGACATTCTCAATCAATAATTCTCCTTTCTTTGGTAAAGATGGTAAATATGTAACGTCTAATCACTTGAAAGAAAGATTAGAAAAAGAATTAGAGAAAAATTTAGCATTAAGAGTAGAGCAAACCGAAGATGCAAATACATTCCTAGTTTTTGGTAGAGGTATTCTTCACTTATCTGTTTTAATTGAAACCATGAGAAGAGAAGGTTACGAGATGACGATTGGTCAGCCACAAGTAATTCTTCACGATGTAGATGGAGAAAGCCATGAACCCTACGAAAGTTTAGTAGTAGATGTTCCAGAAGAGTATGCTTCTAGAGTAATCGATTTAGCTACGCAAAGAAAAGGTGACCTTCACATTATGGAAACCAAAGGAGAAATGCAACACATGGAATTCGAAATTCCTTCAAGAGGTTTAATCGGATTGCGTTCTCAAATGTTGACGGCAACTGCAGGTGAAGCGATTATGGCGCACCGTTTTACCGATTATAAACCTTTCAAAGGAGCGATTCCTGGTAGAAATAATGGAGTTTTAGTTTCTAAAACACAAGGTCCTTGTACAGAATATTCTATCGCGAAATTACAAGATAGAGGTAAGTTTTTTGTAGATCCGGGCGAAGAAATTTATGCAGGAATGATTATTGGTGAACAAAACAAACCTGGAGACTTAGTCGTAAATATTGTAGAAGCAAAACAATTGAATAACATGCGTGCTGCTGGTAAAGATAAAGACGGAAATATTGCTCCAAAAATCTTATTCTCACTAGAAGAGTGTATGGAATATATTCAAGCAGATGAATGTATAGAAGTTACACCAAACTTCATCAGAATGCGTAAAAAAATCCTTTCTGAAGAAGATAGAAAACGTGCGGAAAGAAACGCGAAATAAAATTAGAACTTCAAATTTCAAATATAAATTACAATGAAATGTGGAATTGTAGGTTTACCAAACGTAGGTAAATCAACCTTATTTAACTGTCTTAGCAACGCCAAAGCACAATCTGCGAACTATCCGTTTTGTACGATTGAGCCTAACTTAGGAACAGTTTCTGTACCAGACCCTCGTCTTTTTGAGTTAGAAAAATTGGTAAATCCAGAGCGTGTTTTACCAGCAGTGGTAGAAATTGTAGATATTGCAGGTTTGGTAAAAGGAGCTTCTAAAGGGGAAGGTTTAGGAAACCAGTTTTTGGCAAATATCAGAGAATGTGAAGCGATTATTCACGTTTTAAGATGTTTTGATAATGGAAATATCGTTCACGTAGAAGGTTCTGTAGATCCAATGAGAGATAAAGAAATTATCGATATAGAACTTCAATTAAAAGACCTTGAAACACTTGGTAAAGCAGTTGAAAAAGCTAAAAAATTCATTAAGTCTGGTAAAAAAGAAGATATTTTAACTTACGAAACGCTTCAAAATCTTCAGAAATTTGTAGAAGATGGTAAAAACGTAAGAGAATTCCCTACAGACGATTTTACTCAATCTATTATTGATGAGGTTCACTTGTTAACCAAAAAGCCAGTGCTTTACGTTTGTAATGTTGATGAAAATGCAATTAAAAACGGTAACGAATGGATTGCTAAAATCGAAGAAATGGCGGCTAAAGAAAATGCAGAAGTAGTGGTTTTAGCAGCACAAATCGAAGCAGATATCAATGAACTGGAAACTTTCGAAGAAAGACAAATGTTCTTGGAAGAATTAGGTCTTGAAGAACCAGGAGTGAACAGACTCATCAGAAAAGCATACGATTTATTGCACCTTCAAACGTATTTTACAGCAGGGGTAAAAGAAGTAAGAGCTTGGACAATTGGTAAAGGTTGGACTGCTCCACAAGCTGCTGGTGTAATTCACACTGATTTTGAAAAAGGATTCATTAGAGCAGAAGTTATCGGTTATGATGATTTTGTGAGCTATGGTTCTGAAGCGAAAGTGAAAGAAGCTGGAAAAATGAGAGTAGAAGGAAAAGAATACATCGTAAAAGATGGAGATGTAATGCATTTCCGTTTTAACGTGTAAAAATTTTATAAGTAAAAACTTACTATATTAAATCGAGCAAAGTAATTTGCTCGATTTTTTTTGTAACGATTTCAATGGTTTCAAAACTAATTGTAAAAAAATAAAAAAAAATGAACAATCACGAAATAGACTACAAAATTCACGGTGAAGAATTGCAATGTGTAGAAATAGAATTAGATCCACAAGAAGCAGTGATTTCTGAACCCGGAAGTTTTATGATGATGACAGATGGTATCCAAATGGAAACCCTTTTTGGCGATGGAACAGAAACTGGCGGATTATTAGGGAAACTATTTTCTGCAGGGAAAAGATTGTTGACAGGAGAAAATCTTTTCATGACGGTTTATACCAATACTTCTTATCAAAAAAGACAAGTGACCTTTGCTGCGCCTTATTCTGGGAAAATTATTCCTCTAGATTTGTCTGATTTAGGTGGAAAAGTGATTTGTCAAAAAGACAGTTTTCTTTGCGCTGCAAAAGGTGTTTCTGTAGGAATAGAATTTCAAAGAAAATTAGGAACTGGACTTTTTGGGGGAGAAGGTTTCATTATGCAGAAACTAGAAGGAGACGGAATGGCTTTCGTGCACAGTGGTGGTTATGTGGTAGAAAAAGTCTTGCAACCCGGCGAAATTTTAAAAATAGATACAGGTTGTATTGTAGCTTTCACTCAAACGGTTTCTTACGATATTCAGTTTGTTGGCGGAATTAAAAATACCATTTTCGGAGGAGAAGGTTTATTCTTTGCGCAATTGCAAGGTCCGGGAAAAGTTTGGATTCAGACGCTTCCTATCAGTAGACTGGCAAGCAGAATTTTACAATATGCAGGTCCTTCTGGTAGAAGAGAAGAAGGAAGTGTTTTAGGGAAATTAGGAAATATGCTCGATGGAGACGGATTTTAATATTTAACTATTGATTTCAAAAATAAAAGCGAACTTTTTAAGGTTCGCTTTTTTATTTTAATTGCAATTTCCATCTATGTCGCAAGAATCTCCAGAATTGATGAGTTGTAAACCTTTGTCACCGCTAGAAAACTCTTCCCAAGTTTTTTCTAATGCTTCTAAAAACAATTCAGGTTGTTGCGCTCCAGAAATTCCATATTTATCATTAATCACAAAGAAAGGAACTGCGTTAATTCCTAATTGTGCAGCCAATTGCATATCTTGTTTCACAAAATAACCCAATTCATCAGATTGTAAGGCGTTTTTAGCCTCATCTTCTGTGATTCCAATAGTCTTTGCCAACTGAATCAATGTTTCCTCATCATCGATGTTTTTTCCGTCTAAAAACTGTGCTTCAAAAAGCGCTTCTTCCATTTCATTGGCTAAATTTTTAGTTTTTGACAACTGAATCAGCAAATGTGCTTTATAAGAATTAGCCACTTTAGAATTATCAAAATTAAAGTCGATTCCCGCTTCTTTTCCAGCCATTGCTGCACCTTCATGCATGGCTTTTGCTCTTTCTATGGTAATTCCTTTCGCTTTCGCAAAATATTCATAAGGATTTACATCTGGCTGCGTTACCAATTGTGGGTCTAATTGAAAACTGTGCCAAGTGATTTCTAATTTTTCGGCGTGAGGAAATTTTTCTAATGCTTTTTCAAATTTCTTTTTTCCTACAAAGCAAAACGGACAACGAACGTCACTCCAAATATTTATTTTCATAATTTTTCTAATTTGAGCTACAAATATAGTTTAGTTTAGACGCTATTGCATTGATGTATGATAAATTCTCGCTAAAAAAACTTTTCCACAAAATTTCTTCCATAAATTTAGTTTCGTTAAATTTGTGAGTTATTGGTTTTAATTAACTTTCACGCGGTAAAGCAGGAAATATATGAGTGAGAATCTACAGGTAAATTATTCAGAAGAAAACATACGAACGCTCGATTGGCAGGAACACATTCGTCTTCGTCCTGGTATGTATATTGGGAAACTAGGAGACGGTTCTTCCGCAGATGATGGAATTTATATTTTGTTAAAGGAAATCATTGATAACTCTATCGATGAATTCCGTATGAAATCTGGAAAAAGAATCGAAATTAAATTAGATGAAGGTAAAGTTACCATCAGAGATTTTGGTCGTGGTATTCCATTAGGAAAAGTAGTAGATGCGGTTTCTAAAATGAATACGGGTGGTAAATATGATTCTAAAGCTTTCAAAAAATCTGTAGGTCTTAATGGTGTAGGTACCAAAGCAGTAAATGCACTTTCAGATTATTTTAGAGTGCGTTCATTCCGTGATGGAAAAATGAAAGTGGCAGAGTTTTCGAAAGGAAACATCACCGAAAACCATCCTGAAACCGATACTTCAGACAGAAACGGAACCGAAATTTCTTTCATTCCTGATTACAGTATTTTCACGCATTTCAAATTCAGAAAAGAGTATATCGAAAGAATGCTTCGCAATTACGCTTATCTGAATCCGGGGCTTAAAATTATCTTTAACGGAGAAACGTATTACTCTGAAAACGGATTAAAAGACTTGTTAGAAGAAGAGTTAGAAGGCGAAATTCTGTATCCAATTGTTCATTTGAATGATGAAGACATAGAACTCGCGATTACCCATTCTGATAAATCACAAACCGAAACCTATTTCTCTTTCGTAAACGGACAAAATACTACACAAGGTGGAACGCATCTTAATGCTTTCCGTGAAGCGTATGTAAAAACGATAAGAGAATTTTTTAATAAAAACTTTGAAGCAGCAGATATTAGAAAATCTATTATTGCCGCTATTTCGATTAATGTAGAGGAACCTGTTTTTGAATCTCAAACCAAAACCAAACTCGGTTCTAATGATATCGGTCCCAATGGTCCTTCTGTAAGAACTTTTATCATTGATTTCTTAAAAAATAAACTCGATAATTTTTTACACAAAAATCCAGAAGTTGCCGAAGCAATTTTAAGAAAAATTATCATTTCCGAAAGAGAAAGAAAAGAACTTTCGGGAATTCAGAAACTAGCGAGAGAAAGGGCGAAAAAAGTTTCGCTTCACAATAAAAAACTGAGAGATTGTAGACAACACTACAATGATCAAAAAGCTTCTAGAAAATCTGAAACCATGATTTTCATTACTGAGGGAGATTCTGCTTCTGGTTCTATTACCAAATCTAGAGATGTAGAAACTCAGGCGGTGTTTTCATTGAAAGGAAAGCCTCTCAACTGTTATGGTTTGACCAAGAAAATTGTGTATGAAAACGAAGAATTTAACCTTCTTCAAGCTGCACTAAATATTGAAAATAGTTTAGAAGATTTGCGATACAATCATGTTATCATTGCTACCGATGCCGATGTAGACGGAATGCACATTCGATTGTTGATGATTACGTTTTTCTTGCAATTTTTCCCTGATTTAATTAAAAATGGACATTTATACATTTTGCAAACGCCACTTTTCAGGGTGAGAAATAAGAAAGAAACTAGATATTGCTACTCTGAAGAAGAACGATTGAAAGCACTGAATGAATTAGGCAAAAATCCAGAAATTACCCGATTCAAAGGATTGGGAGAAATTTCACCTGATGAATTTAAACATTTCATAGGGAAAGATATTCGTCTAGAACCAGTAGTCATTGGTAAAGACAGTACCATTAATGATTTGTTAGAGTTTTATATGGGTAAAAATACTCCTGACAGACAAACTTTCATTTTAGAAAACTTAGTGGTGGAAGACCCAGATATTGATAAAAAAGAGGTTCTGAACGACGCATAATTGTTTCTAAGAATTGGAAATATTTGAAAAAAGCAAACAAAGAAGGTAAAACGCAAGGTTAATAATGGAAGGACACGAGCACAAGGAAGAATCCTTAAAAAAAGTATCAGGTTTATACAAAGATTGGTTTCTAGATTACGCATCATACGTAATTCTAGACAGAGCCATTCCGTCTATTTATGATGGTTTTAAGCCAGTACAGCGTAGAATTATGCATTCTATGCGCGAATTAGAAGACGGTAGATATAATAAAGTTGCCAATATTGTAGGAAATACCATGAAATATCATCCTCATGGTGATGCTTCTATTACGGATGCGATGGTTCAAATTGGTCAAAAAGAATTGCTCATTGATACCCAAGGAAACTGGGGAAATGTCTACACAGGAGATTCTGCTGCGGCAGCCAGATATATTGAAGCTAGATTGACTCCTTTTGCTTTGGAAGTGGTTTTCAACCCGAAAACTACAGAATGGAGCAAATCTTATGACGGTAGAAATAATGAACCAATTGACTTACCTGTAAAATTCCCTTTGCTTTTGGCTCAAGGTGTAGAAGGAATTGGGGTAGGACTTTCTACCAAAATTATGCCTCACAATTTTAATGAACTTTTGAGTGCTTCTGTAGCTTATTTGAAAGGCAAAAAATTTGAACTTTATCCCGATTTTCAAACGGGAGGTTTATTAGATGTAAGCAATTATAATGATGGTCAACGTGGCGGAAAACTTCGTACTAGAGCCAGAATTATTCAAAAAGATAAAAATACGCTTTGTGTTACCGAGCTTCCTTTTTCTAAAAATACGGGCGATTTAATTGATTCTGTAATCAAAGCCAACGAAAAAGGGAAAATCAAAATCAAAAAAATTGAAGACAATACTTCTGATAAGGTGGAAATTAATATTCATTTAGCGAATGACGTTTCTCCAGATAAAACAATCGATGCATTATATGCTTTCACCGATTGCGAAGTTTCTATTTCGCCGAATGCTTGTGTTATTGTAGGCGACAAGCCAGAGTTTCTTTCGGTTTCTGAAATTCTAAGAAGAAATACAGACCATACGGTTTCTTTACTCAAAAAAGAATTAGAAATAGAACTTCACGAACTCGAAGAAAAGTGGCATTTTGCAAGTTTAGAAAGAATCTTCATTGAGAATGAAATTTACCAAGAAATTAAAGGTAAAAATTCTAAAGAAGAAGTTTATACTGCAATTGATAAGGCGCTGAAACCTTTCATTAAAAAGTTAATGAGAGCAGTTACGGTAGAAGATATCATCAAGTTGACGGAACTTCCTTTCATGAGAATTTCTCGTTATGACAGAGATAAAGCCGAAGAAAATATCCTCGCTCTAGAAGGTAAAATGGAACAGGTGAAACATCACTTAGCGAATTTGATTGCTTATGCTATTGATTATTTCACCAATATTCAGAAAAAATACGGAAAAGACAAAGAGCGTAAAACAGAACTTAGAGTTTTTGATAACATCGATGCTACCAAAGTAGTGTTAGCCAACGAAAAATTCTATGTGAATAGAGAAGAAGGTTTCATTGGAACTTCTCTCAAAAAAGACGAATACGTTTTCGATTGTTCAGATATTGATGACATTATCACCTTCCAAAGAGACGGAACGATGAAAGTAGTAAAAGTAGAAGCCAAAACTTTCATCGGGAAAAATATTGTACACGTTGGCGTTTTCAAAAAAGGAGACAAGCGTACCGTTTACAACATGATTTATCGTGAAGGTAAAGAAGGTCCTTATTACATGAAACGTTTTTCTGTAACGGGTGTTACCAGAAATACAGACTATAAATTGGCTTCGGATAAAAAAGGTTCAGAAATGTTGTATTTCTCAGCTAATCCAAATGGTGAAGCAGAAACGGTAACCGTTTTATTGAAACCAAATTCTAGAGTTAGAAAAAATAAAATTGAGATTGATTTCTCAGAATTAGCGATTAAAGGAAGAGATTCCAGAGGAAATCTCGTAACCAAATACGCCGTGAAGAAAGTTGATTTGAAAGAAGAAGGCGTTTCTACTTTGGCTCCAAGAAAAATTTGGTTTGATGATACGGTTCGCAGATTGAATGCAGACGGAAGAGGTACCTTATTAGGCAGTTTCAAAGGAGATGATAAGATATTAACCGTTAATCAAAATGGTGAGGCCAAATTGGTGACTTTCGACTTGCTAAATCGTTTTGATGATGAATATTTAATCTTAGAAAAATGGAAGCCAGAACAACCGATTACATGTATCTATTTTGATGGCGAAAAAGGCATCTATTTTATCAAACGTTTCTTGCTGGAAAATACAACGAATGTTCAGCATTTTATGCCAAGTGAACATCCGAAATCTTTCGTAGAATTTGTGGGAACTTCTGATGGTTGTACTGCAGAAATTATCTTCCCGAAAGATAAATCAGGCAAAGAAAAAGAGCCAGAAATTATCAATATTGATGAATTTATTGCTGTAAAAGGTATTAAAGCAATCGGAAATCAGTTTATCAAAGAAAAAGTAAAATCTATTAACATTACCATTCCAGAACCAGCTGAAGAAGAGCAAGAGTCAGAAGATTCTGCCAATGAAGAGTTTGATACTGATTCTGACGCTAACGAAATTCCAGAAGAAGGTCAAATTGGGGATTTATTCTCCATTGATGAAAATAATGAATAATTAAAAAAGCATGCATCCAATATTATTAATTACAATAGCTATTACTGTAGTCATCAGTATTATGGGATTTCAAAAAATCCATATTTTTGAAAAATATAAATTCAACGTTTCGGCGATACAAAATCGAAAAGAATACATCAGACTGCTTTCTGCAGGATTTCTTCATGCAGATTGGGGACATTTGTTTTTCAATATGTTGACGCTGTATTTCTTTGCACCAGTTGTGTTATATGTGTATGGAGTTTCAGGGTTTTTGTTGGTGTATTTAGGCTCAATTGTCATAGGAAATTTATTTTCTCTGTATTTGTATAAAAGACAAAGCTGGTATTCGGCAATTGGAGCGAGTGGAGGCGTTTCTGGGATTTTATTTGCTGCGGTAGCTTATGCACCCAACCAAATTGAAGTAAATTTCTTGCCTGGTTATATTTTTGGAGCTTTGTATTTTGGGTATTCCGTTTACATGATGCTTAATCCAAGACCGCATGATAATATTGGTCACGCTGCACATTTAGGTGGTGCTGCTTTTGGATTGGTTTACGCTGTTGCGCTAGAACCAGAAATTGCCATGATTAATGCAGTTTATTTACTGATTATGTCACTTCCATTGATTTACATGAGCTACCAAGTTTTTGTGAAGAAAAGAATTGGGTAGTTTATAATTAAAGAATTCAAAAATAAAGAAATAGTAAGTCGGATTTTAGTCCGACTTTTTTATTATAAATAATCTGCAAAATTTGCTTAATCAGCGAGAGAAATTACTTTTTGCCCATCACAAATCTATCATTGCCAGATAAATCTTTTACTAATTCGCTTTCTGAGAAATTTCTGAATAATTCTAGTGTTTCTTTTCCTAATTTTTGATTGATTTCAAGGAAAAATAAACCGTTTTCATTGAGATGATTTTCACAGTCTTTTGCAATTTTTCGGTAGAAAATAAGTGCATCAGAAGTTGGTGAAAATAAAGCGATATTGGGCTCAAAACCTTTTACCGAATCTTCGATTTCCGTATTTTCATCTATGCCGATGTAAGGAGGATTTGAGATGATCACATCATATTTTTCGGTCAAGTCTGTGTTCAGGTAATCTGATTGAATAAAGTTAATTCTTGTTTTATGGAATGTTGAGTTTTTTTGAGCAATTTCAAGTGCTTTTTCTGAAATGTCCATTGCGAAAATTTCCGCATCTGGGAAATGTTTTTTTAAAGTAATCGGAATGATTCCGCTTCCTGTTCCAACATCTAATAATTTTAGATTTTGGATTTTAGATTTTAGATTTTTAATTTTTGAAATCGCCAATTCTAGCAATTCTTCCGTTTCAGGACGAGGAATTAAGACGTTTTCATCTACAAAAAATCTATTTCCATAAAATTCGGTATATCCCAAAATCTGTTGATATGGTTTTCCTTTTTTGAGTTCTTCAGTTACTTTTTTGAATTCCGAAGCCAGATTTTCTAGTTTTGTTTCTTGAAAATCTTCTAAGAAATATCGGTAAAGAATTCTGCTTTCTTCTTTGGAATAAATAGTTGCTAAAGCTTCAGAAAACGCGTGGAAATAATCTTGAAATTGCATTTTACAAAATTATATAAATTATCCTAAATATTCTGTAATATGTTTCGGAGCTTAAACTCTGAAATTTGTCAAAAAATAAAAGTAATGATTACTAGAATCAAAGAATTACCGGATAACATGGTGGGCTTTTTAGCCACTGACGAAGTTTCAGCAAAAGATTTTATAGACGTAGTAATGCCAGAAGTAGAAAAATTTATCGAGGAAAAAGATAAGTTGAATTACATGTTGGTCATCGAAACAGATTTATCCAAATTTACAGCAGGAGCTTGGTTCCAAGATGCAATGCTGGGCGTAAAAACATTAACCAAATGGAATAGAGCGGCCATCGTTTATGATTCTGAAATAGTACAAGATTTTACAGAAATTTTTAGCAAAATTATGATTGGCGAGTTTAAAGGATTTGATAAAAAAGATTACGATACAGCCGTAAAGTGGACTTCGGAACAAATTGACCTATAATTTTTAACATCAAAAACTCTTGCTATGAACGAAAATAAAAATCCTCAAATTACATTAACCAAAAGCAGTTCTGTTTCGGAAATTCTACTTGAAAACGACAACAATGCTAAAGAAATTTTTAAAAATTTAAAACAAAATCTCTACAACGTAGAGCATTGGAACTTGGTTAAAGACAAGGAATACTGTCATTTTCAACTCTGCAACCAGAACGGAGAAGAAAAAACGGGAAAAATAGAAAATGGCGACCTGATTAGAATCTGCGTGACCGATGAAAATCAAAAAACGACTTGCTATGATTGGTTTCAAATAAGAGATTTAGAAGAAACCAATTTTCCAGACGAACAAATCATTAGTTTTCATCTCCATCCGATGATGAGTTCTCAATTAGTTATTGAAAAAAAGAATAGAAGCAAAAAACGCTTGGCAATTAATTCTTTTTCAATTAGAAGATTGAGAAATAAAATTATTACAGAAATAGAAGAAACCAACGAAATGATTAATCTAGAAACGGTGAATTTTTATCACAAAATCAGAAATCTTTTCTTAGGATTTAATGGAATTTTAAACATTAAAATATATTAAACAACATCAATACATCATATCAATCACCAAATCACAAAATTTATGTCAACCCAAAATTTATTTCAAAATGAAGCCATAGAAAAGCTTAAAGAGCTTTCAGAAAAAGCGAGAACGTGTATGTTTGTGACTGAATTAGACCAATTGCCTTCTAATTCTAGACCGATGAGTCTGCAAGAATGCGATGATGAAGGAAATCTTTGGTTTATTTCGAGCAAAGAAAGCAATAAAAATATGGAAATCGAAAGAGATTCTAGAGTTCAACTTTATTTTATGAATAATAGCGACAGCGAATATCTTTCTGTATATGGCAAAGCGTTTATCTATGATGATAAATCTACAATAGAAGAAAAATGGAGTGTTTTTGCCAATGCTTGGTTTGATGGAAAAGATGACCCAAATGTTTCTATTCTTAGAATTGTACCAGAAGATGTTTATTATTGGGATACAAAAGCTGGGAAACTCGTTTCTTTATTGTCATTTGCTACTGCGATTGTTACTGGTAACAAAACCGATAACAGTGATGGAGTAGAAGGACAAATTTCAATCTAGGGACACTCTATATATATCGAGTCCGCATTTTATTGCGGGCTTTTTTTACCATTCAATTAACTTTTCAGCGGTAATAATATATTTTTTAAAAGTAGAATTTTGCTTTTTCTCAAAATTAGTATCTAATCCAGTGAATTGAGAGAATGCAGGCAAAATAATTTGATTTTCCGAGACTAAAAAGCAAGGAAATTTCAATTTTTGTCGGTTTTGAGCCATCAATGAAACTCCAGGATGAATGTGCCCACCAATTTGTGGTTTTTGAATAGAGTCTAAAGATTCGTGAGAAAAAATAAGATTTTCGGTTTCATAAATTTCAGTTTCTTCCATTCCGAATTCTTCTGAAAATCTGTCGTGATTTCCTTTGACGAGCAACCATTTTATCATGTTAAAACTTTCAAACCATTTTCTGAAGATTTCTATTTCAGAATTCAGTTCTGCGTGAAACAAATCGCCAACAATAATTATCTTTTCAGGTTCATAATGTTCGATTACTTTTTGGAGATTTTCTAAATCTTTTTCAATCACGCCATTCGGTAAAGCAATTCCGTTTTTTCTGAAATGTGCGGTTTTTCCTAAATGTAAATCAGACAAAATCAAAGATTTTTCTTTGTCCCAAAAAATACTTCGGTATTGATTGAGCGTCAATCGTTCACCAGCAAAATTGATAGAAGTTTCAGAAATCATGTTGCAAAAATACGAGAAAAATTATCGAGAAAAGCGATTTCTTTTTTTAGGGATTCCAGCGGTTTTCATTCTTTCGATTCTGGTCAATAAATCTTCACTAGAAAGCGATTGACGAAGGCTGTCTACTTTTATAGGGAAACTCAATGGTGTAAATTGTGTGGTTTTTTCGAATACAATTTTAGAAACTGAAATTCTTTCAAAAGCTTCTCTTAGTCGTACTTCTTCTAACTGATTGTTAAAAACTTCAGTGTAAGCTTGTCTCAAAAGTAAATTGTCTGGTTCGTAATCTTCCAACACTTTAAAAATAAGGTTTGACGAAGATTGAATGCTTTTAAATTTCTTTTTATTGCCGTAATAATTTTGTAAAACCAAACCAGAAATCACTGCAATATCTCGAAATTTTCTTTTGGCCATTTCCGCAGCATTGATACTTGCCATCACATCTTGAATGAGATTTTCTTTGCTCAAAATTTGTTCCAAATGTTTTTCTTCTAAAGAAATCGGTTGGTCGCTACTCAGTTCGAAACCGTAATCATTCATCGCCATGGTAAAAGAAATCGGGAAAATTTTAGAAATTCTGTACGCTACCAAAGCAGACATCACTTCGTGAACCAATCTTCCTTCAAAAGGATACATAAAAAGGTGATTTCCGTATTTGTTTTCGATGAGTTCTACCAAAAATTCATCAGATTTCGGAATGTGAGAGACGCCTTCTTGGTCTAGAAGCAACGGTTGTAGAAATTTTAGTTCTTTTTCTCTAGGATTTGGGGAAAGAGAATCATCTAATTTTTCTCGTAAAAAATGAGACAAATAGGAAGTCATTGGCAATCTTCCACCTGCGTAACTTGCTGCAATTCCGCGTTTTTTAGAGCTTAATTTTACCTGAACTTCTTGTTCTTTGATATTCACAATTTCTAAAACTCTTCCTGCTAAAATAAAAGCATCTCCTTTGTTCAAACGGGAAATAAAAAACTCTTCAATCATCCCAATGTAACCACCTCCGAAAAATTTCACTTTCATCATCACATCGCTTACAATCGCACCTAAATTCATCCGATGAAGCATAGCAATTCTTCTGCTTTTAACTTTGTAAATTCCGTCTTCTATGACTACTTTTTGGAATTCTTCATAACTTTTCAGTGATTTTCCACCAATGGTGATGAACTGCAAAATCCATTTCCATTCATCATCGGTCATTTCTCGAAAACAAAAGGTTTCTTTGACTTGTTTTTTGATTTCTTCTTTTCTAAAACCTTCGCCAACTGCCAAAGTCACGAGAAATTGCACCAAAACATCAAATGCTAAAACAACTGGTTCTCTTTTCTCTATTTGATTCTGCTTATGCGCTTCTTTCAACGCTGCCACTTCTATCAATTCCAAAGAATGGGTAGGGACAAAATAAATTTTAGAAGTTTCAAAAGGAGAGTGTCCGCTTCTTCCCGCTCTTTGTAAAAATCTTGCAACACCTTTACTAGAACCGATTTGAATCACGGTATCCACAGGTTTGAAATCTACGCCCAAATCCAAAGAAGAAGTAGAAACTACCGCTTTCAAATAACCCGAAGCTAAATTATCTTCAATCCAATTTCTGAGTTCAAAATCTATCGAACTGTGATGAATCGCGATTTGACCTGCCAAATCTGGATTGGCTGCCAATAAATTTTGATACCAGTTTTCCGCTTGATTTCTGGTGTTGGTAAAAATGAGAGTAGTCTTGCTTTGGTCGATAATCGGAAGAATTTTTTCTGTCATTTTGCTTCCCATATGTCCAGCCCAAGGCAAAAGTTCTAATTCATCTGGCAAAACGGAAAGGATTTCTATTTTCTTTTTTTCTTTGGCGAGAACTATTTTTTTTGGAGTTTCATAAGGAACTAGAACATCTAAAGCTTCTTCTAAATTTCCGATGGTGGCAGTTAATCCCCAAATTTTCAAATTTTTAGAAATGCTTCGTAAATGCGAAAGTGCCAATTCTACCATCACTCCTCGTTTTGATGAGAGCAATTCGTGCCATTCATCTACAGCGACACATTGAAGATTTTCAAAAAAATTGGTTTTGGATTTTTGAGCGAGAAGTAAATGCAAACTTTCTGGAGTTACTATCAAAATTTCGGGCATATTTTTGGTCTGTTTTTGCTTTTCTGATGCAGAAATGTCGCCGTTTCTCACGCCAACTGTCCAGTCTAGTCCAATTTCATTTATAGCCGTTTGCATCGCTTTTGCAATGTCTTTAGAAAGCGAACGAAGTGGAGTTACCCAAAGCAGTTGCAGCCCTTTTTTGAAATTGTCTGGCTGATTAAGGAAATCATTAATAACAGCTAAAAATACCGAAAATGTTTTTCCAAAACCAGTTGGAGCCACTACCAATCCTGAGAAATTTTGAGCATACAAATCCCAAGTTTCCTCTTGAAAAGAAAACGGTTTTTGACCTTTTTCGTTCATCCAATTTTGGATGATTTGGTAACCTTGGGTTTTATTAATTTTCATATAATTAATTTGGACAAGTCAAGACTTGTCTTTACATTATTAAACTTTTTACGGTTTCTATAGTGTCTATTTCTTCTACGGTTTTGTCTTTTCGCCATCTTAAAATTCTTGGAAAACGCACTGCAACACCAGATTTATGTCGATTGCTGTAGCCAATTCCTTCAAAAGCAATTTCGAAAACCAATTCGGGTTTTACGGTTCTCACTGGTCCGAATTTTTCTAAAGAATTATTGCGGATAAATTTATTGATTTCCATAATTTCTTTATCTGTTAAACCAGAATATGCTTTGGCAATGGTAACGAGTTTTTCGCCGTCTTTTATCGCAAAAGTATAATCTGTATAATAAGCGCTTCTTCTTCCAGAGCCTTTTTGTGCATAAATGAGAACCGCATCAATCGTGAGTGGAGCAACTTTCCATTTCCACCAATCGCCTTTTTTTCTTCCTGCATGATAAATAGAATTTTTACTTTTCAGCATTAATCCTTCTGAGTTGATTTCTCTAGATTTTTCACGAATTTCATGAAGTTCTTCCCAATTATTAAAATCGATAATTTCTGACAATCTGAGATTTGAAATTTGAGATTTGAAATTTTTAGCATTTTGAATGAGATTTTCTAATTTTTGTCTTCTAAATTCTAACTTTTCATTCCGTAAATCTTCAAAATCAAGTTCTAATAAATCATAAACGTACAAACCAACGGGAATTTCTTCCATCATTTTTTTAGAAACATTTTTTCGGTTGAGACGTTTTTGCAAGTCATTAAAATTGAGGACTTGACCTTCTTTAATGGCTAAAATTTCTCCATCTAAGACGAAGTTTCCAGAGATTTTTTTGATGTTTTCTACGAGTTCAGGAAATTGTTCTGTCACCAATTCTTCGCCACGACTCCAGATGAAAATTTCCTCATTTCTTTTAATAATTTGTCCACGAATTCCGTCCCATTTATATTCTATTTGCCAATCTTTTGCTTCTCCTAACTTTTCTAGTTCGTTTTCTAATGGATATGCCAAGCAAAAAGGGTAGAGTTTTGATGCGTCTGTATTGATGTTTTCGCCATTAATCAATTCGGAAAATTGAGTTTCTTCTACTTTCCATTTTCCGATAATGGCATGCATTAAAGCGTTTTCATCAATTCCTGAATATTTAGAAAGTGCATTCACCAATAATTTATGAGAAACGCCAATTCTGAAACTTCCGCCAATTAATTTGTTGAAAATCAATCGTTCTTGTGTATCAAGGTTTTTCCAGGCATTTGTGACGAATTCTTTTTTTTCATCGGTTTTATCATGTAATGCGATAATTTCTTTCATCCAAATAGAAAGTGATTGATCAATAGAATTTTCAGAAGGTGGCAATAAAAGTGCAATGGTTTCGCCTAAATCGCCTACAGAAGCGTAACTTTCTAAAAATAGCCATTCTGGAATTCCAGAAATTTCCATTGCCCAAAGTTTTAGAAAATTGGTTTTTACAGGTCTTTTTGGTCGTTTTCCTGTGAAAAGTGCAATCAGCCACAATTTGTCTTCTTCTGTTGCGGTAGAAAAGTAATGTACCAACGCCGAAATTTTGTCGTTGGTCTTATTAGAAGTTTCTAACGTAGAAAATAATTGTGAAAATTGCTTCATGATTTAGAATTCTGAATTAGTATTTTCTTCTTGATTTCCGGGTTCTATATTGTCGTCTCCTTGTTCTTCTTCGCCAAATTTAGTTTTCTCTACTTCGGCAGCAGTTCCGATTTCATTTAAATATTTTGAGAAAATTTCGGTAGAACCATGAGTTACATATACTTTTTCGGCTTCTGTAGATTTTATGGTTTGTAATAATCCGTTCCAATCGGCGTGATCCGAAATGGCAAAACCTGCATCTGCAGATTTCCAGCGTCTTCTTCCTCTCACTTGCATCCAACCAGAACAAATTGCGGTAGCAGCATTTGGAATTTTTTTAATCATATTCGTTCCCAATAAAGCTGGCGGAACGATGACGATTTGATTTTCTAATGCTTTTTTATCATCAATTTCTAAAAGTTGAGTTTCTGGTAAAATCAATCCAGTAGAAGTAATAGCCTCATTCAATCGATGAATTGAGGAATGTACGTGAAGAGTTGCGATTCCTTCTAAAGCTTTCATTAAACGTTGCGCTTTGCCTAGAGAATATCCAAAAAAGACAGATATTTTGTTCATCTTTTGGTTTTCTATCACCCAATTTTGAATTTCTTGGTTGATTTTTTCTACCGATTTCCACTGATAAATTGGCAAACCAAAAGTAGATTCAGTGACAAATTCATTGCATTTTAAAACTTCAAAAGGTGTAGAAATTCCATCATCTTGAATTTTATAATCTCCAGAAATTACCGTCACAAAACCTTTATATTCTAAACGGACTTGTGCAGAACCAACAATATGACCAGAAGGATGAAAACTTAATTTAACACCGTTGATTTCTAGTGTTTCACCGTAAGCTAAACTTTGAACCGAAATGTCTTCTGAAATTCTAGATTTTAGGATGGGTTTTGTCTCGTGAGTACAAAGATATTCTTGCATTCCCCATCTTGCATGGTCTGCGTGAGCATGCGTAATGACGGCTTTCTTTACAGGAAACCAAGGGTCTATGTAGAAATCTCCTTTCGTACAATAAATGCCTTCTCTGCGAAATTCTATCAGTTTTACGATTTTTAAAGTTAAAAAAAACCGATGTTGAAATCGGTTTTTTATGTAAAGTAAAAGTATAAATTATTTTGCTTTAGTATTCAGATTGGTATCTGCAATTTGAGTTAAATGTTCGTCACATTTTTTCTCTTCTTCTAAAGTGGCTAATAATAATTTTAAACTTTGTTTGTATCCTAATACCTTTGCAAAAGCTGCGAGTGTACCGTAAGAAGCAATTTCGTAATGTTCCATTTTTTGAGCTGCAGCAATGATTCCTGCATCACGTACTGCACCCATTTCTGTTTCTTCCATTATACCTTTTCCTTCTTCTAATAAGCCTTTCATGGCATCACAAACAGCAGCTTGTGGTTTTTTTCCTAATTCTTTGAAACAGTCTTCAATTCTTTTAATTTGATTTTCTGTTTCTTTCATGTGGTCTTCTAAAGACTTTTTTAGTTCTGGAGAACTTGCATTTTTATGCATTTTCGGCATGTTTTTCAGGAGATTTTTCTCTGCCCAATACAAGTCTTTTAGTCCATCTTCAAATAAATCTGCTAAATCTTTTGCAGCGTCTTTTTTAGCAGGAACTTTTTCTGCTTTTACAGTTTTTACTGCAGTAGTTTTAGGAGTTGAAGTTTTAGTTGTCGTCTTTTTTGTTTTTGTAAGAGTTGCCATACTTATCTTTTTTTAAATTAATAATTTATGATTGTGATATGGCAAATTTCTATCTTTCCAAAGGACTTTTTTTTATATTTTATTTAAAAATTTTTATAAAATTACCTTACAAAAACCAATTTTTGGTTTGTTGATAATTCTTCGTTAATCAAATAATTTTCATAGTTGAAGGCTTTTACATCATTCAATGTTTTGGCATTGGTTTCAGCGCAAAATCTAGCGACTAAACCTCTCGCATGTTTGGTGTAAACTACGATGGTTTTCAGTTTTCCGTTCGGTTGAGTTTGGTAAAATTCAAAATCTACAACAGGATTGTTGAGTTTTTTTCTGTTGATGACTTTCCCGTATTCATTACTTGCTAGATTGAGCAATAATTCATTTTTTTTAAGTTCAGCATTGATTTGTTCTGTGATTTTTTCACTCCAAAATTCATATAGATTTTTATAATGCTCAAATTCGAAATTTCTTCCCATTTCTAAACGGTAAAGCATTACTTTGTCTGATGGTTTTAATAATCCATATAAACCAGAGAGTATTCTATGATTTTTTTGAAGATAATCCACAGCGTCTTTGCTTAACGTTTTCGCATCAAGACCTCTGTAAACTTCTCCCGTAAAAGCAAAAAGGGCAGGAGCAGATTCTTTGGCAGTTGGTTTGGGTTTCCAAACTTGGTTTCTGTGCCAGTTTTCATCTGCTAATTTTGCTGAAATTTCCATTAATTCTGATAAATATTGTGGACTTTTTTCTTTGAGATAAGAATGTATTAAAGTCGCTTCTTCTATGAATTTTGGAGTGGTAGATTTCAAAAATTCTGTAGAATTTTCTACATTCATCAGTTTTGCTGGAGAAGTAATGATTTTCATGAAAATTTTAAATTAAAATTTTAAATTTTAGATTTTGAATGTTCAAAAATAAGACAAATTTTGATTTTTGCCGACTATTACTATCATAGACGAAAACTGCGCCCCGACTGAAGCGGAACTCTTTTTGCGAAATGTAATGTAGCAAAAAAGTGGGAGCGGAAGGCGGAAACCTAACGAAGTGGTTCGACGACTTTAGGAGTCAAATTGGCGTCCAAAGTCTTCGACTTCTCTCAGACTGACACTTTTACAGAATTCCTTTTCCTTCACGTAAAATTTCTGGTTCACCGCTGGTTAAATCTACGATGGTAGAAGCTACGTTATCTCCATAGCCAGAATCGATAACGATATCTACCAAATGGTCGTATTTCTCTGCAATGAGTTCTGGGTCGGTAGAATATTCTATGACTTCGTCATCATCTTTTATGGAAGTAGAAGCAATAGGATGACCTAATTTCTCCACAATTAACTGCGGAATAGAATGGTCTGGAACACGAATTCCGACTGTTTTTTTGCCTTTGTAAGCCAGTGGTAAATTTTTATTGGCCTCTAAAATAAAGGTAAAAGGTCCTGGAATTTTAGATTTTAAAAGTCTGAAAGTAGACGTTTCGATAGGACGGGTAAATTCTGAAAGATGGCTGAGATTGTTACAAATAATAGAAAATTGTGCTTTGTCTAGTGTAGTATTTTTAAGACGAGCGAGTTTTTCCATAGCTTTTACATTGTAAATATCGCAACCCAACGCATAAACTGTGTCTGAAGGATAAATAATCAATCCACCATCTTGCAGCGTTTTAATCACCTCATTCATGTAATTTTCTTGAGGATTGTCTGGATATATTTTCAGAATTTTTGCCATACTCAAAGATACAAAAAATGAATTAATAAAAATATTTTTCAGAAATTTTGGAGATTTAAAAAATTGTTATATATTTGCACCACAATAACGCGAGATGGAGCAGTAGGTAGCTCGTCGGGCTCATAACCCGAAGGTCACAGGTTCGAGTCCTGTTCTCGCTACTAAGTTAAAAGAGAATTACGAAAGTAATTCTCTTTTTTTTGAAATAAGCTATTATAAATCATAGAATTTTGGTAATTTTTTATAAGATAATTGATGTAGTTTTGTTTCAAATTTCTAATTATGAAAAAATTTTTTCTGTTCAGTATTCTTTTACTTTTAGTCACTTGTAGAAATCAAGAAGAGAACAATCCTATAACTCCAGATCCTCCGTTATTTCAACAGGCATATCAACCGCCTTATTTTCAAACAGATTCTCAAAAATTCATTTATGATATTAATGCATTGCCAGAAATTACGGTAGAAGTTTCTCTTGCAGAATGGAATAAATTTTTGAATTTTTACGACCAAAATCCCAATAATGAAGAATATGTAGCCGGGAAATTCACTTGGGTGAAAAACGGAACTACAGAAATTTTAGATAATATAGGATTGCGACTTAAGGGAAATACCAGCAGAAGAAGACCAGAAGGTAATCCCGGAGAAACACATAATGCGACCAATCCAGATTGGCATCATGCAAGTTTTACCGTGAGTTTCAAGAAATATAATAAATCCCAACTCTTTCATAATTCTGAAAAAGTGGTTCTCAAATGGTTTAAAGATGATGCAATGTATGCCAGAGAAGTCTATTCTTATGATTTATTTGAGAAATTTGGAGTTTGGACTGCACCACAATCCAGTTATTGTAAACTCACCATTAAAGTGACTGGAGATAACAAAGCCGCTTATTTTGGAGTTTATCAGTTGCAAGAACCTGTTGACGATGTTTATTTAGCCAATAGAAGTACGTTTTTTTCTACGACTGGAAATTTATGGAAAGCGAATTGGGGAGCAAGTTTTAAAGATGCTTCCACTTCGAATATGGGAATTGAAGATGTAACTTTAACCTATACTAATACGCCGACTTACGATTATAAAGGCAGTAAATCTAATCTGGAAACAGCAAAAACACAATTAGCCGATTTCATCACGAATGTTAATTCCAAAAATGGTGATGATTTTAAAACTTATATTTCACAAAAAATGGAAGTTAATCTATTTTTGAAAACCTATGCCGTAAATGTAATGGTAGGAATGTGGGATGATTATTGGAATAATTCTAATAATTTTTATTTCTATTTTGATGCTGCAGGAAAATTTTATTTCATTCCTTATGATTATGACAATACTTTGGGAACATCTCTTCTGATGACAGATTCTGGTATTCAAAATCCTTTAACTTGGGGAAAAAGCGACCAAAATCCTTTGGTTTCAAAAGTTTTATCTATTCCTGAATATAAAACTCTATATATCAAATATTTAAATGATTTGATTGACAAAAAATACGATTTATTTTATCTCGATTACAGTCAACAAAGAATTCAGAAGTGGCAAAATATGATTGCATCGCATGTTTCTAATGATACTGGCGAAGATATGACCATTACAGATGTTCCTGCATCTTGGGGGAATTGTGGTTTTTACCGATTAAAAGGTAATAGTTCTACCGATAATTACTTCGTGAGAAAGGCTGCAAGTATCCCTAAAAATTAATTTATTCTATTGATTGTCATTTTGTTATAAAAATTTAACATTATTTTAACTAATTTTTTAGTGATAAAAGAAAATCTTTTCTAAATTTGTATCACTAAATAATTAGTTATGATTTCTTTTTTGTTAAATTTGATTTTAGAAATAGTTAATTTCTTCTTATCAATAATGATGTAATGATTATGACAGCAAAAACACTTACAAAAGCAGAGGAACAAGTAATGCAATATCTTTGGGAGTTAGAAAAAGGTTTCTTAAAAGATATATTAGAGCTTTTTCCAGAACCGAAACCTCATACCAACACCGTTTCTACCATTTTAAAAATTTTGATGGAAAAAGAGTTTGTAGGGCATAATGTTCACGGAAGACAGCACGAATATTTCCCGCTCATTTCAAAAGAAACCTACAGCGGAAAATCCATAAAAAGTTTAGTGAAGAACTATTTTGAAGGTTCTTACAGAAACGCTGTTTCATTTTTGGTAGAAAAAAATGAGATGAGTGTAGAAGATTTAGAAATGCTTCTAAAAGAACTTAAAAAATAATGAGTAAGAAGTGTAACAGCTTCGTCATTCGCAATTACTTATTAATCAACACTTAAAACAAAAACTATGGAAACAATATTCCTGTATTTCGGAAAGATGATTTTAGTTTCGGCGGTAATGTCGGCATATTATCTTTTGTTTCTTCGCGACAAAACTTTTCACCATTATAACAGATTTTACCTTCTGGGAACGATGGTTTTAAGTCTTTTGTTGCCGCTTTTAAAAGTAGAATATTTTACTATAGAAACTGATAGTAGAATTTTATTATTGCTGAATCAATTCAACCAAAATTCTTCTCAAGAAGTTGAAAATTCTTTCAATTTTTGGGATTTTGGAGCTTTGATTTTGGGAATTGTTTCCTTTTATCTTTTGGCTAAATTAACTTTAGGATTGGTGAAAATTCATCAACTCAAAAAAGAATTCCCAAAGGAAAGCATAGAAGGAATTACCTTTTATAACACCAATTTGCATGATGCTCCGTTTTCGTTTTTTAGAAATTTGTTTTGGAAAAAATCGATTCTGATCAACTCAGATTTAGGAAAACAAATCCTGAAACACGAAATGGTACACATAGAACAAAAACACAGTTTTGATAAACTGTTTGTCCAAATTATTCAATCGCTGTTTTGGTTTAATCCAATTTTTTACTTCATCAAAAAAGAAATCACCCTTATTCATGAATATTTGGCAGACAAAAAAGCTGTGAAAAACGCGGACACTAGAGCATTTGCGCAGATGCTTTTGGCGAGTAATTTCTCCGGAAATGTATTGCCTGCAACCAGTCCGTTTTTATCATCAAACCTTAAAAAACGACTAAAAATGCTTACACAAAAAAATACAAAATACAGTTATGCGCGCAGAATTTTGGCTTTGCCAATTCTTTTCGGGGTTTCCTTTGCGCTATTGGTAAATGCTAAAAATATTGAAATTAAAAAGCAAAATAAAGCCATAGAAATTGCGGTTCAGGAACTTAAAAAAGATACCGTTAAAGAAAAAGATGTGCAAAAACTGTTAGAAGCTCAACAAGCGAAAATTAATAAAGCTTCTGAAAAAATCAAAAAAGAGAACGAAAAAATAGCTGCTCTTAGCGAACAAACTCGTAAAAAATCTGAAGAGTTACAGAAAATTGCAAAAGAAAAAGGTGCAGATAGTTATGATTATGAATTGAAAGCCAAAGAATTAGAAAATCTTGGAAACGAAATTGATAGAATTGCTAATTCTGAAGCGTATCAGAATAATTGGAAAGAATTTGAGTTAAATTTTACTGAAATGGATAAGGTTTTTAATTCAGATGAATTTAAAAATCAGTTCAAAATGAATGAGGAAAAAATGAAGGAGCTCGAAAAGAAGTTTAATTCTAAAGAATTTAAAGATAAAATTATTAGAATTCAGAAAGTGAGAACTCCTCAAATGATGGATTTAGAAGTTCCAGAACCAATAACTCCACCTATAAGTATAGAAAAGTTAAAAAACAGCCCAAATTCTAATCTTACGAAAGAAGAAATCAAAAAATTAGATAAACTGTCAAAAGAAAGAGCCGAACTTTCAAAAAAACAAGCAGAACTCGCCAAGAAACAAGCCGAAATTGCCAAACAACAGGCAGAAATTTCTAGAAAATATGCTCAAAATAATCCTTTGGGGATTAGAACTCCAGAACCTAAAAGCGGAAAGATAATTATTATGTCTGATGCTAAATTTAAAGATGATAATGGTAATGTAAAAGGAAGAGTAATTAATAAAAATTCTGACGGAATTACTATTAGTTTTAGCGGTATTGAAAAGTCTAATTCAAGTATTTTTAATGATAATACCAAAATCTACATCAATGGTAAACTTTCTACAAAAGAAGAAATGGATAAATTAAATCCTAATGATATTGCTACGGTAAACGTAAATAAAAACGTGAATAATGGTAAAGAAGAAGGCGAAATAAGAATTCAAACCAAAAAAAAATTCCTAATTAATCCTTCAAAGATTCTAAATCCTTGAAGGATTTTTAAAATTATTATATGAAAAAATTACTTTTTACTTTTTTGTTGATTTCAGCATTCTTTTCGGCGCAGAATAGATTTATCTATGATTATAAATTTGTGACGGATTCTACCAACAAAGCGGACGTGAAATCAGAACTTATGTATCTGGATATTTCTGAGAAAGGCTCTAAGTTTTACAGTAGAGAAGTGTACGTTTCGGATTCTATCATGACGGCTGCTTTTGAGAAGCAAATTAAAGCGACTGGAAGTATGAATGTAGATATGAAAGCCATGTCTATGAGAAAAGGCAGCGTACGCTATAAAATTCATAAAAATTACCCTTCTTTCGATACCTATTCATTAACCAGAAGCGGAATGGATGCTTATAAAGTGTGGGACAAAAGAAAAATTCAATGGAAAATTCTTCCAGAAAAACAAAAAATAGGAGAGTTCGAGGCACAAAAAGCGGTTACGGAATTTGCAGGAAGAAAATGGACGGCTTGGTTTACCGAGGAATTGCCTTTTCAAGATGGTCCTTATAAATTTAGAGGATTACCAGGATTGATTGTGAAACTAGAAGATGCTACTCAATCTCACGTTTTTGAGCTAAAAGCAGTAGGAAAATACAAAGAGGAAATTCAAAAAGTCTCTGAATTTGTAGGCAATGATAAATACATAGAAGTAAATCAAGAACAATACAAAAAAATATTTCTAGAAGACCGAAATGATCCAGCAAAATCCATGAAAATGGCGATGGCAAATGGAGCAGTACTTCAGTTCAGAGACCAAAACGGAAACGAAATTTCTGCATCGGAAATGATTAAAAGAAGAGAACAACAAGTCAAAGAAAATAACAAGCGAGACAACAATCTTTTAGAGTTAGACTTGCTTCAATGAAAAATATAAAATCCTGAAAATCTAAATTTTCAGGATTTTTATTTTTAGAAAACTCAAAATTTATTAGCCTCAATCCTAAAGGAAGTAAATTTTGAGTTTTTTATCATCTATCTTCCAACATCTAACATCCAGCATCTTTATTACATCATCTTTTTAGAATCTGCAATAAATTGAGCTAAACCGTTATCAGTTAAAGGGTGTTTTAGTAAAGATAAAATCGGAGCAAGAGGCGTTGTTACTACATCTGCACCAATCTTAGCACAGTTGATAATGTGCATAGAATGACGGATAGAAGCTGCTAGAATTTCAGTTTTGTAATCGTAGTTATCAAAAATAATTCTAATTTCTTCAATTAATGCTAATCCGTCTGTAGAAACATCATCTAATCTTCCTAAGAAAGGAGAAACGTAAGTAGCACCAGCTTTTGCAGCAAGAAGCGCTTGTCCAGCAGAGAAAATTAAAGTACAGTTGGTTTTAATTCCTTTATCTGTAAAATATTTTAATGCTTTAATTCCGTCTTTAATCATAGGAATTTTTACCACGATATTTGGGTGAATTGCAGCCAATTCTTCGCCTTCTTTTATCATTTCTTCGTAAGTAGTACTTAGAACTTCCGCAGAAATATCACCATCTACGATTTCGCAAATCGTTTTGTAGTGATTTTTAATTGCTTCAGCTCCAGAAATGCCTTCTTTCGCCATTAAACTTGGATTGGTCGTTACACCGTCTAGAATTCCTAAATCTTGTGCCTCTCTAATTTGGTCTAGATTAGCTGTATCAATAAAAAATTTCATGTTAAAATTATTTTTTGCAAAGATAAGGATTTAAGAGCCAAGTAAAAAGCGAAACGGAGTGAAATTGTAAAGTCGTGAAGTCGTTAATCTGTAAAATCGTGAAATCGTTTAATTGTGAATTGGTGTAAAATTAAGATTATTAACTTGACTCAGCGTGGAGAGCAATTTACCTTTTTTGAAAGGATATTTTCAATAAAATATTATATTTTTGCATTTTTATAACTACTTTACAAATTAACGACTTTACAACTTCACAAAAAATGAACGTTTTATTAGCTTCTACCTCTTCACTTTTTGGTGGGAAATATTTAGAATATATCAAAGAAGAAATTGCCGAATTATTCAGCGGAATAGACGAAATCATCTTTATTCCTTTTGCAAGACCAAGCGGAATTTCACATGAAGAATACACGCAAATTGCAAGAGATTTTTTTGAACAAATCAATATCAAAGTAAAAGGATTGCATGAATTCGAGGATAAAATTGCAGCGGTAAACGAAGCAAAAGGCTTTTTTACAGGCGGCGGAAATACTTTTCTCCTCGTGAAAACCTTACACGAAGAAAATTTAATGACCGTTTTATCAGAAAATGTAAAATCTGGAAAACCGTATTTAGGAACTTCTGCAGGAAGCAATATTGCAGGCCTTAACATGAAAACTACGAACGATATGCCAATTGTATATCCGCCAAGTTTTGACTGTATGGGATTGGTTCCGTTTAATATTAATCCACATTATTTAGACCCAAATCCAGATTTGAAACATAATGGAGAAACTAGAGAAACCAGAATCAAAGAATTCCTTACCCAAAATGAGGTAAAAGTAGTTGGTTTAAGAGAAGGAAACTGGATTAGAGTTCTTGGTGATAAAATTACAACAGAAGGAACACAACTGACTAGAATTTTCGAGAAAGGAAAAGAACCTTATGAATTAGAATCTGGAAAATCCTTGTAAAATCTTGATAAAGAATTTGGTAAAATAAGAAGTGAAATGATTTTTGTCATCTCACTTTTTTATTTTTGTTTTTTTTTGCTTATTCCTTCCAATTTTCTTGGATGAGTTCCATTAAGAAATCAGGGCATCTAGACACTTTGTTGGTTGTAGCGTCTAAGAAAAAAAGAGTAGTAGATGCTTCCGTGATTTTTTGTTTAGAATCATTATAAATTTCATATTCAAATTCTATTTTCACTCCCGGAACTTTTTTTACATACGTATGAATTTCTAAAATTTCGTCATAAAAAGCAGGTTTTAAATACTTGATTTTATACTCCGAAACTGGTAGCCAAATCCCGCGTTTTTCGATTTCATCGTATGAAATTCCAAGGGTTCTAAACAACTCCACTCTAGCAACTTCTAGGTATTCTGCATAGTTGCCATAGTAGACATATTTCATGGGGTCTGTTTCTCCGTAACGTACTCGTAATGTGTAAGTTGTGTGTATCATTTTAGCTTTTCTTTAATACATACAAATATATTTTTAAAAAAGCAATACCCCAAAAATTTTTTTAAGAAATAATTATTTTTCATATTTGTCTTCCCGATAAAATTAATCAGAGAAAATTATTTAGCAGAGAAAAAAATGGATCAAAACTTAGGCTTGATTTGGGAGCGTTGTCTTAAATTTATGCGAGACAATTTGAGCGCTTCTGAGCATGAAGATGTAAAAAAACTAGAACACTCATTCGACTTATTGTTTGACAGGGTACAACCTGTGTCATTAATTAACCACAATCTTACATTGTTGGTTCCTTCTGACTTCTATAAAGAATATATAGAAGAAAATTACCTTTCTCTACTCTCTGCAGCTCTCAAAAAAAATATCGGAAAAGGAGTTAAATTGTGGTATTCTGTAATGGAAAATAAACCACAAGGATTAGAAAAACCCGCTACTCAAAATTATAAAGGAATTTCTGTACAAGCTCCGAAAGTTCAAGAGGTGCTTCCTACTACAGTTTCTAAAAGTTTAGTTAATCCTTTTGTAGTTCCAGGAATTAAAAAGGTAAACATAGATGCTAACCTTAACCCAAATTTATCATTTGATAATTTTGTAGAAGGAGAGAGCAATAAATTTGCATGTACCGTAGCTAAAACCATTGCTAAAAGACCAGGTGCAACTTCTTTTAACCCATTATTCATTCATGGTGGAGTAGGTGTAGGAAAAACTCACTTAGCTCATGCAATTGGTTTAGATATTAAACAGAATCTTCCAGATAAAGTTGTTTTATATTTATCATCAGAAAAATTTATCCAGCAGTTTGTTTCTGCGGCGAAAGCTCAGAATAAAACAGATTTTGGTAACTTTTACCAAATGGTAGATGTTCTAATTATCGATGATATTCAGTTCCTTTCTGGTAAGGCTGCAACTCAGGATATGTTCTTCCACATTTTTGATCATTTGCATCAAAACGGAAAACAAATTATCTTAACTTCTGATAAAGCTCCTGCAGATATTCAGGATATTCAAGAAAGAATTGTTTCTCGTTTTAAATGGGGATTAAGTGCAGAAGTAAAATCTCCAGATTTTGATACAAGAAAGAAAATTATCGTAGATAAACTTCACAGAGATGGTATCGTTTTAAAAGATGATATGGTAGATTTTTTAGCTGGAGAAGTAAAATCTAACGTGAGAGAACTTATTGGTGTAATTAATTCTGTGATTGCGCATTCTATGATTTCTAAATCAGATTTAAGTCTAGATTTATTGAAAGAAACCATTAACAAGATTGCAGCAAATCAAAAGAAAACCATCAATATTCCATATATTCAAGAAGTGGTTTGCGAATATTTCGGTATTCAGAGAGAGCAATTGCTGTCTAAAACTAGAAAAAGAGAAATTGCATTGCCTAGACAATTAGCGATGTATTTCGCGAAAGAATATACCAATGCTACTTTTACTAAAATTGGCGAAGAAATGGGCGGAAAAGACCATTCTACGGTAATGTATGCTTGTGAAACCATCAGAGATGTTTCTAAAATTGACAAAGAACTGAAGAAATATCTGAAAGAAATTAAAGATAAAATCTTTGAATAAAATTTAGGTCTTTGACCTATTGATAATATATATATTGAGGAATTTTTTAAATTTAGATTTGAAAAATTCCTTTTTTAATTAAATGACGACTTACTTATGAAAATTTTAATGGTTTGCCTCGGAAATATATGCAGAAGTCCATTAGCAGAAGGAATTTTGCGTTCTAAAATTTCAGAAAAACATATCGTAGCAAGTGCAGGAACAATTTCTTTTCATGAAGGTTCACCTCCTGATAAACGTTCTACCAAAATTGCCAAAGAACATGGCGTAGATATTTCTCATCAAAGAGCTAATTACTTTACCGAAAAGCATTTAGAAGACTTTGATAAGATTTTTTGCATGGATTTAAAAAATTTAGAAGATGTATTGTCAAAAGCCAAATCTGAAGAACAGAGAAGTAAAGTTTCCTTGATTATGGAAGAAGTTGGCGTTTTATCTGATGAAAAAATAGAAGTTCCAGATCCGTATTATGGCGATATGAGTGATTTCGAAAAGGTGTATAAAATGTTAGATCAAGCTTGTGAAGTTATTGCTCAAAAGTACAACTTGAAGTAAATTTTCTAAAAATTGATTACTTTTATCTCTAATTAAATTTTTTTAAAACATGTTGTTTCTAATCCCAGCTTATTTATCCGAAGAATCTCCGATAGACTATTTTGCACCATCGATTAAAGAATATATTCTTAAAACCGATTATTTTTTCGTGGAAAACGAAAAAACAGCCAGAAAAGTCATTAAATTTTTTGCCCCAGAAAAAAAACAAAGTGATTTAAAGCTTTTTCTTTTGGATAAATATTCTGAATCTAATGATTTAAAAGAAGCGCAAAAACTCATGAAATCTGGTCAGGATTTTGGTTTGCTTTCTGAAGCGGGATTGCCTTGTATTGCAGATCCTGGAAATCTGATGGTAAAATGGTGTCATGAGAATAATATAAAAGTAATCCCAATTAATGGGCCGAGCTCTATCATTTTAGCTCTGATTTCGAGTGGCTTTAATGGACAGGAATTTACCTTTCATGGATATTTGCCAATTGATAAAGAGCAAAAGAAAAAACAGATTCTCTTTCTAGAAAATCAAGTTCAAAAGTCAGGATATTCTCAGATTTTTATGGAAACGCCTTATAGAAATAATCAACTTTTAGAAGATTTAATTAAATTTCTCAATCCGAATACGAAACTTTGTATCGCTGCAAATATAAATCATCCTACAGAAGAATTTATCAAAACTTTAAAAATCTCTGATTGGAAAAATAAAAAACCGGAACTTCATAAAATTCCGGCGGTATTTGTTTTGGGGAAATAAACTTATTTTTTCTTGTAAGTATAAATATATCCATCATTTACGTCATCACTTAGAATCAATGTTTTTTCTTCATTGTTTACAATCATTTTGTCTGGTGCATTAGAAAAATCGATGTAAACTCTTTCGTAATGTTCTAAATTAGAGACATTTTTATAAAGAGAAAATGTACCTTCATTGGTTACTGTACCATTAGTAGTAATGGTGTATTTTTTATCAGAATCTAATTTCATGATAATTGTTTTTCCACTTGAAGCAGGTGTTTCTGTGGTGTTTCCAACTCCACCTATAGAAGAAACCCATTCCCATTCTCCAACTACTGGACTCACATCTGTATCGTCTTCACTTCTACAAGAAAAAACAGCCAAAAATGCGAATATTGCAAAGATTAAATTTTTCATATTTTTTATTTTATGAAACAAATTTACGTTTATTTTTTATAAATTATTCAATGAAATTTATCATTACTGATTTTTGTTATAATAAATCTATTCTTTTTTTGATTTTCTTTTTCTCCATTTTTTAATTGAATAAATGATTATTGGAAGCGTCAATAAAAATGGCCAAAGTGCGACAATTTCTAATAAAAAATTGATGAAAAGATTCCAACCATTTGCTAATGAATCTACTAATCTGCTTCCGAAACCAATTTTAGATGTAATGGTGTTTCTGGGTTTTTCTTTGGTTAAAGTTAAATCTAATGTGCTGTAATTTACTTGGTCATCTATGTAGCGAAGTTTGCCTTTAGAAGATTCTATTTCTTCTTCTAAACCACGAATTTTTTCTTGAATTTCTAGTAAATCTTTGGTAGAAGCGCTTCGTTTTAATAACTCTCTGTATTTTTCTAGATAGGTGAGTTTATTTTCTAATCTTATGGCTACATCTGTATATTCTTCGGTTACGTCTTCTGCTCGAATATTTTTTTGTGTTACAGAGCCTATTCCTTCTGAAAAAGAATTAATTAAACCATCAAAATTCTGATTAGGCACTCTAATTTCCATAGAAATAGTCGTTTCTGTTTCGTCATTAGAATAGTTTTCATTCTGAATATAGCCTTTGAAATTTTTAACAACGTTTTGTACTTTTTCTTGTGCAGATTTTATGTCACCTACATCAATCATCATATTTCCATTTTTGATGATTTTTTTGGAAATAGCATTTTTATTCGTTGGTTTTGATGAGTTGGGAGAACTTTCATTTACACTTACCGCTGCAGAATCTACTAATTTAATTTCTGCGAGAGGTGGAGGAGCGTTATAATTTGCAGATTTTGCTGCAATCATAGGTTCAGCAATCATTGCCAAATCTGCACTAACTGATTTGTCTTTACTACAATTCAAAAGAGAAAGAATTGTAAAAAAATATAAGATTGTTTTCATAGGAAAGAAATTTAAGTTAATTTTCCTATTGCAACTATTGTGCTAAATTTTTCAAAAAATAAAAATCCTTGAATTTTTTTCAAGGATTTATGATAAATTTCATTAAATTAATATGGAATTCCGATTTTCTTTAATATAAAATGCAAAAGCCAAATTGGTCCAATCAATAAAAACTGTAAATCCTTTAAGAAACTCGGTTTTTTACCTTCAATTTTATGACCGATGAACTGAAAAATCCATGTGATGACGAAGATTAATAAGTAAATGAAAACTGGTTTTTCAAAAATTTCATTAATTATTGAGGCGCAATAAAACATTAACAAAACTATAAAAAACATTATTATTCCTATAGTCTTAGATAATCTAAAATAGAATATTGTTAAAAAGATTATTGACAATATAGAAATTAAACTTAGAAATAAATCACCAAAATTCAAATGAGTTATTGTCCATTCTGTGTATTGAGAAGTATTATTTAATGTTATAGTTGTTGCTGATCTAGGAATCAGACTGATAAATCCTACTATGGTAAAGAAAATTAAAGGAACGCAAATCCAATGAATAAATTTGTTGGTTTACTTTTGGTGACTTTCTGCGTATTCTGCGAAAAGTTGGTCTATTTTTCTCATATTTTTTAAATTTTATTAAAAGTAATAAATCCATTCTAAAGTCAGAATATTTTTTGAAATTTTAAATTATGTGATTCCTAATTAATATTTTTGCAAAATGAAAGACTTAATGGGACGCGCAATTTGGGATTATTATTACCAAGAAAATCCTGAAGATTTACAAACCGAAACTTCTATCTCAGAACTGGATGATTTGCCAGTTTCTTATCTTTTCAGAGATTATCAAGAAATGAATGCTTTAGAAAAAAAAGCTTTGGATTTATCTTTTGGTAAAGTTTTAGATGTAGGTTCTGGAGCGGGTTCACATAGCCTTTATCTGCAAAATTTAAGAAAATTAGAGGTTACCGCACTAGATATTTCCCCAAAATCTATTGAAATTTGTAAAGCAAGAGGTGTGAAAAATGCGATTTGTGAAGATTTGCTTCAATTTTCTGAAAAGAATTTTGATACCGTTTTGCTTTTGATGAATGGAACTGGGATTTTTCAAAGTTTAGAACACATTGACCAATACTTGCAAAAACTGAAAAGTTTAGTTGCTGAAAACGGACAAATTCTCTTAGACAGTACAGATATTTTGTATATGTATGACCAAGATGAAGATGGTGGAGTTCTGGTTCCTGCAACAGGTTATTACGGAGAATTAGATTATTATTTGTATTACAAAGGAGAATCTGAACTGCCAATGAAATGGTTGTATTTAGATTTTGATACCTTAGAAAATGCAGCGATTGCTAATGGTTTTAAAATTCAAAAAATTGAACAACTAGAAGATTCTTATTTGGCTCAACTTACGTTAAAGTAAGGTTTATTCTACATTCCAAAGTAGAAAATTGATGATGTCTATTCTTTTTCTTTGGTTTTCATCAAATAAATCTTGAAAAATTTCAAAACGATAAGGAATCGTTAATGCAAATTTATCACGATTAATTTCATCTGTGATTTTAGAAAGTTCTATATAGGTTTCGTTTGGAATTTGTTTGGCAATTTCTAGAAAAAGAGCATTGTATTTTTGTTTTTCTTCGTCTGAGATTTTTTCATCAGATAAAAGATTTCCTCTGTTAAAGAAAACTGCGTTGATATCTGGATAAGATTCACCTAAAGACTTTAGAGTAATGGCTTTGTAAAGTTCATCGTCATTAGAAATTTTATTAATTATTTTTAACTCATTATTAATTTTAGCAAAATAATTTATACTTAATTTTTTTAAGTTTTGTTTCAATTCATATGATAAATTTAGACTTTTTCTTTTGTTAAGATAATTTGCTTTTAACTTATATTTTTGTTGCTGATAAAAATTAATTCTTCTATCAGAATCATTTAACAATAAATTTTGAGCTTTAAAATTCCCCAATCCAAAAAATAAAAAACAGAGTAGAAGTGATTTTAGAAAATTCATATCGTTATATTTAAACTTTGTCAAAGATTTCTTTGCTTCGCAAAAACTTTGACAAAGTGTGATATCCAAAAATAAAAAAAGATTTCGGAAATATCTCCGAAATCTCTAATTATTTAATTGATTAATTTTTTAATTATCCAATTTCAATTCCGTTTTCTACGGTTTCATCAGGCGTTACGAAACTCAATTTTCCATCAGGTTTGGTTGTTAAAAGCAACATTCCTTGAGATTCAATTCCACGGATTTTTCTTGGAGCCAAGTTCAACAAAATCATCACTTGTTTTCCAACCACTTCTTCTGGCGTAAAACTTTCTGCAATACCAGAGACTACAGTTCTTACATCAACTCCGGTGTCTACTTTTAGTTTCAATAATTTATCTGCCTTTTCTACTTTTTCAGCTTCTAAAATAGTAGCAGTTCTTAAATCTATTTTGGTAAAATCGTCAAAAGTGATTTCTTCTTTCATAGGATTTGCTTTAGGATTGGTTTTTGCGTTAGATATTTTGGTGTTTTCTAATTTTTGAATTTGGAAATCAATGGTTTCGTCTTCAATTTTTGAGAAAAGAAGTGAACTTTCATTGATTGTATGTCCTGTTTTTACGAGAACTTGAGCATTTTCCACTTCTTGCCAAGAAATTTTCTCGGTATTGAACATTTTCAATAACTTTTCCGAAGAAAAAGGCATGAAAGGTTCACATAATTGTGCTAAACCAACCGCAATTTGTGCTCCTACAAACAATGAGTTTGCCGCTTTTTCAGGGTTATCTTTGATGGTTTTCCAAGGTTCTTCGGTTTGTAAATATTGATTTCCGAAACGTGCTAAATTCATTAAAGCTGAAAGAGCATTTCTGAATTCATATTTGCTTAAATATTCATTAATTTCTTTTGCAGCTTTAGAAATTTCAGAAAGTTCTTCTGCGTTTTCATTTCCTGCAGGAATCACTCCATCATAATATTTGTGAATGAGCACAGCAACTCTATTGATGAAATTTCCGAAAATACCCACCAATTCAGAATTATTTTTGGTTTGGAAATCCTTCCATGTAAAGTTATTATCCTTAGTTTCTGGTGCTGAAGAAAGCAATGCGTAACGCAAAACATCTTGTTGATCTGGGAATTCTTCTACATATTCATGCGCCCAAACTGCCCAGTTTCTAGAGGTAGAAATTTTATCATTTTCAAGATTTAAAAATTCAAAAGCAGGAACATTACTTGGCATAATATAATCTCCGTGAGCCTTCATCATTGCTGGGAAAATAATACAGTGAAACACAATATTATCTTTACCAATAAAGTGAATTAAGTCTGAATCTTCAGATTGCCAATAATCTTCCCAGTTTTTACCGTTTTTTGCAGCCCATTCTTTGGTGAAAGAAATGTAACCAATTGGCGCATCAAACCAAACGTAAAGCACTTTTCCTTCTGCATCAGGAAGTGGAACTTGTACCCCCCAATTTAAATCTCTGGTCATTGCTCTAGGTTTCAATCCATCATTGAGCCAAGATTTTACTTGTCCATATACATTAGGTTTCCAGTCGTCTTTATGGCCTTCTAAAATCCACTCGTTTAAGAAATCTTCATATTCATTTAAAGGAAGATACCAGTTTTTGGTTTCTTTAAGTACAGGAACGTTTCCACTCAATGCAGATTTTGGATTAATTAATTCTGAAGGAGAAAGGGTAGAACCGCATTTTTCGCATTGGTCACCATAAGCTCCATCATTTCCACATTTTGGGCAAGTTCCTACAATGTATCGGTCTGCCAAAAATTCGCCAGCTTGTTCATCATAATATTGTTCTGAGATTTCTTCGGTAAATTTTCCGTTTTCGTACATTTTTAGGAAGAAATCTTGAGAAGTTTTTTTGTGATTTTCTGAAGAAGTTCTAGAATATTCATCAAATGAAATGCCTAAGTCTTCAAAAGATTTTTTAATGATTGCGTGATATTTATCTACAATATCTTGAGGAGTTACGCCTTCTTTTTTTGCTCTAATGGTAATAGGAATTCCGTGTTCGTCTGAACCACAGATAAAAGCAACATCGCTCCCTAATCTTCTTTGGAAACGTGCGTAAACATCAGCAGGAATATATACTCCAGCTAAATGACCGATATGAACAGGACCGTTTGCATAGGGTAATGCAGCGGTAATCATTTTTCTCTTCTGCATGGAAAATTTTTTTGCAAAGATAAGGTTTTGTTTGCCTTTTTGGAAAATTTTGACTTCTTGGCTTATATTTTGGTTAAAATTTTCTTTGTTAACGATTGTTTAACATATCAAATTGCTAAACATTCGTTTGAAATATTGCGAAATTCTTTATTGTCTCATTGATGAGATAATAGGATGTATTTTATTGTTAATCAGTAATTTGTGTTTTAATTAATACAAAAGTGACTGATTCTTATCATGAATAATTAACAATTTTTATATAAATTTAATAAATATTTAAAAATTTCATAAATTAGCAATGCCTAATTGTAATAGCAATTATGCGATGTGAAAAATGAATATTAATCCTTAAATTTTATTTTTGTGAGAAACTATAGTAAAGTTTTAAAAATTGCTCCAGCTTTTTTATTGGCAGGAACAATTATGCTAGAAGCTCAACAAAGAGATTCAATTAAACAAAGAGACATTGAACAAGTTGTGCTTATTGGTTATGGAGCTAAAAAGAAGTCTGATTTAACAGGGTCTATTACAGCCCTAAGTGAAAAAGATTTTAATAAGGGAGCAATTACAAGTGCGGAAGGTTTATTAAATGGTAGAACGTCTGGGGTTGTTGTAACTCAGTCTGGTACACCGGGTAATGATGCCGTAATTAGAGTAAGGGGCGGTTCTTCTTTATTAAGTAGTAATGATCCTTTAATTGTTATTGATGGTTTGCCAGTAGAAGGTGGATTGTCCTCAATTAACCCTAATGATATTGAATCTTTTTCAATATTAAAAGATGCTTCTTCTACAGCAATTTATGGTAACAGAGGTTCTAATGGTGTAATTTTAATTACTACAAAAAAAGGTTCTAAAAAGAAATTACAAGTTTCTTTTAATTCTTTTACTACTTATAATACATTAGCTAAGAATGTTGATGTGTATAATGGAGATCAGTTCAGGGAAATTATTAATACAATGGCTCCTGATAAAGCGAATTTATTGGGGACAGCTAATACAAATTGGCAAGATTTAATCTTTAGAAACACAGCTTCTTTTGATAGTAATTTGTCTTTAATGGGCAACTTATTTGATAAGATTCCATCTAGATTAAGTATTGGTCATACAGAAAATGAAGGTCTTCTTTTGACATCTAATTACAAAAGATCAACAGCTTCTTTTACTTTGAACCCAACTTTATTTGATAATCATTTAAAGCTTAATATTTCTGGTAATTATACTTATGCGTTTAGAACAAACGCTGATGAAGGTGCTATTGGTAGCGCAATATCTTATGACCCTACCCAAAGTCCTTATGATGCACAAACACCTTTTGCTGGTTATAGAGAATGGTATCAGCAAGATGGAGCTAAATACTTTTTCCGTGGTACATCAAACCCACTATCTCAGTTATTAGAGAGAAGAAATATTGGTAATCATCATAGATTTTATGGAAACATTAACTTAGATTACAAATTTCACTTTTTACCAGAGTTAAGATTAATTGTAAATGCAGGTATAGATAAACAAGAAGGTGATGGCAAAACAGAAATTAGTTCTTTTGCAAGAGCAGGTTACTGGAATGGTTTACCTGTAGGTAATTTTACTGAAACAAACTATGATAATTTTAACAAAAATCTCAATACTCAATTAAACTATACTAAAAACTTTGGTAAACTAAGTTTTGATTTATTAGGAGGTTATGAGTATCAAAATTTTGATTATGAAAATTACAATTCTGCCAATCAATTATTATATGTACTAGATCCTAATAACAACGTTGCGGATACTTACACTGATCCAGGTGTTAACTTGCAAGCATTTTTTGGAAGATTAAATTTAGGATGGAATAATAACAGATATTTACTAACTGTAAATTATAGAAGAGATGGTTCTTCTAGATTTTCTAAAGATAATAGATGGGGTAACTTTGGAGGTGCAGCATTTGCCTGGAAGATGCATGAAGACTTATTTAAAGACAATAGTACTATTAATGAGCTGAAACTAAGATTAAGTGTTGGTGCTGTAGGTCAACAAGATATTGGTGGATATAAGATAGATTACTTTAAGCAGTATGATGTTTCTACCAATGCCAACTATCAATTTGGTACAGGAGCGAATACATATTACTTAATAGCAAGACCAAAAGGATACAATCAAAATCTAACTTGGGAATCTAGCACAAAATATAATGCTGGTTTAGATTTTTCATTATTTAGCAGAAGATTATCTGGAAATGTAGATGTTTATTTGGCAGATACTAAAGATTTATTATCCATAGTTGCGGAAGGAGCATTACAGAATTTAAGAGTCTTAGGTCCTAAAAACATTGGTTCTCTACAATCTAAAGGTTTAGATTTTAATTTAAACTATCAAATGTTTAAAAAAGAGAATTTTACTTTAGATGTTAACTACAACTTAAGTTATAATCATTTAGAAATTACAGAATTATTTACCGATAATATTCCACAAGGAGGAGTAGGACTTGGTGGTTATGTACAGACTCACAAAGTTGGTCTAGCTCCATTTTCTTATTGGGTATATCAACAGGTTTATGATAGTACAGGCAAGCCAATTGAAGGAGTGTATGTAGATAGAAATGGTGATGGTACAATAGACAGTTTTGATAAATATAATTACAAAAAACCTCAAGCAGACGTTACAATGGGCTTAATGATTGATGGTACATTTATGAAAAACTGGGATTACTCAATGGCTTGGAGAGCAAGTTTTGGTAACTATGTATATGATCAAGTAAATGCAGATAGAGCATACTTTTCAACAATTAATAATGTTGTAGATAATACCTTAGCAAATTCACCTTTAGATTTTGCAAAAACAGGATTTGCATTTGCTAATAAAGAAAGTGATTACTATATTAAAAATGCAAGCTATCTAAAATTAGATAATGTTACTTTAGGTTATACCATTAGGAATAACAACTTCATAGGTGATAGAACCTCTTTAAGAATATACGGAGGTGTGCAAAACGCATTAATTATAAGTGATTATAAAGGATTAGACCCAGAAGTCTTCAATAATGGTCTAGATGGAGTAATTTACCCTAGAGCTAGAATGTATATGCTTGGAGTAAACGTTAATTTTTAATTTAATCAATTTAAAATAATATGAAAAATATATTAAAAAAAGTAAAATGGTTAGCATTTTCAGCATTATTATTTACCGCAGTTTCATGTTTAAATGATTTAGATGTTTCTTTGAAAGATGATGATTCTTTCTCGGTAGATAATTATTTTAACAATCCTGATAATCCAGAACTACCTTATAAACAGTTTTTAGCAAAAATTTATGGTGGTTTATCTTTATCTGGTCAAGCAGCTCCTACAGGAGATTCAGATTTACAATCATTAGTAGATGAAGGATTTTCTCAGTATTTAAGAGGTTACTGGCAGTTACAAGAGCTTACTACGGACGAAGCAATTATTGCTTGGGGAGAATCTGATAACCCAACAATTAAAGATTTAAACTTTAATACATGGAATGCAGATAATAAATTTAATGAAGCATTTTTTGCAAGAGTTTACTATCAGATATCTGTAGCAAACGAGTTCTTAAGAGAAACTACAGATGAAAAATTGAATTCAAGAAAAGTTTCAGAAGATCTTAAAGCTAAAATTAAAGTGATGAGAGCTGAAGCAAGATTTTTGAGAGCTTTATCTTATTATCATGCTATCGATCTTTATGGTAATTCTCCTTTTGCAACAGAAGAAAATGCTTTAGGTTCTGTACCAGTAATGAAAACCAGAGCAGAAATGTTTGATTATGTTTTGAATGAACTTAATACAATTGAAGCAGATCTTCCTGCCCCAAGAGCTAATGAATATGGTAGAGCTGATAAAGGAGCTTTGTGGATGTTAAAAGCAAAACTTTTAATTAACGCAAAAATTTACACAGGTCAAGATAAAAGCACTGAAGCTTTAGCTGCTGTGAACAGTGTATTAGGTGCGGGCTACAGCTTGTCACTTGACAGAAATAATTTATTTGCGGCAGATAATGATGTTAACGGAGCTCAAAAAGAGATTATTTTTCCTGTAAGATATGATGGCGTTAAAACTAAAACTTGGGGAGGTATGACTTATTTAATTCATGGAAGTACTAATGATGCAGTTGCTAAAACCCTAGGTATTGATTTTGGATGGCAAGGTTTCAGAGCTAGAAAAGAATTTATACAAACTATTGCAGGTGACCCACGTGTAAATGTTGTATCTGGTACCGATTCTGAAGATATTACAGACTATTTAAAATTTGCGCAAGGTAAAAAATTAATAAAATTTACTAATAAAACATCTGCAGGTGTTTCAGGTCAAGATCCTACTTTCCCAGATACAGATTTTCCAATGTTTAGATTGGCAGATGTATATTTGATGTATGCAGAATTAGCGGTTGTAAATGGTAAAGGAGACAAAGCTACAGCTCTAAATTATATTAATGATTTAAGATTAAGAGCTGGCGCAAATCCAGTAACTCTATCTGCGCTTACTCCAGATTTTGTTTTATCGGAGAGAGCAAAAGAGCTTTATTGGGAAGGTCACAGAAGACAAGATTTAATAAGATTTGGAAAATATATTTCTGGTTATAACTGGCAGTGGAAGGGCGGTTCATTGAATGGTTCTGCTATAGCTGATTATAGAACTTTATTCCCAATTCCTACAAAAGAGATTAGTTCTAATTCTAATTTAATTCAAAATCCTGGTTATTAATCAGTTTTGACAAATATTATGTTATGAAAAAAAATATAATTAATAAAATTTTATTCGTTTTTATTGCAATATTTAGTTTTATTGCATGCGAAAATAGAGAGTTAATTACCGTGGATAATCAATCAGCGCCAATAATGCTAGATATATCTGCTGAAAAATTGGTGTTGGATAAAAATTTTCCAAGCAACCCTGGTTTAACTTTAAGTTGGGATGTTGCAACCTATACAGTTCCTACTGAAATAAAATATAAAATAGAAGTGTCTAAAGATGAGGCGTTCACTACTCCTTATACATTAGGTACAGTTGCAGGTTCTGTTAGAGCAACTACTTTTTCAGTAGAACAAATGAATCAGGCAGCTCAAGGAATTAATTTAGCGCCTAATGTCTCTGCTAAAATGTACATTAGAGTTTCTTCTTACTTAGGTACAGTAAGTGAAAATTTAGTAGCTAAATCTAATGTTACCAGTTTAATGATTACACCATATGTATTAGTATATCCTGATTTTTATCTTGTAGGTGGTGCTACTTATGTTGGTTGGACCGCTGAGAATGCTCAAATTCTTCATAAAAAAGATAACTTATCTTATATCTATACATACTTAGAAAATAATCAACCTTTCAGATTTTTAGGTCAACAAAGTTGGAATCCTATTAATTATAGTGTTGATAAAGAAGGTACTAGAGCAAATTATAGATATTTCAAACAGCTTTCTGGTAACTTGCTTCAAGATGGTGATGAAAACATGAAATTTACAGGCGATACAGGCATTTATAAAATAGAGATTGATGCAACTAAAAATATTCAGTCTTTAAATATTACCGCATCTCCTGTTTTAGGATATGATTTTCCTGAAGTTTATCTTGTTGGTACAATTAATGGATGGGATGCAGCAAACGCTATTGCTATGACTAAAGTTTCATCTGGAAAATTTGAATACACAGTGAAATTAGATAATGGAGCTGCTTTTAAAGTTCTAGGTCAAAAAGATTGGAAAGAATTAGAATGGGGTAATATTTCTGGTTCAGGAAATTCAGGTTTCTTAGGTCCTAAAGGTGATAGTGGAGATATCAAATTTGATGGTGGTGGAAACACGTATAAAATTACAGTAGATATTAAAGCTGGAGTTTATACCATTGTTCAACAATAATTCAACAATAATTATGAAAAATATAATAAAATTTTTATCATTGGTTCTATTATTGCCGTTTGTTCTTCATTCTTGTAACAACGAGGATTATAGAGACTGGACAAAAGCAGAGCCTTCTTTTAAATTATATGATACGAGTTTAGGAAGCAATGTATTATATTCAACAATGGAGAATAATCCATTCAGACTTACTTGGGATAATTTAAACGCGGCATCATCTTATGATATTGTGTTTTCTAATTCAAATGATTTTACAGTTAAAGTAAAGTTAGGTACATCAAATAAAAATACTTTTACTACTACAATAGGTGCTCTTAATACAGCTTTATTGCAAGCTGGATATTCACCATATTCAATTAAAAAAGTCTATTTTAGAATAGAAGCAGGTTCTAATGTTTCTCTTCCTATTGCTTTTGATGTGCAACCTTATCCTGTAGAAGTACCTGTAATTACAGCACCTACAGCAGGTAGTGTAATTACTTTGGATGCAAACAATCCAACAGGTATTGCAAAAACCATTACTTGGAACGATTATTCTTACGGAATTGATGTAAAATATCTTGTAGAGGTTTCATTATCTGGAGCTAATAAATTTAAAGAATTAGGCACTGTTAATAATCTTAAACTTATTAATGTAACCAATTTTGATTTAGATAAACTTCTTCTAAGTGTTGGTGGTACAATTGGTGTACAAGGTAATTTTGATATCAGAGTATCTGCAATTACGAAATTAGTAGATCCAGAGATTATAAAATCTTCTGCAATTGTAACTTTCAAAGCAACTCCATATCAACTTTCATCATTTATTTATGCGCCTGGAGGCTATCAAGGTTGGAATCCTGATACTGCAAACACGCTAGTTTCTGCTACAAGTAATGGTACGTATTTCGGATTTATTAATTTCCCTGCTGCTGGTACGGAGTTTAAATATACTCAAAACAGAAATTGGGATGTTAACTGGGGAGATAATGGTGCAGATGGTACCTTAGAACTAAACGGATCTAATATACTTTCTCCTAGTGCAGGTTATTATAAAGTAACTGTTGATACTAATAATTTAACACACTCAATGGTACCTTATTCATTAGGCCTTGTTGGTGGTTTCAACAGTTGGGGAGGTAGTCCAGATGCACAAATGGAATGGGATGATTCTATCCTTAAATTCAAAATAGTAGTTACTTTACCTGCTGGTGAATTCAAATTTAGAGTGAACAGCGATTGGGGAGAAAATTACGGTGATGATGGTGCAGATGGAACACTTAATGCAGGTGGTTCTAACTTAAACATTACTTCAGCTGGAACTTATACCATTACATTTGATCCATTCAATATGGTTTATACTATAAATTAGCTGTAATATATCATACAATTTTTAACATAAAAACTGTTGCTTTATAGCAGCAGTTTTTTTATATTTAATGTTTTTTTATTTTTTATTGAGAAATTCCTAAATAATTATAATACAAATATTTAAAGTATGAAATTGATTAAAACAAGTGCGCTTCTGGCTTTACTTTCTGTAGCAGGTATCAACGCACAATCTCTAAAGTCTCCAGACGGAAATTTCGAAATGAATTTTCAACTGAAAAATGGAGTTCCTTATTATCATCTGAATTACAAAGGAAAAACAGTCATAGAAGATTCTAAATTAGGCCTTCGATTGCTAAAAGATAATACCATCGCTTTTGACAATGTCAATAAACTTCCAGATGGTAAAAATCTCAATTCTGACTTCGAAAAAATTGCAGAAAGCAGAGATTCTAAAAACGAAAATTGGGCTCCCGTTCTTGGAGAAAAAAAATATTACACCAATCATTACAACGAACTTTCGGTTACATTGAATCAACCCAATGAAAACCGAAAAATCATCGTTAAATTCAGACTTTTTAATGATGGACTAGGTTTCAGATATGAGTTCCCTCAACAGAAAAATCTTAATTATTTCGTTGTAAAAGAAGAAGATACCGAATTTAATTTCCCTTATGATTTAAAATCTTGGTGGGTTCCTGCAGACTATGATACGCAGGAATATAGACCTACAACCAGTTTGGTTTCTCAAATTTCTACAAAATGGGAAAGCAGTTTTGATAGTAACGCTTCTCAAACTTTGGTTAAAAATGCAGTTCAATCGCCTCTTATGTTAAAAAAAGAGGTTTCTGGCAAAGAAAAACCACTGTATATAAACCTTGCAGAAGCTGCTGTAATCAATTATCCCGCTTCTCATCTTGAAGTAGATTCAGAAAATTTTGACTTCAAAACCCATCTTACTCCAGATGCTCAAGGTGCAAAAGGTTACATGCAAACTCCTGCAGTAACACCATGGAGAACCGTAATCGTTTCAGAAAAAGCAGAAGAAGTGCTAGATTCTAAAATGATTTTTAACTTGAATGAACCAACGAAATACACGGATACTTCATGGATTCATCCAGTAAAATATATTGGAGTTTGGTGGCAAATGTTCGTTCCAAATCGTGGAACTTGGAATTATACCAATATCGATAATGTACATCTTGGCGTTACAGATTATTCTAAAACCAAACCAAACGGAACACACGCTGCGAATAATGACAATGTTAAAAAATACATTGATTTCGCTTCTAAACATGGCTTTGATGCTGTTTTGGTAGAAGGTTGGAACGAAGGTTGGGAAGATTGGTTCGGAAAATCGAAAGAATTTGTTTTTGATTTTATTACACCTTATCCAGATTTTGATATTAAAATGCTGAATGAATATGCACATTCTAAAAATGTAAAACTCATCATGCACCATGAAACTTCTGCTTCAGCTACCAATTACGAAAGATGGCTTGACCCAGCTTTTAAATTGATGAAAGAACATGGTTATGATGCGGTGAAAACGGGTTACGTAGGAAATATTATTCCAAGAGGCGAACATCACTATTCTCAGTGGATGATTAACCATTATCAAAGAGTAGTAGATAAAGCTGCAGAATATAAAATCATGGTTAATTCTCACGAAAGTGTTCGTCCTAGTGGTTTAAGCAGAACTTATCCGAATTGGATTGCTGCAGAAGCTGCTCGTGGAACAGAATTCGAAGCGATGGGAGGAAACAATCCAGACCACACTACCATTTTGCCATTTACCAGATTTATGGGTGGACCAATGGATTACACTCCAGGAATTTTCCAAACACAATACAATTATTACGATGCTAACAGTAAAAATTTTGCCAATACTACTTTAGCTAAACAATTAGGATTATATGTGGTGATGTATTCTCCACTTCAGATGGCTTGTGATTTACCAGAAAACTACGAAAGACATTTAGATGCTTTCCAATTCATCAAAGATGTAGCGGTAGATTGGGATGATACCAAAATTTTATCAGCCGAACCAGGGGATTATATTCACACTGCTAGAAAAGCGAAAGGTTCAGAAAATTGGTTTGTAGGAGGTGTTACAGACGAAAATGCTAGAGATTTCACCGTAGATTTTTCTTTCTTAGAAAAAGGAAAAAAATACGAAGCCACTATTTACGAAGATGGTAAAAATGCAGATTACGAAAAAAATCCGCAGGCTTATCATATTTACAAAAAAATAGTAACCAATGGTTCTAAAATTAAGGTTCACCTTGCAAGAAGTGGTGGTTATGCTATTTCATTAAAGCCAATTAAATAGAATCAATAGAGACGGGCTTTAGCCCGTCTAATAATAAAAAAAAATATAATTGGCTTTAGCCAAAACTTATAAAAAATGAAAAAACTAACATTTTTATTTCTGTTCATCACAACATTTTCCTTTGCTCAATTCCAAAGAGTAGAACCCGCTTTTTGGTGGAAAGGAATGAAAAATCCTGAGCTTCAGATTTTGTTATATGGCAAAAATATTGCCCAACAAAATATTGAACTTTCAGATGGAATTCAGATTAAGGATTTAACGAAGGTAGAAAATCCTAATTATGTGTTTATCACCATTAATACTAATGAAATTAACACTCCTAAATTTAAAATTTTCCTTAAAAATGGCAAGAAAACCATCAGTACATATCAGTATGAATTGAAGGAAAGAACGCCTAATTCATCTGCGCGTGAATCTTATACATCTAAAGATGTTTTCTACCTGATTATGCCAGATCGTTTTGCCAATGGCGATGAAAAAAATGATTCTAACAAATCTCTCATCGAAAAAGCAGACAGAAAAAGTGAAGGTGGAAGACATGGTGGTGATTTAAGAGGAATTATCAATAATTTAGACTATCTTAAAAATCTTGGAGTGACTACACTTTGGCTCACTCCAGTTTGCGAAGACAATGAAAAAGCGTATACGTATCATGGTTATGCACAGACTGATTTGTACAAAATAGATGCGCGATACGGAACCAATGAAGAATACTGTGAACTTTCTACTGAGCTCAAAAAAAGAGACATGAAATTGGTGAAAGACTACGTAACCAATCATTGGGGAGTTTCGCATTGGTTGATTCAGGATTTGCCTACCAAAGATTGGATTCACTGGTTTGAAGATGGGAAGAATGGTTTCAAACGTTCTAACTACAGAACCAATTCTCAAATGAATCCTTATGCTGCTGATGTCGATAAAAAAGTAGCTTTAGATGGTTGGTTTGATACCACAATGCCTGATCTTAACCAAAGTAATCCATTGGTTTTAAAATATTTAATTCAAAATGCAATTTGGTGGATAGAATATGCGCAGTTAGACGGTTATAGAGTAGACACTTATCCTTATAACGACAAAGATGGAATGGCAAAATGGTGTAAAGCGATTACAGATGAATATCCTAACTTCAATATTGTAGGCGAAACTTGGATGTATGACCCAGCTCAAATTGCTTTTTGGCAAAAAGATTCTAAAGTTGGCGAAATAGAAAATTACAATTCTAATTTACCTTCGGTAATGGATTTTATGTTGTATGAAAACCTTCCAAAAGCTTTACAAGAAGAAGAAAATTGGGACAAAGGAATGATTAGACTTTATAATTCTTTTGCCAGTGATTTCTTATTCCCAAATCCTAAAAACATGATGGTTTTCTTTGAAAATCATGATACTCCTAGAATCAATGAAATATTCAACGGAAATCCTGCTTATTATAAATTGGCATTAACGATTGTTTCTACCATTAGAGGAATTCCACAGTTATATTATGGTTCAGAAATAGGAATGCGTGGTGATAAAAATAAAGGAGATGCAGACATCAGAAGAGATTTCCCAGGTGGTTGGAAAGGTGATGTTCAAAATGCTTTTGTTTCTAGAACACCAGAGCAAAATGAGTTTTTTGATTATACCCAAAAATTATTAAACTGGAGAAAGTCTAAAGACGTTATCCATAATGGGAAAACCAAAAACTTTTCGCCAGAGAAAAATGTTTACGTTTATTTCCGTTATAATGATGAAGAAAAAGTAATGGTAGTCATCAACAGCAGTGATAAAGAGCAAGCCATCGAAATGAATAGATTCCAAGAAATGGTTCCTTCTAGTTTTACAGCAAAAGATGTAATGAAAGATGCCGAAGTTCAAATTAAAGATTTGTTAACTATTCCTGCAAAATCTTCATTGATTTTAGAAATAAATAAGTAAATTCGTTAAAAACAAATAAAAACTATAGTATATGAGTAATACACAGAAAAAACCACTCTTGTCTTTCTGGCAAATCTGGAACATAAGTTTTGGTTTTTTGGGAGTGCAAATTGGTTATTCTCTTCAGAACGCGAATACCAGTAGAATTCTTTCGGCAATCGGTGCAGATGTACATCATTTAAGCTATTTTTGGTTGGCAGCTCCTCTTGCAGGACTTTTTGTACAACCTATTGTAGGTCTTTCTAGTGATAAAACTTGGACAAGATTAGGTCGTAGAATTCCATTTATTTTAGGTGGAGCAATTGTTTCTGCGTTGGCAATGTTTTTCATGCCAAATTCTGAACATTTCGCACAATTATTTCCTGCCGTTTTCTTCGGAGCGATGATGTTGCTTTTCATGGACGTTTCTTTTAACGTTACCATGCAACCATTCCGCGCTTTGGTAAGTGATATGGTAGACGAATCTCAAAGAAATAAAGGATATTCTATCCAAAGTTTTTTAATTAATGTAGGAGCTGTTTTCGGTTCACTATTACCATTTTTATTGACTTGGTGGGGAATTGCAAACGAACCAGAAGCTGGTCAAAAAGTTGCACCTACTGTAATTTGGTCTTTCTATATTGGTGGAGCAGTTTTATTGGCTTCGGTTTTATGGACTTCTTTTAGAACGAAAGAATATCCGCCAGAAGAATACGCGAAATACAATAATATAGAAGAAAAAGAAAACGAAAATCCAGAAAAAGTAAGTTTCTTTACTTTGATTAAAAATGTACCAAACGCCATGAAACAATTGGCTGTTACACAGTTTTTTTCTTGGTTTGCATTGTTTTTAATGTGGGTTTACACTACACAAGGAATTGCTCAAAATATTTGGGGAACTACAGATGCTACCTCTAATGCTTTCAACGAAGCAGGAAACTGGACAGGTGTTATCTTTGCCGCTTATAGTGTTTTTGCTGCTTTATTCTCTTTAGTGATTACTCCATTAGCAGATAAATACGGAAGAAGAAATGTTTATGTTGTTTCTTTAATTTTAGGCGGACTTGGTTTGTTATCTATTATGTTTATCAAAGACAAAAACCTATTATTCTTACCAATGATTGGAGTAGGTATAGCTTGGGCAGCTATTTTAGCATTGCCTTATGCCATTTTATCTTCTAAACTTCCAGCAAAACAAACAGGAGTTTACATGGGAATTTTCAATGCTACCATTACTATTCCACAGATTGCTGCTGGTTTATTAGGTGGAGTTTTACTTTCTGCTTTAGGAGGAACTGCAATTAACATGGTTGCTTTAGCAGGAGTTTCTATGGCTGTTGCAGGAATTGCAGCACTTTTAGTGATTAAAGAATAATCGTTTTTAAAATAATCACTTCAAAATCCACCAAAATTTGGTGGATTTTTTTATTATCTTACATCAATGACTTCTGCTTTTGATTAGGCTAACTTTGCAGTATAAAATTGATAAATAATTATCTACATATGAAAACAATATTACATAAAGCAAGCGAAAGAGGATTTCAAAATCACGGTTGGTTAGTTGCCAATCACAGTTTTTCTTTTGCAAATTATTACAATCCAGACAAAGTGCATTTCGGAAATTTAAGAGTTCTCAATGACGATTTTGTAGAAAAAGGAATGGGTTTTGGGATGCATCCTCACGCAAATATGGAAATTGTGACCATTCCATTAAGTGGAGAGCTACATCACCGCGATTCTATGGGGAATTTTGGAGCAATTAAAAAAGGCGAAATTCAAGTGATGAGTGCAGGAACAGGAATTCAACACAGTGAATTTAACGGAAGTAAAGAACAGCCCGTAACTTTATTGCAAATTTGGGTGATTCCTAATAAAATGGGAGTAGAACCAAGATATGACCAATTGAAGATTTCTGACAATGCCATTGATAATGAATTTCAACAGATTATTTCTCCTAATCCTAATGATGAAGGAAGCTGGATTCACCAAGACGCTTGGTTTCACTTAGGAAGTTTCACCGTAAAATCTTCTAGAACTTATCAAGTCAAAAAAGAAGGAAATGGAGTTTACGTTTTCGTTATTTCAGGAAGCGTAAAAATAGGAGAAAATATTCTTGGGCAAAGAGATGCTTTAGGAATTACAGAAACAGAACATTTTGATTTAGAAATAGATAAGGATTCTGAAATTTTATTGATTGAAGTTCCAATGGAATTGCCTAAAATCTAAAAATTAAGTTAAAATTGAAGAGCAATGAAGAAAAAATATTTTTTCTGTTGCTTTTTGTCAATAAAAAATATAATTTTGCCAAATCAAATTCCAAACAAATTGAATATTAAATCGCAACATTTTGGCTCTTGTACATTCCAAGAAATTGGGAAGCTAAAATACGCAGCAAAATAATTGAGGCCGATAATCAGAACGATTGTCGGCTTTTTTTATATCGTTTATTTTTGATTTTCAATGCGTTTGCAGTTTGAAATAAATCTAGTAAAAACCTGAATCTTGCAGGTGAAAGTCCTGCAAGTCATTCAGAAAAAAAAACAAAAACAAAAATGAATAATACGTATAAATCAGCTGGCGTAGACAAAGAAGAAGGCTACAAAACCGTAGACAAAATAAAATCTGCTGTAGCCGAAACGCACAATAAAAATGTACTGAACAATCTGGGAAGTTTTGGAGCTTTCTATGAAATTGGTGGCTATAAAAATCCTGTTTTGGTTTCTGGAACTGATGGAGTAGGTACCAAATTAAAAATTGCATTAGATACCAAAAAATACGATTCTATCGGTGTAGATTGTTTCGCAATGTGTGCCAATGATATTCTGTGTCATGGCGCAAAACCTCTATTTTTTTTAGATTATTTAGCTTGCGGAAAACTAGATGCAGATGTAGCAGCAGAAATCGTTCTGGGAATGGTAAATGCTTGTAAAGACAATGAGTGCGCATTAATTGGTGGTGAAACTGCAGAAATGCCAGGAATGTATCAACCAGGAGATTATGATGTGGCTGGTTTCTGCGTAGGAATTGTAGAAAAAGACCAAATTATTGATGGTTCTAAAATTAAAACGGGTGATAAAATCATCGCTTTACCAAGTTCAGGATTCCATAGCAATGGTTTTTCATTGGTAAGAAAAATTTTCCCAAATTTTGAAGAAGAATTCGAAGGAAAACCTCTTTACGAGACACTTTTAGTTCCTACGAAACTCTATTACAAAGACGTTTTTAAACTGAAAGAAAATGTGGGAATTTCAGGAATTGCTCATATTACAGGTGGCGGTTTAATCGAAAACGTTCCAAGAATTATTCCGAATGGATTGTGTGCGAAAATTGACACTTCTAAAATCCAAATTCCAAACGTAATGTTAGAATTAGAAAAACGTGGAAACATCGAAAGAATGGAGATGTTTGGTACTTTTAACATGGGAGTAGGAATGGTTATCGTAGTAGATGAAAGTCTTGCCGAAAAAGCACTTTCTTTAATCGAAGACGCTTATTTAGTAGGTGAAATCGTAGAAAACGAAGAGAAAATTCAATTAATATAGAAACGAGATTTTAGATAAGAGATATCAGACAAAAATCTGAAATCTGAAATCTGAAATCTGAAATCTAACATGAAAAATATTACAGTTTTAGTTTCGGGTTCTGGTAGCAATTTACAGCGCATCATTGATTGTATTGATAATGGAGAAATTCCCAATACAAAAGTCAATTTGGTGGTTGCAGACAGAGATTGTTATGCTTTAGAAAGAGCAGAAAATCATCAAATTCCGCATCAACTCATCAAAAGAGGAAAAGATTTTTCTGAAAATTTAGAAAAACTTTTGCCCGAAAATACAGATTTAATTGTCTTAGCTGGTTTTCTATCGATTCTAAGTAAAGAATTTTGCGAAAAATACAACGGAAAAATCATCAATATTCATCCTGCCTTATTGCCAAAATTCGGTGGAAAAGGAATGTGGGGACATCACGTTCACGAAGCGGTAATTGCAACCCAAGAAAAAGAAAGTGGTGCAACCGTTCATTTTGTGACTTCTGGAATTGATGAAGGCGAAATTATTCTTCAAGGGAAATTTGAAATTGCAGAAAATGAAACTCTAGAAACTTTAGCACAGAAAGTTCATCAAATCGAGTACGAGATTTTCCCGAAAGCGATTGATTTGGTTTTAAATAAAAGAGTTCCATAGGAACGACAGATTTTACAGAATTGGAATTCATTCCAATGATTTAATAAAAAAAGTATAAATAAAAATGAAAAAACGAGCATTAATCAGTGTCTCCAACAAAAACAATCTTATTGATTTTGCCAAATTTTTAGAATCTAAAAATTACGAACTCATTTCTACTGGCGGGACCTTTAAACATCTTAAAGAAGCGGGACTTAACCCAATTCAGATTGATGAAGTGACCAATTTTCCTGAAATGTTAGACGGAAGAGTAAAAACCCTTCATCCAAAAGTTCATGGTGGACTTCTTGCGGTTCGTGATAACGAAGAACACATGAAAACTGTTCAGGAACATGGAATAGAACTGATTGATATGGTGATTGTAAACCTTTATCCGTTTTTCGAAAATGTAAATAAAGAAATTTCATTAGAAGAAAAAGTAGAATTCATCGATATTGGTGGACCATCAATGCTTCGTTCTGCAGCTAAAAATTTCGCTTCTGTGACTGTAGTTACCGATGTGGAAGATTATGCTAAAGTTCAACAAGAAATTTCTGAAAACGGGAATACTACAATAGAAACTCGTAAAAAATTGGCAGGTAAAGTTTTCAACTTAACTTCTGCTTATGATGCTGCAATTTCTCAAATGTTGTTGAATGAAGAATATCCTGAATATTTACAAGCATCTTACCAAAAAGTTTCAGATTTAAGATACGGAGAAAATCCTCATCAATCAGCAGCGTATTACGTTTCTACTACAGAAAACGGTGCGATGAAAGATTTCGAAATTTTAGGGGGTAAAGAACTGTCTTTCAATAATTTGAGAGATATGGATTTATGTTGGAAAGTAGTGAATGAATTCAAAGATGAAATGGCTTGTTGTGCCGTAAAACATTCTACACCTTGTGGAGTTGCCATCGGAAATTCTGCTTTAGAAACTTATACCAAAACTTTCGAATGCGACCCAATTTCTATTTTCGGGGGAATCATCGGAATGAATTATAAAGTAGATGCGGCAACAGCGGAAGAATTGAATAAAACTTTCCTTGAAATTGTAATGGCGACTGATTTTGATGAAGATGCATTAGAAATTTTGAGAAAGAAGAAAAATCTTAGAATTATAAAAATCAAAAATCCAGTTTCAGACAAAAAAACTTGGGTGAAAATAGATGGCGGAATTTTGGTTCAAGATGTAGATGATCAATTTTCTACAGATTTTAAAGTAGTTACAGAAATCCAACCAACAGAACAGCAAGAAAAAGCACTTTTATTCGCTCAAAGAGTGGTTAAATATGTAAAATCAAACGCTATCGTAGTTTCAAACGGAATTCAAGCGTTCGGAATTGGAGGCGGTCAAGTGAATAGAATTTGGGCTACAGAACAAGCGATTTCTAGAGCTAAGGAAAAATTCAGCGGCGATTTAGTTTTGGCTTCAGATGCATTTTTCCCTTTCAGAGATGTAGTTGATTTCTGTGCTAAAGAAGGAATTACAGCGATTGTACAACCTGGCGGTTCTGTAAAAGATGAAGATTCTATTGCAGCTGCTAATGAACATAAAATTCCAATGATGTTCACAGGAATGAGACATTTCCTACACTAATTAAAAATTGAAGAATTAAAAAATTAATTTTGACTTAAAATCAAACAAATTCGTAAATTTGATAAAATCAATATACCAAATACTAACATACCAAATACCAAATACAAAAAATGAAAGTATTAATAATAGGAAACGGAGGTAGAGAATCTGCTATTGCAAAAAAATTGTCAGAAGACAAAAGAATCAGTCAAATGTTTTTTGCAAAAGGCAATGCTACAACAAAAAATTTAGGTAAAAACTTGCCTTATGAGAGTGTAGCAGAGTTAAGAGATTTTGCTCTTAGAGAAAAAATAGATTTCACATTCGTAGGTCCAGAATTACCTTTAGTTAATGGTATTGTAGACGAATTTCAGAAACATAATCTCAAAATTTTTGGCCCAACAAAACGTGCCGCAGATTTAGAAGGAAGCAAAGCTTTTTCTAAAAAATTTATGCAAGATTATGGCATCAGAACAGCCAAAGCTGCTATTTTTGATTCTTATGTAGAAGCAGACCAATATATCCAAAATCATTCTTATCCTTTGGTGATTAAAGCAAGTGGTTTAGCAAGCGGAAAAGGAGTAGTTATTTGTGAAGACAAAGAAACTGCGCATCACACTTTGCACCAATTCATGATTGAAAGAATTTATGGAGATGCTGGAATAAAAGTTGTCATTGAAGAGTTTTTACAAGGTTTCGAAGCGTCTATTATTGCTTTTTGGAATGGCGAAAAAGCTTTTCCATGTGTTTCTGCCAAAGATTATAAAAAAGTAGGAAACGGAAATACTGGCGCAAATACTGGTGGAATGGGAACTGTAGCTCCAAGTCCAGAATTTACGGCAGAGCATTTAGCAGATTTTAATAAAAATATTTTAGAGCCTACCGTTAAAGGAATTAAAGACAAAGCACTTGATTTTGTAGGGATTATATTTTTTGGCGTTTTGGTACAAGATAATCAATGTTATTTGTTAGAATATAACATGAGATTTGGCGATCCAGAAACGCAAGTCATCATGGCACTTTTAGAGAATAATTTGCTGGATGTTATCCATGATTGTATCGAAGGAAAAGATTTAGATTTACAGTTTTCAGACAAGAAGGCGATTTGCCTCGTAATGTGTTCTGGCGGTTATCCCGGGAATTATGAAATCGGTTACGAAATCCAAGGTTTAGATAAGGTAAAACACAGCAATGTTCTCTTTGCTGGAGCAGAGCAAATTGCAGGAAAAGTAGTCACCAATTCTGGTAGAGTGCTTAACGTGGTTGCAACTGGTGATACTTACGAAGAAGCCCGCGAAAAAGTCTATGAAGATGCTAAAACACTTCATTTTGACTACGCATTTTACAGGGAAGACATCGGAAAATTTTAATAAAATGAGGGAATTTTCCCTCAATTTTTTTAGGAGCTAATCCTGCTTTCCTCTGCAATCTGTCATTGCGAGCAAAGCGAAGCAATCCCAAGTTTTTTGCTCACAATAACAGGATTTCCGTTGCAATCAGGGCTAGTTACGCTTAGAAATAATAAGTAATTTTTGTTTATTTAGTCGAGTTTCTAAGTCTTGAATTTTTGGTTCTTTTGGTTCAAGCCAAAAGAACATTAAAGTAATAAAATAGAAAAATAAATGAATAAAGGAATCATCATTTTGGACTTCGGTTCACAATATAACCAATTGATTGGTAGAAGAATACGCGAAATGGAAGTGTATTCGGAAATTTTACCTTTTAATACCTCTTTAGAAGAAATAAAATCCAAAAATCCTGCGGGAATCATCCTTTCTGGAGGCCCGAGTTCTGTAAATTCTCCAGATGCACATTTGGTAGAAAAAGAATTATTCGAATTGGGAATTCCAGTTTTGGGAATTTGCTACGGAATGCAACTTACAGCACATCTTTTGGGCGGAAACGTAAAAAAAGGTGAAAAAGGAGAATACGGAAAAGCAACTCTAGAAATCACAAAATCTAATCCACTTTTTACAGGAGTAAGCAGATTTTCTACCGTTTGGATGAGCCATTTTGATGAAGTGGAAACCTTGCCAGAGAATTTTGAAATTTCAGCAAAATCTGGAGTAATTGCAGGGATTTTTAACGAAAAGAAAAATATTTATTGCGTTCAGTTCCATCCAGAAGTTTCGCACAGTGAATTTGGAGCTAAAATGCTCGAAAACTTCGTTTTCCAGATTTGTAAAGCAGAAAAAAATTGGAAACTTACCAATTATATCGAAAAAACCGTTGCCGAAATCCGCGAAAAAGTAGGAAATGACAAGGTCATTCTTGGGCTTTCTGGTGGTGTAGATTCATCGGTAGCTGCGGTTCTCATTCATAAAGCTATTGGTGACCAGTTGCAATGTATTTTCGTAGATACAGGACTTTTGCGTAAAGATGAAGGCAAAAAAGTAATGGAAAATTACGGAGAACATTTCCATATGAATATTGATATGGTAGATGCTTCACAAAGATTTTTATCAAAATTAGCTGGCGTTTCAGATCCAGAAGAAAAACGAAAAATCATCGGTAGAGAATTTGTGGCCGTTTTTGATGAAGAATCTCACAAATTTGAAGGCGCTAAATTTTTAGCTCAAGGAACCATTTATCCTGATGTTATAGAATCTCAATCGGTAAAAGGACCTTCTGCAGTGATTAAATCTCACCACAATGTAGGTGGATTGCCAGAAGAAATGAAACTTCAACTTCTAGAACCGCTTCGTGAATTATTTAAAGACGAAGTAAGAAAAGTAGGCGAAGAATTGGGAATCCCGCATCATTTGGTTTACAGACATCCGTTTCCAGGACCAGGTTTAGGAATCAGAGTTTTAGGAGAAGTAGATGCCGAAAAAGTAAAAATTTTACAAGAAGCAGATGATATTTTCATAGAAGAATTGTATAAAAATGATTTGTATGAAAAAGTTTCTCAGGCTTTTGTGGTTTTACTTCCTGTGAAATCTGTTGGAGTAATGGGAGACGAAAGAACGTATGAATACACCGCTGTAGTTCGCTCTGCGAATACTACAGATTTTATGACGGCAACTTTCAGCCATTTTCCTTGGGAATTTTTAGAAAATGTATCGAACAGAATTATCAATGAGGTGAAAGGAATCAATAGAGTGGCTTATGATATTTCGAGTAAACCACCAGCAACAATTGAGTGGGAATAAATTTTAAAATCTTTCATATTAATGAAAGATTTTTTTTATTTTTGGAATAACCTAAAACACAAATGATTATGAAAAAAATAGCTTCTATTTCGTTTTTTCTGATGGTTAATTTCTTGTTTTCACAAATTTCTGATGTGAAGATAGAAGGAGATTTTAACGGAGATGGCGAAAAAGAATTTGCATACGCTAAGGTTTCAGATTGTAGTGATGAATGCGAAGGAAATTGTATTACTACCATTCATTTTTCCGATGAAAAAATTAAACCGATTACCATCAAAAATGCTAAAAACGATGATTTATATAACCTGAAAGATTTAAACAATGATGGCGCAGATGAAATAGGATTTTATCCGAATTGGTGTACCAGTTGTTGGCACTCTTTTTACGTCTACACTTTTAAAAATAATGAATCGAAATTCTTGGTAAAACCTATTCCTACACATTGTTCGCAATGGGAAGAAAATAAATTTCCAATTGAAAAAGATCCTCTGAAAAAAGGATTTGTAAGAATTATTTCAAGTGTTTGGAAAAATGATGAAATCAAAGTAGAAACCAAATCTGTGAAGCTCAAATAATGATTTTTGTCTTATTTTCTTAAATTATTCTCTGCTTAGCATAATTTAGTCCTTTTTGAATGATAATTTTGCATCTTCAAATTTAAATGATTGTTTAAAATTAATGAAGATGAAGAAAATTCTTTTATTCAGTTTTGTATTGTTCAGTTTGGCGATTTTTGCGCAAAATGATTCTAAAAAAGACACCATTTCTAACTATTCTAAAATCTTAAGAAACACTAGTTTTAGTGGTTTGTTGCAGACGAGATATTTGGTTTCTCTCACCGAAAATGTAGACGTAAACGGTGTAAATATTGCAGACCAACAGAAATTAGTATCCAATAGTTTTAATGTAAGAAGAGCAAGATTTTTATTGAAATCTAAAATTAATGACCGTTTTGACTTGGGAATGATGCTTAATTTTTCTGAATTTAACAGCAGTAATCTTACTGGAAAAGTACTAGAACAAGCTTTTGTAAGATATTCTCATAATAAGCATCTTAAAATTCAATTAGGGCAGTTCCGTCCGTATTTTGGGATAGAAGACGAAATTCCGAGTGAGTTTATTAAGTCTGTAGATTTCTCAAATGGTTATTATTTATTGGGGAAAAACGGTTGGCAAAGTTTCCAAACCGGAATTGCTGTTTATGGTGATATCAATAATGCTAAAAATCCTTTGAAATATTATATCGGAGCTACCAATGGAAATTCTCGTGGTTCTGAAATCGATAATGACCAAAGCAAACACGTTTACGCCAGATTAGAAAAGGATTTTAAAGATGATTTAAAAATTGGAGTGAATGGCGGAATTGGCAGTTACATCAATCAATCAGGAAATGTAATCGGGGCCGATGTAGAAAAAACTTTTACCATCAATCCAAAATGGAATCTAGAAATCATCTCTGAATACAAAGAAGGAAACAATTTTTCAGAATTTGGAGTTTCTAAGCTTTCGCCAAAACCAGAGCTGAAAGATTTTAGATTCAGAAGTTTTTATATCAATCCTATTATTCGATATAATCTGAATTCACCAAGACTAAGAAGCATAGAATTCTCTAACCGATATGAATATCTAAATCCTAACTATCAATTAGAAGGCAATGTAAGAACTACTTTTACGCCAATGCTTACATTAGAATTCGCTGACCAATATTTTGCTTGTTTGCAAATAGGAGCAATGATTGATGATTATCAAAAAAATGTTCCACTTACTTCAGAGTATGATCATACTACAATGTTTGTGCAAGTTCAGGCGAGATTTTAACCTCAAATTTAAAAATCGTATTTTTGCCAAATGAAAGTATCATTTGCAGATTTTGATTTGCCAAAACAACTCAACAGCGCTTTAGAAAAATTAGGAATTTCTGAGCCAACACCTATTCAGCTGAAATCTTTTTCGCCAATTATGTCTGGAAAAGATGTAATGGGAATTGCACAAACCGGAACCGGTAAAACATTAGCTTATCTTCTTCCAGTTCTTAAAACTTGGAAATACAATAAAAACGGAAGTCCAACTGTACTTATCCTTGTTCCTACACGTGAATTGGTGGTACAAGTTGCCGAAGTTGTAGAAAAACTGACAGAAGATATGTCAACAAGAGTTTTAGGCGTTTATGGCGGTGTAAATATTAATACTCAGAAACTTTTGGTTTACGAAGGTGTAGATATTTTGGTGGGAACTCCGGGAAGAGTAATGGATTTGATGAAAGATGCTGTTTTGAACTTGAAAGATTTGAAAAAACTGATTATCGATGAGTTTGATGAGATGCTTTCATTGGGTTTCAGAAGACAGTTAGAAGATATTTTCACGATGATGAGTGAGCGCAGACAAAATATTCTTTTCTCTGCAACGATGACGGATGAAGTAGATGCCATGTTAGACGAATATTTCAAAAATCCACAGGAAATTTCTTTAGCAAGAAGCGGAACTCCACTCGAAAAAATAGCTCAATCTGCTATTCCGGTAAAGAATTTTAATACCAAATTAAATCTATTGGCTCACCTTTTAAGAACGCAAGATGAATTTGAGAAAATTCTAATTTTTGCCAATAATAAGAGACACGCCGATTTAATTTTTAATAAAATAGATGAAGAATTTCCTGGAGAATTTGGGGTGATTCACTCGAATAAATCTCAGAATTTCAGATTGAGAACCATGAAATCTTTCTCAGACAATGAATTGAGAGGAATTATTACTACTGATGTTATGGCGAGAGGTCTTGATATTCCGGATGTTTCTCACGTTTTTAACTTTGAAATTCCAGAAATTCAGGAGCAATATATTCACAGAATTGGTAGAACAGGTAGAGCAGATAAAGACGGAATTGCGATTTCTTTTTACACACCAAAAGAAGAAGAACGTTTCATAGAACTGGAAATGTTTATGAACAAGGAAGTGAAAAGAGTAGAATTTCCAGAAGAAGTGAAGGTTTCTGAGGTGAAAATCGCGTCAGAAAAAGAAGTTGTAGTGATGAAAAATCCTGTTCAGTATAAAAAAATTGAACCAGGTTCTGCTTTCCACGAGAAAAAAGATAAAAATAAAAAAGTGAATCTTGGTGGACCAAGCAAAAGAAAACCACCCAAAACCAAACCGGGAAACAGAGCTCAAGCAAAGGCAAAATCTATTGCGAAGAGAAAAAAGAAATAATAAAAAAACCGCTCCGAATTTCGGAGCGGTTTTTTTATTTTAAATAAGGATACATCACTTTAGTCCAGATTTTATAACCTTCAGGTTTCATGTGTAGCATATCTTCTAAGTATAAATCTTTTCTGATGTTACCATTTTCATCATTCATGCTTTCTGTGATGTCTATAAATTCTGCATTTTTCTTAGCATTCATGAAGTTTTTAATTTTTTTATTCACTTGCTTCATGGTCGGCCAATATTGTTCTCTACTTGGCGAATATTTGATGGAAACATAAGCGATGTTGGCATTTGGATAATGAACCCTTACCGTTTTATAAAATTGTTTAAATCTTTTGAAAACTTCATTTGCAGAAGGTTTTTCACCATGTGCAATGTCATTTTCGCCACAATAGATCACCACTTGCTTCGGTTGATAAGGATTGAGTAAATCTTCGGCATAGTAATTTAGATTAAGCAATCTAGAACCTCCAAAAGCTCTATTGATAATGGTTTTATCAGGGAAATAATCTGCTACATCTTTCCACATGGTAAAAGATGAACTTCCCAAGAAAAGGATAGCATCTTTTGGTGGTGTTTTTTCTGCATCTAATTTTTTAAAATGTTGAATATCATCATAAAAATCTGCTTTTTGAGCAGTAAGAGAACCGAAAATAAATACAAAAAAGAGGAATGTAATTTTAAGAAAATTCTTCATGATATAAATATTAGGATAAACTTTTCAAATTTAGGGAAACTCAAATTACTTATTTAGTAATTCTCTCATGAAATTCATCAGTTTATCAATATCATTTTTAGTTGTAGCAATTCCTACAGAAATTCTGGTTGCGCCACGCATTTTTCCTAAAAATTTAATCATGTCTTTGTAATCACCTTGTTCGTGAGAAGAGTAGTAGGTTGCTAATTCATTGTCTGTCAAGCAATTATTAACTTCGTCAATACCGGGATTGCAGAAACAACCTGAACGAAGTGAAATGTTATGCTGATTCGCCATTTCTTCTATTTGCTCGAATTCATAACGAACGCCTTCTTCGTTATAAAACCCTAAAATAATGGTTCCTCCAAGATTTTGATGGTCTTTTGGTCCGAAAATCTGAATTAATTTTCTACCATTATCGTGTTGTAAACTTTCTAAATTTTCGAATAGATATTTTCTAAGTGAAGCAACTCTTTCATTAATGCGCTGAATTCCTATATTTTCGATATAATCTAAACCAATTTTTACTGCAGGAATGTCTAAATAATTGAGCGTTCCATCTTCGAATCTTTCGTGGTTATTAATCAAGAAATGATGAATGGCATTCACCGAAACCAAGCTTACAGTTCCACCTGCAAACCATGGTTTTTGTAGTTTTTTAAACTTTTCTTTATTCACCAAAAGACAACCAATTCCTGTAGGATAACCAAAAATTTTATAAAAAGAAACACATACAAAATCTGGTTTCACTTCCTTTAAGTCCAATTGATTCGTTGGGACAAATGCAGCTGCATCTAGTAAAACATCCCAACCTAAATCCTGTGCTTTTTTAATCCAACCTAAATCGTATTTCACGCCAGAAACGTTTGACTGAGCAGGAAAAGCGAAGAGTTTATTTTCAAAATTTTCAGATTCTTGAAGTTTTTCCATCACGAAATTTTCGTCCATTCTTAAATCCTGATAATAGATAGGAGCGTAAGTAACTTTTCCGCCTTTTGATAGGCAAAATTGACGAATTCCATTTACCGAATTATGGTTGTCTGCAAGAAGTAAAAAATGTGATTTCTCGTTGAATGGATAAGATTCTCCTACAATTTTCAATGCATTAGAAGCATTTTGCGTAAAAATGCAGTAATAATCTTCAGCATTGAAGTAGTCAATTACCTTTTGTCTTGCTTCTTCTACCAATTTTGTTGACAATTGAGAAGTAGGATTGGTAGAATGCGGATTGCCGAGAATATTATTAATCAGCAAATCTTGATGTTCCAAAATCTGTGATTTAGCGTAGAGATTTCCTCCCGTAAAATCTAGATAAACTTGCTTGTGTGTATCTAAACGTTTGTATTCTACATTTCTCAGAATTTCGAAGAAATCATTGTGTGCTAAAACGGTCTTATTCTCTGCTAATGCATTCATTTTTACTTTTTTTCAAAAATAAAAAAAAATCACAGAATTCTCTGTGATTTTGTGAAAGTTATTTTGAGCATATAATGAACGAGTCATTAGTACGCCATTTCTACAATTTTTTTAGCATCTTCAGGTTTTACAATGCCTTTTTCGCCAATCGCTAACCAATTTCTCGCAATAAAAGCTTCTTGAATTTTTTCTGCTGTTCCTTGGTAGTTTTCGGTATACTCAGATAATTTGGTTTTTATCCCTAAACTTTGGAAGAAAGCTTCCATTTTTTCTATTCCTTTCAATGCTTTTTCTTCAGTAGAACCTTCTGTTACATTCCAAACTCTTTCTGCATATTGAGCTAATTTTTCTTTTTTAGCTTCAAAATTATAACGGTAATGAGAAGGTGCAATAATGGCTAAAGTTCTAGCATGGTCTATACCAAATTGAGCAGTTAATTCGTGACCAATTCCGTGAATTGCCCAGTCAGAAATAACTCCTTTTTGAATCAATCCGTTTAAAGCCATGGTACAACTCCACATAAAATTAGCAGCTGAATCATAATCGAATTCTTCTTCCATCATTTTTGGAGCAATTTCTTGTAAAGTTTGTAAAATACTTTCGGCGAAACGGTCTTGAAGCGTTGCGGAAGTTTTTACGGTCATGTATTGCTCTAAAACGTGAGTGTAAGCATCTGTAATACCGTTTGCAATTTGTTTTTTAGGAATCGAACGAATCACTTCTGGATCTAAAATAGAAAATTGAGGGAATAAGCCAGGACCTCCCATTCCTAATTTCTGACCGATTTCTCTTCTAGAAACTACTGCGCCAGAATTCATTTCAGAACCTGTTGCAGGAAGTGTAAGTACAGAAGCAAATGGTAAACCTTTTCCTTCCTCTGTTCTAATTCCATTTTTTAAAATATCCCATGGTTCTCCTTCGTAATTGGCTGCAGCAGAAAGGAATTTAACTCCATCAATTACAGAACCACCACCTACTGCTAACATGTAAGTGATATTTTTTTCTTTGATGATTTTTAACGCTTCTAATAAAACTTCATATTCTGGATTTGCAGGAATTCCACCGAATTCTTCCCATTGATAACCTTCTAATGCTGCTTTTACTTGGTCGTAAACGCCATTGGTTTTAATGCTTCCGCCTCCGTAAAGCACTAATATTTTTTCTGTTTTCGGGATTTCTCTAGAAATTTTAGCGATTTCGCCTTTACCGAAAATAATTTTTGTAGGATTTTTAAATTCAAAATTTAACATATCAATAAATTTTTTCCCAAAATTACGAATTTTGATTTCCTCTATCTTTTTAATTCATAAAAACTTCATATTGAAAAATTCAATGATTAGTGAATAAATATCTATGCGCATGTTTTATCAAAAACGTGCTGACGTTTTATTAAAAAGATGCGCACGTTTTTACAAAAAGATGCGCACGTTTTTTTATTAATAAAATTAGTTTAAAAAAAGTAACTAGATTCGTCTTTATTAGTTACTTTATTAATGTATAATTTTGAAATAAATATATCACAAAATACTGTAAGGAAATTGTAAAATAAGTTATTGTTTTACAAATTTTTCTATTACTTTATTAAGTAAAGTAATTTGTTCATCTTTACTAATTAATAATTTCTCATAGATTTCTTTATTTTCAATGTGTAAATTTTGAACATAACCATTTCCAAAAGAACCTTCGTTGTTTGTTTGATTTTGAATAACCATTTTATCAGCATCAAAAAAATCTATAATACTGGTGTCTAAGATTTCTGCTATTTTATAAAGACGTTCTACTGTAATTTTAGTGTCTTCGTTTTCTAATCTAGCATAAGATGCTTGGCTAATTTCTAAACTATTTGCCATGTATTCTTGTGAAAAACCTTTTCTTTCTCTTACTTTTCTAATATTAAAACCGGTTTTATTCATAATCTGTATATAATTATACGTTATATGAATACAAATATACATTTTTATTTTTGTAAATTTAAATTTAGTGTATATATTTGATAATGTTTTACAATGATTTTGTAAATCAAAAATAATTATTAACTTTAACAAAAACAATTAGCCTATGAAAAGACTCAATTATTATTTGGGAATAGTAGTGTTACTTATTATTACCATTGTATCCTGTAGGAATGAAATTTTCACAGAAAAGACAGAACAAATAGATCCCAACGCCATTTTATTTAAATCTAATGTGGTTTCATTAAGCCAGAGTAAGCACAGAAATAAGCTGTTGCCAGAGATAAGTGCAACAAAAAAAAAGCTAAGTAATGCCAAATACAAGACAAGTAACGGGAAAATAATTAATTTTGGAGATATAAGTTTAGATACAGATCATGTAGTTTATATAGAAAATGGACAAAACTACCATAATTATATTTTCAAAATTACAAGAGAAAATGGAACTGAAAATTTACCATTAGAGAATATTCTATTTACACCGTTGCCAGATGGTAGTTATAAAGAATTTTTGATAAGTTATAACATTACACAACAAGAAAGACAAGCGTTAGAACAAGGGATATGGAGAGTGCCAAAAGAAAGAATAACGATAAATGAGATAAAAAAAGGAACATATTCTAATACAATATTCCAAAAAACAAGTAGTGAAACATGCAATTGGGTTGCAGTAGATACTTATACGTTTTGCAGTGCAAATGTACATTTTCATGGAGAAGGATATCCTGATTGTACAGCAGAAATAAAATCACAATTGGTAACTACGTTTGTCTTAAAATGTGAAAGTGTAGATGATGGTAGTAGTACTAGTGGAGGAGGAACCTCATCAGGTGGAACATGGGAAGGCGGAACAGGAGATACAGACGGAACACAAGATGGAGGAACGGACGGAAGTGGAGGAGGAACCAGCCCATGTTCGGGAACAGGAATATACACACAGCCACAGGATCCTAGTTATAGTACAGGTGATTGCGAAGATGGAGTGCCTCTTTTACCTAATTTAGGGATAGGGAGTCCTCATGCTACACCTACTCCTTGTGAGAAAATAGTTACTGAAAATACTAAACTAAAAAGTATTACAGATAAAGAGCTTTTTATATCTAACAAAAATACTATAACGGCTAATATAAATACAGATACCAATGAGAAATCTTTTTCATATGGTGTAGATTCTAATAATGTATTTAAAACGACTCCAATAAAAGAAAGTACTACGGGTAATAGTGTTGGTATTGATGTTACTTATACTGGGCTTACAGTACAAGGAGGAACACATACACATTATAAAAATTTGTACGCCTCCTTTTCTATTAGAGACTTTTACTTGTTTAAAAATTCTAATGCCAGTAATTCTAATTTCAAAAATTATTTTGCTTTTGGTGCAGATGGTCACACTTATGCACTCTCAATTACTGATGAAGAAAAATTTAATAATTTTTTAACTAATTATCCTCTTAGTACTTTCTATGATGCTACTAATGATGAATGGAATGCCAATGAGAATATTGGACAGGATTATAAACTTGCATATAAACAATTTATGAATGATGGAAAGACAGATGATGAAGCGGATGCATTGGCACAAGCATTAGTGCTTAATAAGTATGGTGCAGGTATGTCTATAAGTAGGCAAGAAAGTGATGGTACTTTTAAAGGACTTTTCATCAACGAAACCAAAGTGCCAATGAATGTTGGTGGTATATTTATTAATGTAAGTGTTTTCACCCAAATAGATAATTGTAATTTATAAATTTAAAAATCATGAAACAACAATTAAAATTAGTTCTAGTATTTTCTTTTTTTCTTTTTTGTGGAGAAAGTAAAGCACAACTAGATACACTAAATTATATTAAGCAATTCGAAATCAATAAAGCCAATTATATTGGTAAACCTTTTTCTAAATTACTTACAGATATGACGAAGATACAGCCAAAGACAGTTTGGCCACAACCTAGAGGCAGATATAAAAATGAGATAAAAGGTTCTTTTTTTAATTTTTGTGAAAAAGAATTTTCCTTTCATAATGTAATTAATCTATATGTAGAATGGCAAGAAATATTACCAAGAGATCAAGTGAAATTTTATGAAACCAAAAATCATTTTTTCTTTACTAATGATGAAAAAACCTATTATAGTACAAAAATTATAAAGGATATAAAAGTTACCAGATGGTAAAGTATTTATTGTTTGTGCTTTGCTTATAAGTTCTGTGAGTAAAGCACAAGTTATTGAAGATGGAACTTATATAGGATTTGAACAGAATCCTTTTTGCTATAGTAAAGATTGTACAAGAGATTATAATGAAAATCGCCTCAAGAGAAATGAACTAGCATATAAAATAGTTTTACAAGTAAAAGGTTCTGATGTTTCATTAAGCAAATTATCTGTTACTTATTTTTCAAAACGTAAACAAATCATAGACTCTACAAAAGGAGGTTATTTCTTATATAAAAATATAGATGTTTCAAGTGACAGAATTTTTGCCTCTATAGATAAATGCAAGTATTGCAAAAAAGGAGGTTGTGGTGTTAGAAAGTATAATTATATTTTTTATCATTTTATAAAAGCAAAAGATGGAATATTATTAAAAAATGATTATAACGAAAATATTTTTTTGAAGAAGATTAAAAAGTAATAAGTTACTTAGTAAGTTAAAGCTACCAATTGGTAGCTTTAACTATTATTAAAATTAATGAGATTTTTATACCTTTGTTTCATGATTAATGAAGCCCGTTTAGAAAAATTTAGACAAGTTGTTGAAACTAAGTTTCAGATTTACAACAGTTTATTCATGAGTTTACCTTATGATAAAATGACCAATATTGGTATGCTTCTTCCGTTTCTATACGAAGAAAGCAGAGATGGTTATGAAGCAGGAAAGTCTCCAGAAGAAATTGTGGAAGAATTCTTCAAGAAACATACAGAGGTTACTACAGAAGAACAGAAGCAGGAATTGCTTTTTAAGATTATTCAATATATCGAAAGGCAAGTTGTGCTTTTTGACAGTATAGAAGATGCAGCTTTTCAACAGCTGCATTCAGAAAGTGATGCAGGAACAGTAATGCAATTGCATGAACGTGCTTTGCAAGAACATAAATTAGGAAAAGTTCGCGAAAAGTTAGAAGATTTTGCCGTAAAAGTGGTTTTTACAGCGCATCCTACACAGTTTTATCCGAATGCTGTACAAAGAATTTTGCATGATTTACGTTCTGCTATTTTAAAAGATGATATCAATGAAATAGACCTTTTGCTTCAGCAGTTAGGGAAAACTCCTTTTGTAAATAAAGAGAGACCAACTCCTCTTGATGAAGCATTAAGCATTATTTTCTACTTGAGATATGTGTATTATGATACAATTGGTGAATTGTATAAAAAACTGAAACAATCTTTCGGAAGTGAATCTTTTGATATACATCAAGACGTTTTTCAATTAGGTTTTTGGCCAGGAGGAGACAGAGATGGGAATCCTTTTGTGACGGCAGATGTTACGCTGAAAGTTGCTAATGAACTCAGAAATTCTATTCTCAAAAATTATTACAATCATTTAAAAGATTTACGAAGAAGATTAAGTTTCAGAGGCGTTTCAGAAGTATTAGAAAAACTAAGCAATGAATTGTACAATAACATTTTCAAAAACGAAAATTCTATTTCAAGTGAAACGATTTTAAAATATTTATCAGAAGCTGAACATATTCTCAAAACTCAGCATAATGGACTTTTTACCAATATTTTGGTAGATTACAGAGACAGAGTTAAGATTTTTGGAACTCACTTTGCAACTTTAGATATTCGTCAAGACAGTAGAATTCACCAAAAAGTGATAGATGAATTGGTGACTAAATATTCTAAGCAAAATATTGCAGAACTTACCAATTCTGAAAAAGTAAATATCTTGATTTCTGAACATATTCTGGCTCATCCCGATGATTTCGAAGATGAAATCATCAAAGAAACGCTAAAAAGTGTCATCAATGTTAAGGAAATTCAGGCAAAAAATGGGGAAAGAGGAATGCACCGTTATATTATTTCTAATTCTGATACGGTAGAAGATGTGATGAATGTTTTCGCTTTATTTAAAGTTTGTGGTTATCAAGATGAAGACATCAACATAGATATTGTTCCGCTTTTTGAAACCATGGAAGGTCTTGCGAATGCAGAAAAAGTGATGCAGGATTTATACAATGATGAAGTTTATCAAAAACATTTGGCGAAGAGAAAAAACGTGCAAACAATTATGCTCGGTTTTTCTGATGGAACCAAAGATGGTGGTTATTTAAAAGCCAATTGGGAAATTTATGCTACCAAAGAAAGACTTTCTAAAATTTCTGAAGAGAATGATGTAAAAGTAATTTTCTTTGACGGTAGAGGTGGACCTCCAGCTCGTGGTGGTGGTAAAACGCACCAGTTCTACGCAAGTCAAGGAAAAACAATTGCCAATAACAAAATAGAATTAACCATTCAAGGTCAAACCATTACTTCGGTTTTTGGAAATAAAGATCAAGCGAAATATAATTTTGAGCAACTTTTGACAGCTGGAATCGAGAATGAAGTTTTTAAAAATCACAAAAAAGATTTAACGGAAAAAGAAAGAACTTTAATTGAAGAATTGGCAGAATTGAGTTATGTAAAATATGTCGATTTAAAAGAAAATCCACTTTTTGTACCATATTTACAAGAAATAAGTACGCTTCAATATTACGGGAAAACCAACATAGGAAGCAGACCTAGTAAACGTGGTGCAGGAAATGAATTGAAGTTCGAGGATTTAAGAGCGATTCCTTTTGTGGGAAGTTGGAGCCAACTGAAACAAAATGTACCAGGATTTTTTGGTTTTGGAACAGCAATTAAAAAATTAAAAGACGAAGGTAGAATAGACGAAGTAAAAGATTTATTTAGAAATTCTGATTTCTTTAAAACTTTGGTGCTTAATTCTATGATGGCGATGAACAAATCTTATTTTCCGCTCACGTATTACATGAAAAATCATCCTAAATTTGGGGCGTTTTGGCAAGTTTTGTTCAGTGAGTATGAATTGTCTAAAGAAATGATGTTCGAAATTACAGGTTTCCATAGTTTGATGGAAGAAGAACCAGTAGGAAGAAAATCCGTGAAAATTAGAGAAAAAATAGTGCTTCCGTTGTTAAGTATTCAGCAGTATGCACTCATGAAATTACAGAAAAACGAAGGAGATAGAGTAACGCTCGAAAAATTAGTTACTCGTTCCCTCTTCGGTAACATTAATGCGAGTAGAAATTCGGCATAGAAGAGTCAAGTAAAAAGTAAGCCTTCAGATTTTCTGAAGGCTTTTTTAGAGTTTATTTTTATTATTCTTTGATGAACTTTTCTACAGTTTCAGAAGAAGAGGTTTTGATTTTTAAAAAATACAGTCCTTTTTCTAATTTCTCAATATTAATTTGATTGGTTTTTGAGTCGAATAAAAATTGGCCTAAACTATTATAAACAGATATTTTTTCAATTTTTTGTGTAGAAGAAATATTGATTTCTTGTTTTGCAGGATTAGGATATACAATAAATTTATTTTTTAAGTCATAATCATTTGTTTTTAAAAAAGAACTGTACGCTTGTCCAAAATTTAAAATTCCATATCCTAATTGGTCAGAATATCCTGGAGATAGTGATGCAGTACTCCTTAAACTATTTTTTACTAAATCTCTATTGGTAGAATTTGGAATCGCTTGAAGTAAACAAGCAATTCCACCAGCTGAAAGTGGTGTAGCATAAGAAGTTCCGTTTCCTGAGTAAGATGCATTGTTATAAGTATAATATGTACTTGTACCTCTTGCTGAAGCATCTGGTTTAACTTTTCCTACAGAATTTGGTCCGTAAGAAGTAAAAACAGACGGATTTCCTAAATAATCTACTGCGCCTATCGTAAAAACATTTTCATTATCAGCAGGTGTAGAAATATATTTCCATGTTTGGTTTCCTTCATTTCCTGCAGCAACCACTACAATTATTCCTTTTTCTGTTGCAATTTGTGCGGCTCTTGCAATAAATGAAGTAGAGCCATTCATCTGAGCGTAAGAATAGTTGTATCTATCGTCGTCAAAGAAGTCTCCATATCCTAGAGAAGTAGAAATGATGTCAACCCCTTTTCTATCAGCTTCTTCTGCGGCTTGAATCCAATATAGTTCTTCTTCTGGAATTTCTTCATCACCCACTTCCGTAGCATATAAATAAAAATTTGCGTCAGGAGCTGAACCTACAAAAATACCATCAATATAACCACCAATAATTCCCAAACAATTTGTTCCGTGGCTATCAAGAGCAGTATTGTAAACATCGTTATTTTTTGAAATAAAATTATAAACGTGTTTAATTTGATTATTGCTTCTCATTCTAGCAAATGCAGAACCAGTATTTACTGTTGGAAATCCCGTATCTATCACTGCAATAGAAACTCCAGTACCTGTAAAACCTTGTACATGGAGTGTTCTCAAGTTTACTTGTTCTATTTGAGCCAAAGAATTTCCGTAATTAAAGTTAATTTTTGAAGATAAATTTTTTGGAAATTTCTCTTTTTTAGAAATTTTTCCAGCAGGGTTGTTTTTTACAAAACTTTCTACTTTTAATACATAGGGTTCGGCTTGTAATTGTGCAATTTGAGTTGAAGTAGCATTCACGGCAACACCATTGAGCCATTTTGATTTATCATTAACTGTAAATCCCAAATTTTGTATATTCTGAATATAATTCGGTTCTATTGGTGCATCTTGAGCCGTAATAGCTATTCCGAGGTTAGTTCTTCTATCAATAGCTTTCTGCGTTAATTCTGAAAGAGGATTGGCTAAAAAAATAGATGCATTTGGTTTGTCTTTAAAATAAACAAATACCAATTCTGTTTGCGAAAAAACAAAACTAAAAAAGAAGAAAAAATATAAATGAATGATTTTTTTCATTTTTCAAATTTGTTACGAATTTATAATATTTTGATTATATGTATTTCAAAAAATTCACTTATTTTTCCTTACAAATTCCGTATTTTTGCTAAAATTTTTAGAAATGAAAAAAATTCAAATGGTTGACTTACAAAGTCAGTATCAAAAAATAAAAAATGAAGTAGACGAAAAAGTGCTAAACGTGATGCAAAGTGCACAATTCATTAATGGTCCAGAAGTTCAGAATTTTCAAAAAGAATTAGAGCAATATCTTGGTGTAAAACATGTGATTCCTTGTGCTAATGGTACAGATGCGTTACAAATCGCTTTGATGGCTCTAGATTTGCAACCTGGTGATGAGGTTATTACTGCGGATTTCACTTTTGCGGCAACGGTAGAAGTGGTTCATCTTTTAAAATTAAAATCAGTTTTAGTAGATGTAGATTACGATACTTTCAATATTGATATTGAAAAATTAAAAGCTGCGATTACTCCAAAAACGAAAGCGATTATTCCTGTGCATTTGTTCGGACAATGTGCTAATATGGAAGCCGTTTTAGAAGTAGCAAAAGAGCATAATTTATTCGTAGTAGAAGACAATTGTCAAGGAATTGGTGCAGATTTCACTTTTTCTGATGGTACAGTAAAAAAATCTGGAACTATGGGAACTATTGGTACCACAAGTTTCTTTCCATCTAAAAATTTAGGTTGTTACGGAGATGGTGGTGCTATTTTTACCAATGATGACGAATTAGCGTACAAAATGCGTGGAATTGTAAACCACGGAATGTACAAGCGTTATTATCACGATGAAGTAGGTGTAAATTCTAGATTAGACAGTGTTCAAGCTGCGGTTCTAAGAGTGAAACTTCCGCTTTTGGATTCTTATAATGCTGCAAGAAGAAGTGCGGCAGATTATTATGACAATGCTTTTGCGAATCATCCAAATATTTTAACACCGAAAAGAGCAGAAAACTCTACTCACGTTTTCCATCAATATACACTCAGAATTTTAAACGGAAAAAGAAACGAATTACAAGCATTCTTAGCCGAAAAAGAAATTCCAGCGATGATTTATTATCCAGTGGCTTTGAGAAAACAAAAAGCCTATTACCAAGAGTCTAATGACGCGGATTTTGTAAATACTGATAAATTATTAGACCAAGTGATTTCTTTACCAATGCACACAGAATTAGAAGAGGAGCAATTGAAGTTTATTACGGATTCTGTATTGGAGTTTATGAAATAAATCTAATTAGAATTCTGAAAGCACAATAAAATAATCATGACAATACTCGTAACAGGCGGATTAGGATATATTGGTTCTCATACTGTGGTAGAACTGCTCAACAATAATTTTGAAGTAGTCATCATTGATGATTTATCCAATACCGAAAAATTTATCCTTAAAAATATTGAAGAAATCGCGGGCAAAAAACCTATTTTCTATCCTTTTGATTTAAAAAGAAAGGAATTACTGAAACAAGTTTTTGATGCTCACAAAATCGAAGGTTGTATTCATTTTGCAGCGTATAAAGCGGTGGGTGAATCTCAGGTAAAACCTATTGATTATTATGAAAATAATTTATTTTCGCTGATTAATCTTTTGCAGGAAATGAAAGAAAGAAATATTTCTAATTTCATTTTTAGTTCAAGTTGTACGGTTTACGGACAAGCCGATAAAATGCCGATAGATGAAGAAACTCCGCTAAAATTGCCAGAATCTTCCTACGGAAAAACCAAACAAATGGGCGAAGAAATTCTGAAAGATTTTGCAATCGCTCATCAGAAAAAAGTCACTTTGTTGAGATATTTTAATCCAATTGGTGCGCATCCATCTGCAAAATTAGGAGAATTGCCTATCGGAGTTCCGAATAATTTGGTTCCTTATGTAATGCAAACTGCAGCAGGAATTAGAGAAAAACTGAATGTTTGGGGAAATGATTATCTTACAGAAGATGGTACTGCAATCAGAGACTATATTTATGTGGTAGATTTGGCAAAAGCGCATGTAAAAGCTTTGCAGAAATTAATTTCTGAAAACTCTGAAACGCTGTTAGATATTTATAACCTAGGAACAGGAAAAGGAAGTTCAGTTTTAGAAGTGGTTCATGCTTTTGAAAAAGCCAACGATGTAGCTGTTCCTTATCAAATTTGTGAAAGAAGAGCAGGAGATATTACCATCGCTTATGCGAATGCTGATAAAGCTGAAAAAGAACTCGGTTGGAAATCTGAAACTTCATTAGAAGAAGCACTCAGAACCGTTTGGCAATGGCAAAAATATTTAGAAACCAGGGATATTTAAAAAACTATGAAACCGAGAATTTTCTTATTACTATTATTTTTTTTCTTTAAATCATTTGCTCAAGAACAAAATGAAAATGTTCTTTATGTAATTGATAATGTAAAAGTTATTAATGATCCGGAAAGAGGAAATGATATAAATGCTAATGATATAGAAGAGGTGGATATTGTTAAAAATAAGGATTCTCTTAAGAAAAATGGTTTAGAAAAATTCGATGGAGTTATTTATATTTTTACAAAAGAATTTAAAAAACGTTCCGATGAATTGAAAAAAATTCCGACTACAAGAAATATGGAAATGTTAAATGGAAATATTTGGCATTATAATAATAAAATTTATAGTGGGAAGTTTATAGATTACTATTATAGTGGAAGAATTCAAGGAGAAGGAAATTTATTGAATGGAAGGCTTGATGGTTTAAGAAAAATGTATTTTCAGAATGGAAATGTTTCTTTAGAAAGATATTATAAAAATTCTATTCCTAATGGTCTGGAACAAGAGTTTTATGAAGATGGCTCTTTAAAACAAAAAGGAGAGTTTATTAACGGAAAAGAAGAAGGAGTTTGGGAAATGTATTATCCTAACGGTAAAGTGAAGCAACGTAATATTTTTAAGAATGGAAAAATGGTAGATAAATCTATTACTTTTATGTCTAATGGAAATGAAGACAGAAATGAATTAATAATAGATGGAAAGATTTTACCAGATTCTAAATTTGCGGAATTAGATTCTCAAATGAAAAAATCTAATGAAGAATATAGAAATGGAAATGAAAAATCTGCAATTAAAATTCTTTCTAAATTAATTGATGCAAGTCCTAGTTTTAAAGATGCTTATTTTTCTAGAGGTACCATGTTGCTCAATCAAATGAAGTTTGATGAGGCTATAAAGGATTTTGATAAAGCTATTGAAATAGAACCTTATTACACTTTTGCGATTACAAATCGTGCCTTTGTAAGAATTAGAAAATATGAATTAGGAGGAAGAGAATTATTGAAAAACTCTGAGGTTACTATTATTGCTTCTAAAAAAGAAGTTATCATCCCAGAAATTGAAAAAGATAAAATCTGTTCAGATTTAAAATTAGCAGTTTTTCTTGGAGATAGAAATGCCATGAATTTTGATGCTTTAGATAAATACTGCACTAAAAAATAAAATTTTCTAATTTTTTTAAATTTAATTTGACTATGAAAACTCAAAAAATAGGAATTACTTTTTCATCATTTGATTTGCTTCATGCAGGTCATATCAAGATGCTAGAAGAAGCAAAAACGGTTTGTGATTATTTGATTGTTGGGCTGCAATTAGACCCAGCTTATGACAGACCTACTAAAAATAAACCTACTCAAACGGTTGTAGAACGCTATATTCAGCTAAAAGCTGTGAATGCAGTTGACGAAATCGTTCCCTATTACACAGAGCAAGATTTAGAAGATATTTTGAGGTCTTTTGTGATTGATGTGAGAATTATTGGTGATGAATATAAAGACAAAGATTTCACTGGAAGACAATATTGCGAAGAAAAAGGAATTGAAATTTATTACAATAAAAGAGACCACCGATTTTCTTCCACAGATTTAAGAAAAAGAATCTACGAAGCCGAAAAAGCTAAGCTAGATAAATAAAAAAATCCGAGAAATTTTTCTCGGATTTTGTTTTTATTACATTGGAACGTCATCCATTCCGCCATTATCTCTTTGCTGGTCTTGTTTTCTTGGTTTCATTTTCTTTTCGTCAGCAAATTTATTCTTAAATCTGTAAGAGAAAGAAAGCATAACTGTTCTAGGCATAAACTGCATTTCTGCTTCTCTATAAAAATCTTCTCCATATGTTTTCATACGTCTCTTTCTTGTGTTAAAAACGTCTTGTACATTAAGGTTGATGGTTCCTTGATTGTTAAGTATATTTCTACTGATCCCAAAATTCATTGCATAAATTGCTAATCTTTCGTTTTGGAAAGTTTTTTGAGGAGCATTATAGTTTCCTTGTAATTGTAAGTTGGTTTGTTTATTTAATTTTATTGCAGTGGTAAGTCTAGTTTGGAAAGATGTTCCTGAATTTTCTGTTTTTATGTTATTAAATTCAGATTCATTTTTATAACCAAATAGGTTAAAATTACCAAATACTCTTAACCATTTAGTAGCAGTAATGTTATAGTTAAAATCCATACCATATCTGTCTTCTGTACCTAAGTTCGCTGGCATAGATACATAGTTTCCGTCTGTGTCTTTGGTTACCGTAAAATTGATGTCATCATTTGTTCTTTGGTAGTATAGAGTAGGATTGATGGTTAATTTATTTCCTTTAGAGTAGTTATAACCCAACTCAAATGAATTTACATACGAAGGATTAAGGTCTGCGTTTCCTTTAAAATAGTTGGTAGCATTTTGTAGTCTGTATGCAGGAATTAACTGAAAAGATCTAGGTCTATTAATTCTTCTAGCATAATTTAGTGAAAATTGGCTTTTATCTGTGATGTTATAACTTAAAAATACAGAAGGGAAAAATCCGTTATAAGATTTAGTGTTTTTAAGATTATTGATAGGTATTACAGGATTTGTTCTGATATCATAACCATTGAAAACCGTAGCAATACTGGTGTTCTCATTTCTTAGGCCTAATTGATAACCAAAATTGTCGAATTTACTTTTGAATTGAGCATAAATGGCTAATATTTTCTCGGTATAATCTGTTTTATTAGAGAATCTTTCGTCTAAATCTTGTCCAGCAGTTACATCATAAAAAAGGTTTTCAGTAATGTTGTTTCTGAAATCATATCTTGCTCCTGCTTCAAATTTAGAATCTTCTGTAATAGGAAGTTCATAATCTGCTTTTGCAATCCAAGTTTTTTGATTGTTATTATTATAATTATTCTGACTTACGCTATTGATGTAATTGTCTTCAATGTCTTCAAAATTATTATTCTTGGTTTTTTGAAAACTTCCACTTGCTGATAAAACATGTCCTTTATTGTCAAATTTATGCTCTAAACCTGCGTCTAATTGTACACTGTTATTTTCGCCTTCTCCATTAACATTTCTAGAAGAATTACCAAATTTAGTAGAACTAGTAGTAGATGTAGATTCGCTATCACTATTATTACCATTGGTCGTAATAGAGAAATTAGCAGAGGTGAAGTCTGTAAAATTATAATTCAGTCCAGTAGTGAAGTTGAAGTTCTTAAAGTTATTTGTATTTAAACTTTCTATATTAGAAATTTCTGCATTTCCCGTATCATTAGAGTAGGTCTTGCTTTTGTTTTCAAATTTTCCAAAACCACCACCACCATTCACAAACCAAGAAAATTTACCATAATTCCATGATAGATTGGTATTAAGCCTTGATTGAGGAAGATAGCCTACAGTTCCTTCTACAGAACCATTAAATCCTAATCCTTTTGATTTTTTTAATACAATATTTAAAATCCCAGCTGTACCTGAAGCTTCGTATTTAGATGAAGGATTTGTAATCACTTCTATCTTTTCTATTTGGTCTGCTGGAATATTTTTTAGAGCATTACTGTCATCTGTAATTCCTAAAATAGATGAAGGTTTTCCGTTAATTAAAAACTTAATGTTTGAGTTTCCTCTCATAGAAACACTTCCGTCTGCATCTACATTTACAGAAGGTACATTAGCGAGTACATCTTGTAAATTCCCACCTTTTGCAGTTAAATCTTGAGTAACATCATATGTTTTTTTATCAAGTTCTACCTTGTAAACAGGTTTTGAAGCTGTAAGAGTAACGCCTTCTATATCTTTGGTTTTAGCGTTGGTAACTTGTTGCTCAGATTCTATTTTGATGTTTCCTAAATTAGGATTTTGCCCGATACTTTTGGTAACCACTAATTTTTTGAAATCTACTGCATCAATGGTGATTTCGTAGTTTCCAGGAATGAGGTTAATAGTGAAGTTTCCTTTCTCATCAGTTAAGGTAGCATCGCTAAAAAGCGCAGCATTTTCTTTTACGGTTTTGTTGCTAAAAGAGATAGAAGCATAAGGAACGGCATTGTTTTGTGCATCTACAATTTTACCTGAAATTTGTTGTTTTTCTTGCGCAAAAGCCATTGCAGCAGCAGAAAGAACGAGAGTTAGACCTAGTGTTTTTTTGGTAATTAAATTTAGAATTTCTGTTTGAATCATCTTCATTAATTTTTTATTGTGAAGCTAAAATTTTCGCTCCAGATTATTTTTTTAAATTTTTAATAAATAAAAAGATTTCTGTGAATTAGACGCAGAAATCTTAACTATGTTAAACTTAAAAAAGTTAAATTTTTGTTAATTTATTGAGTAATGTTTTTTGAATTGAGCCAATCTTGATAAGCTTTTGCATTAGCAGCGTGTTCTACATCATTGTCTGTAAATTTATGAAAACCCATTCTTTTTGGGTCGGCACACATAAAAATGTAATTGTTATTTTCTGCGTTTAGAACGGCATCTACAGAACTTTTATCTACTACACAGATTGGGCCTGGTGGAATTCCTTTTACTGCATAAGTATTGTAAGGAGAAGGGAAGGAAAGATGCTTGTAAAGCACTCTTTTAATATCTTGAGTAAAGTTGTTTTCCTTATTAATCGCATAAATTACAGTCGGGTCAGATTGTAGTTTCATTCCTTTTCTTACACGATTAAGGTATAATCCTGCGATGGTTTTTTGCTCGTCTGTTTTTCCGCCAGATTCTTTGTAAACAATAGAAGCTAGTGCATAAATCTCTTCTCTAGAAAGGTTGAGTTTTCTCTCTTTGGCAAGTCTTTCTTCATTCCAAAATTCTTGATATTGATTTTCGAATTTTTCAAAAAATTCCGCTGGTTTTACCGTCCAAAAGAATTGATAAGTATCTGCAAAGAAGTATTTTTTTAAATCTTCGGCATTATTATAACCTTTAGAAACTGCTATTTTATTGAATTCTTTGACAAAAGTTAAAGAATCTGCTTCTGTTTTTCTGGAAACTCTTCCTATCATTTGATAAACATCATTGAAATCTCCAATTCTGAAACTGCTTTCTGTTTGGTTTCCAGCTTTAATCATGTTTACCAAGTCTGTGTTGTCTGTTCCTGATTCAATTTTATAACGACCAGGCTTAATTTTTTTGTCAAGATTTTTCTTTAATGCTACTTCTTTGAAACTTTTTTTGTTTTTAAGATAAGGAGAGATAGAATCAAGAACCTGTTCGAAATTCGCACCTGTTGGAACAAGAATATAGCCTTCTTTTGCTACGTTCCCGAGTTTATATTTTTTCAAAAAATTAAATGCAAAGTATCCGCCAACCAAAAAAGCGATTAGCCCAATTACAGCGATGATAGAACAACCTTTTTTCATAAATAATTATTGCTTTCGGCCTTCAGCTTTCAGCTTTTGGCATATATTTTTAGTTAGCTAATTGCAGAATGCTGACAGCCGATTTCATTATAAATTGATTTTTCCTTTGAAAACTTGTTTTGCAGGACCTTCTAGCCAAACGTTTTTAAAACCGTTTTCAGCTTCTTCTGCGTATACTTTTAGATTGCCACCCAGAACTTTTACATCTACTTTTTCTACATGATTTTGAAGCATGTAAACCAATGAACAAGCAGTTACTCCCGTTCCACAACTGTAAGTTTCGTCTTCTACACCACGTTCATAAGTTCTTACGAAGATTTTATTTTCAGCAGTTTTTTCTACAAAATTTACATTGATACCTTCTTGAGCATATCTTTCAGAATTTCTGATGGCATAACCATTTTTATAAACGTCGAAATTTTCTAAATTTTCTACATATTTCACAAAATGAGGAGAACCCGTATTGAGTTCAAAATCATCATCAATGTTTTTAATATTTTCTACATCTATCATTTTCAATTTAACCGTTCCGAAATTCATTTCGGCTTCATGTAAACCATCGATAGCGATAAAAGTACACTTATCTTCGAAAATGTCTAAAAAATGGGCAAATGCTACAATGCATCTTCCACCATTTCCACACATGGTAGATTCATTTCCGTCTGAATTGTAATACACCATTTTGAAATCTGTTTTAAAATCTCCTTCTGATGCATTTTCTAATAAAATAAGGCCATCACCGCCAATTCCGAAACGTCTGTCGCAGAGATTTTTGATGATTTCTGTATCTTTTGGGAAACTCAAGTCACGATTGTCTATCATTACAAAATCGTTTCCTGTTCCTTGATATTTATAAAAATCTAGTGTTGTCATTAATTTTTAAAGTTGAAATAATGAATAAGTTTGCAAATATATCTTAGATTATTAGAATTTTTACATTTTTTTGATTGATTTTTTCCATTCTAAATATCCTAAATAAGCCATTGCCGTAAAAACCAAATATTGCACCGAAGTAATTCCTAATCCTTTGTAGAGCATCATCGGAATGCAAATAAAATCCCCAATCATCCAAAAAATCCAGTTTTCTATTTTTCTTTTTGCCATGAGCCACATTCCTACTAAAAATATAGAAGTGGTGAAGACATCTAACCAATTTGCCCAATCGAGATGATGCAAACCTAAATTTACATTTTCGGTAGAGAAATGATTGTCAATTGCAGGTTTGTAATAATAAACAAGGGTAACCAATCCTAAACTGAAGATAAATAAAACTGAGGCAAAAATCCATTGTTTGAAGTTTGCCCACGAAACTTCTACGTGGATGTTATCTTCTGAACTCGCCGACCAAAGAATCCAGCCATAAATGCTCATAATCGTATAATAAACATTAATCATAGCGTCTCCTAAAAGTCCAAAATTAAAGAGGATATACACATAAAGAGCCGTAGAAATAATACCTGTAGGATAAACCCAGATATTTTTTTTGATAGAAAAATAAACACTCAGCAACCCGAAAATAGCTGCCGTTGCTTCCAGAAAAATCTGAAAATTGGTGTAGGTTTCGTAAGGCTTGAGAAAAAGTTCGTACAAATTCATTGTTTCAAAGATAAAGATTTCGTTTAGAAAATAAGTGCGGAATTAAAAATTTAAAGATTCGCAAAAAAATAAATAAAAAAATGATAATCTTTCAAAGCTATTATTTGCGGAAATCTACCATCTCTGTTAAAAAATTGAATAAAACTTCTTAATACTTCTAAAAAATTTATATTTTCGTGAATTCTAAAATGTAAAAAATTGATTTAATATGTCGAATATTTGGATTAAAAAGCCGATGGAAGCTTATGAGGCAGACATCAAAAAGAGTCAGCTAAAGAGAGTTCTCGGAAAATGGAGTTTAACAGCCATAGGAATTGGAGCCATTATTGGTGGTGGTATCTTTGTATTGACAGGAACTGGTGCATATTATAATGCAGGTCCAGCTCTTGCACTTTCTTTCGTAATAGCGGGGATTGCTTGTGTATTTGCAGCACTGTGTTACGCAGAATTTGCATCGATTCTACCCGTAGAAGGTTCTGCTTATGCTTATGCTTATGGAACAGTAGGAGAGATTTTTGCGTGGATTATTGGATGGGGATTGATACTAGAATACGCAATGGGTTCTATGACGGTGGCGGTTTCTTGGTCAGGATATTTTGGGAAATTACTCAAAATGTTTGGCTTGCATCTTCCAGCTTGGTTAACTACCGATCCTCAAACATATTTAGCAGCAGGAAACTCAGGTTTTTCTATGAATTTACCAGCGTTTTTCATTGTTTTAATAGTAATTTCTATCTTATTGAGAGGAACCAAAGGTGCTGCTAAAGCAAATAATTTTATTGTAATGCTAAAAGTAGCTGCGATTATTTTCGTAATTGTAGCAGGAGCATTTTTCATTGATCCAGCTAACTGGACACCTTTTATTCCAGAGCCAACGGTGATTACTGAAAACGGAGTTTCGCACAGTGCTTATGGTTATGCCGGAATTATTGCGGGAGCTTCTGCCATTTTCTTTGCTTATGTAGGTTTTGATGCGGTTTCTACACAAGCTGGTGAAGCGATTAATCCTAAAAAAGATGTACCATTTGCTATTATCGCTTCGTTATTAATTTGTACTTTATTGTATATTTTAGTTTCATTGGTTTTAACAGGGATGATGCATTATTCAGATTTCAATCCACTAGGAAAATATCCAGATGCAATTAAAGCTCCAGTAGCTTATGCGTTTGATATTGCTGGTCAAGCTTGGGCAGGATACATCATCACGATTGCTGCTACAGTAGGTCTTATTTCTGTGTTGATGGTAATGATTATGGGACAATCTAGAATTTTCTTAGGAATGTCTAAAGACGGTTTAATTCCTAAAACTTTCTCTAAAGTAAATGCAGAAACAGGTGTTCCAAGTAAAAATTTAATGATTCTAGGTGGGGTTATTTCTGTAGTTGCAGCTTTTACACCTATTAATGATTTGGCACACATGACAAGTTTCGGGACGCTTTTCGCGTTTACGATGGTTTGTGTTGCGGTTTGGGTATTGAGAGTAAAACAACCTAATCTTCAAAGAAATTTTAGAGTTCCTGCATTGCCAGTAATTGCAACTTTAGGAATTTTAATTAATATTTATTTGATTATTAATTTAAGTATAGAAGCACAAACGTACTCAGCTATTTGGTTGTTGTTTGGTTTTGTGATTTACTTCTTATACAGTAGAAAAAATTCTAAACTTCAAAATGGTGGTTTCGGTGAAACTTTCAAAGCGGAACAAGAACCTTTAGAAGAAATAGAAATCGATATTGATAATAAAGATTAACAAATTAAATCCCACTTTTTGGTGGGATTTTTTATTTTTGTAAAAAAGTAAAAATGAAAAGAATAATATTAGCCTTTTGTTTGTTGGCTCATGCTTTTATAATGGCTCAAAGTCTAGAATTCTCGGTTTTAGCAGATAATTATAACATGAGTGTAAGAGCAATTCAGATTTGGCAAAATAAAGTGTATTACGCTGCTACAGATTCTAAATTTGGGTATATTCATTTGAAAGAACCAACGATTAGAAAGCAAATGAAATTATCAGATGCAAATCTTCAATTCAGGACATTGGCACAAACAGACGATTTGTTTTACACTGTAAACATCGAAAGTCCTGCTACTTTTTATAAAATTACGAAAAGTACTTTTACGGCAGAAGAAGTTTTTACCGATACCATAAAAACTGCATTTTATGACGCTTTTATGTTTGATGAAAAGGGAAGGGGATTGGCGATTAGTGACCCAAGAAAAGAAGGAAAACCTCATTTTAGAATTATTTCGAGCAAAAGTTATAAAAACGACGGCGGAATTATGCCGAAATATCAAGAAGGAGAAGCACATTTTGCAGCGAGCAATACCAATATTGCAATGAAAGGAAATACCGTTTGGATTGCAACAGGAGGAACGGTTTCTAGAATTTTTAAATTCAATTGGGATAAACCTTATTTTTGGAATGTTTACAATACGCCTTTTGTCAACGGGAAATCGTCTACAGGAATTTATTCTATTGATTTTTATGATGAGAAATTCGGGATTGCAGTAGGCGGTGATTATACCCAACAATCAGATAATGTTAACAATATCGCTACAACTTCAGACGGTGGCGAAACCTGGCGAATTCAAGCTTCTGGAAAAAATGGTGGATATAAAACATGTGTTAAAATTCGTCCGAAATCTAAAGGAAAAGACATTATTGCAGTGGGAGACCAGAATATAGAATTTTCTAGCGATTATGGAAAAACTTGGAAAACGATTTCACAAGAAAAAAATCTTTACGTTTGCGAATGGATAGATGAAAACAGTCTCGTTTTTGCAGGAAAAAATAGAATTTTAAAAGCAATTTTTAAATAGTTTCATACAGATTTCACAGATTTTCACAGAAGATATTCATAAAATTAATAAACCTTATCTAAGTTGTCTGTTAGAAATAACTAAATAAACCTTATTTTTGCAAATCAAAATCTAAAATCTAAAATTTAGAATTTAAAATTTCCAAAAAATGAATTCTTTAATCGATAAATATAATATTCCGGGACCTAGATATACTTCTTATCCTACCGTTCCTTACTGGGATAATGATGGTTTTACTTCCGAACAATGGCAGAAAACTGTTATTCAGTCTTTCAACGAGAGTAATGCTCAAGAAGGAATTTCTATTTACATTCACCTTCCTTTTTGTGAGCAATTGTGTACTTTTTGTGCTTGTCATAAACGCATAACTAAACAACATTCTGTAGAAACACCTTATTTAGAAAGTGTTTTAAAAGAGTGGAATCTTTATCTTAATCTTTTTGAAGAAAAACCAAAACTTAAAGAATTGCATCTCGGTGGTGGAACTCCTACCTTTTTCTCACCAGAAAATTTGAGAATTTTACTAGAAGGAATTTTTAGCACCGTAGAAATTGCCGAAAATCCTGAATTTTCTTTTGAAGGTCACCCAAACAATACTACAAAAGTACATTTGCAAACTTTGTATGATTTAGGCTTTAGAAGATGTAGTTTCGGGGTGCAAGATTATGATCAAAAAGTTCAAAAAGCCATCAATAGAATTCAGCCTTTCGAAAATGTGAAAAACGTTACAGAATGGGCTAGAGAAATTGGTTATAAGAGTGTTTCTCACGACTTGGTTTTTGGCTTACCGCACCAAACTTGGGATGCAATGGAATTTACCATCAGAAAAACTTTGGAATTAAAACCAGATAGACTGGCATTTTATTCTTACGCTCACGTTCCGTGGATAAAAGGAGTTGGTCAACGTGGTTTTGACGAAAATGATTTGCCAAGTGGTGAAGAAAAACGTAAACTCTACGAAAATGGCAAAAAGCTGTTAGAAGAATTGGGTTATATAGAAGTAGGAATGGACCATTTTTCACTCGAAAAAGATGATTTGTACCAATCTTTAATTCATAAAAAACTCCACCGAAATTTCATGGGATATACTTCAAGTAATACTCAATTGATGGTCGGTTTAGGTATGTCTGCGATTTCGGATTCTTGGTATGCTTTTGCTCAAAACGAAAAATCGGTAGAAGAATATCAAAAAAGAGTAGAAGAGGGAATTATTCCTGTGGTGAAAGGACATATTTTAAATGAAGAAGATTTAAAATTAAGAAGACATATTTTGAATTTAATGTGTCAGTTAGAAACCACTTTTACACCAGAAAATTCTTTTGAAGAATTACCAGAAGCATTGAAAAAGCTACAAGAAATGCAAGAAGATGGTTTGGTAGAAATTTCAGGAAATACTGTGAAAATTACCGAAAAAGGAAGAGTTTTCACCAGAAATGTTGCGATGGCTTTTGATTTAAGAATGATGAGAAAAATGCCAGAAACCAGATTGTTTTCGATGACGGTTTAACTTTCAATAAATAATTTTTTTTCGTTAAAATTTTAGAGATTTATAACTAAAATTTTTTTGTTATATTTGATAAAATTATTTGTATGAAGTTAATTTTTTCCTTTTTATTGGTATTGTTTTACACTTTTATCAATGCGCAAACTCTAGAAGAGACTATTGATTGGTTAAATACTAAAAAAAGTGATGTGATTTCTGTAGAAAGTTATCATCTTCCAAAAAATTCGACTAATACAATTCTTTTTTCATTTACTAAAATTAGGATTGATAACTCAAATGGTGGTTATACTTCTATTGGTTTTGATACTATTAATGATTTTAGAATCAGTGAAACTAATGAGTCTCCGGCTTTGTATATTGTTTCATCATATATTCATGAAGGTTTGCCTTTGTATATTAAAATGAATTTCCAGACAATTGAAATAAGAGATCGTTTCAAAAAAGCTTTTTCGCATATTGTTAATTTAAAAGGTAATGAAATGGTTACGTCATTGAGCAGCGAAAAAAAAGATATGCTAGAATGGTTAAACTCCAGATCTATTGATATTTTTGAAGGGGAAAATAAATTGAGATTATTATATGATGATGTTGGAATAAAAAAATACTATTTAAAATCTACTAATTCTATTCTTATTAATTGGTCTAAAATTAAGAGCATATCTTATAATGTATATGGTGAAAACAAAAAATACTATGTGTTTAATGTTAAAAGTTCTGATTCTATTACAGGTAATTCTGAAGTTATTAAGTTTTATGTTTATTCAGGAGTTGCAGAATCTTATGGTGAAATTCTAAAAGATTTAGCTATATCAAATGGAGCTCAATTAATTAATGAAGATTTATTTTAATAAAGTTTAATATAATTGCAAAAGTATTCAGAAATGAATACTTTTTTTTTAATAATTTCACTAGATATTTATAAAATTTATTTTAAATAATTAAATATTTAATTTATTATTTTACAATCTGTAAATCATTATTAATACTAAAACGAATAATTGAAAGTTCTTAAACAATATTGAAAAAAATTAATAGCATTATTTTTTATTTCAATATTTATTAAAATCATGTAAACAAAATTTTTATTTCAACTGATAATCATTATATTTGCCGACTATAATTTTAAATGTTGTAAACTATAAACAATGCAAGGAAAAGGACTTATTACGATTGTAGCGATTGTTCTTGGGCTTATTTGTATCAACGAGTTGTTGCCAACTTGGTATGCAAGTAAAATAGAAAACGAAGCCAAAGCTATTGCTGGTGAAGACGAAGCAAAATATAATAAAGAAATTGCGCGTCTTTCTAAAGATACCATCCATTTAGGATTCACTCAGCTGAACTATCCTGAAGCTAAGCAGAAAGAAATGAAGCTTGGTTTGGACTTAAAAGGTGGTATTAACGTTCTATTAGAAATTAACCAAAGAGATTTAGTAAATGATTTAACCAATTATTCTACTAATCCTATCGTTATAGAAGCGCTAGACAGAGCTGACAAAGTTCAGAAACAGTCTACAAAACCTTATATTGAAGATTTTTTCACTCAGTTTGACTTAGTTAATCAAGAGAAAAAAGCTGGTCTTAAATTGGCTAGCCCAGAAGTTTTTGGAACTCAAAAATTAAGTGGTCAAATTAAATTCAATACTACAGATGACCAAGTAAAATCTATTATTAGAAGTAAAATTGATGCTTCTGTAGGAACTGCCTTCGAAGTAATTAGAACCAGAATTGATAAAATGGGAGCGGTACAACCAAACGTACAACGTGTTCCTGGTACTGGTAGAATTGCGGTAGAGATGCCAGGTATTAAAGATAAAGACAAAGTGAAAAAAATGCTTTCTACTTCTGCTAAATTGCAGTTCTGGGAAGTACAACAAATCAACGAAGTTGCTCCTTATCTAGAAACACTTTCTAAAATTGTTCCAGCAAAAGCAGATTCTCTTGGTGTTGCTAAAAACACTAATCTTATCAACATGCTTCAGCTGAATACATTGAGACAAGCTGGTGTAGGTAATATCAAGCTTTCTGATACTTCAGCAATGAACAAAATTCTGAATAGCGAAATTGCAATAAAACTGAGACCAGCAAATCTTAAATTTACCAAATTCATGTGGGCTTATAAACCAGATGCTGCTGATCCAGATAATTTAGTACTTTACGCTATCAGAGGAAATATCAATCAAAAAGCTCCAGTAGATGGTGCGGTAGAAACTGCTAGAATTAACTATGATAATCTTGGTAGAATTGTAGTAGACATGCAGATGGATACTGAAGGTACTAGAGACTGGAAAACACTTACTGAGAAAAACGTAGGAAAACCAGTTGCAGTAACTTTAGATAACATTGTTTACACGGCTCCAAATGTAAATGAGCCGATTCCTTCTGGTAGATCTCAGATTTCTGGAAGTTTTACTCAAGAAGAAGCTAAAGACCTTACAGACGTATTAAGCGCAGGTAAATTGCCAGCTTCTGCTAAAGTTGTTCAGGCTGATGTAGTAGGACCTTCTCTTGGTCAAGAATCTATTTCTGCAGGACTTTGGTCTTTCTTTATTGCATTCCTAATTATTGTAGTATATATTATTTTCTACTATGGTGGTGCTGGTGTTTATGCGATTATAGCAATGATATTTAACCTATTCTACCTTTTCGGAATTATGGATTCTATCAATGCTACACTTACGCTTCCTGGTATTGCTGGTATTGTATTAACCATGGCAATTGCGGTAGACACAAACGTAATCATCTACGAAAGAACGAAAGAAGAATTATTTGCAGGTAAATCTATTAAACAAGCATATACAGACGGTTTCAAACATGCACTTTCTGCAATTATAGATGGTCACCTTACTTCATTGCTAACAGCATTAGTATTATTTATCTTCGGAACAGGACCTATTAAAGGTTTTGCGGTAACTACAGGTATTGGTCTTATCATGACTTTCTTTACTTCTGTATTGTTATCTAGAGTAATGATTTTCCATAGATTAAATAAAGGAAAAGGACTTTCTGTTTGGACTCCAATTACTAAAAACTGGTTCAGAAATGTTTGGATTGATTTTATTGGTAAAAGAAAATTTGCTTACATCTTTTCTACAATTCTTACTATTGCGAGTTTATTCTCCATTTTCAATTATGGTTTCAAAACTGGGGTAGACTTCAAAGGTGGTAGAAGTTATGTAGTAAGATTTGATAAAGATGTAGAAGCTACTAAAGCTCACGAATCTCTTGCTAAATTATTCGTTTTAAATGGTGAATCTCAAGCAGTAGATGTTAAAACTTTTGGTAATGCAAACCAATTAAAAATTACAACTGACTATAAAATTGATGATGAATCCATCGAAGCTGACCAAGATATTGAGAAAAAATTATTTGAAGGTTTAAAACCTTTCTTATCTCCAAATACTACATTAGCAGATTTCAAAGATGCTCATGGTGCTGAATTAGGAATTGTTTCTTCTTCTAAAGTAGGACCTACAGTAGCAGATGATATTCAAACAGGTGGTACTTATGCAGTATTAGCATCGTTATTAGGAATTTTTATTTATATCTTATTTAGATTTAACAAATGGCAATTCTCATTAGGTGCGGTAGCAGCATTAGCTCACGATGCAATTATCATTCTTGGGGTATTCTCATTCTTTAAAAATATCATGCCATTCAACATGGAGATTAACCAAGACTTTATCGCTGCGATTCTTACAGTACTCGGTTACTCGATAAATGATACCGTAATTGTATTCGACAGAATTAGAGAATACTTGAGAGAGAAGAAATCTCTTACTCTAGCGGGATTGTTTGATGACTCTATTTCTAGTACACTAGGTAGAACCTTTAATACATCATTTACTGTATTATTGGTAATTATGGCAATTTTCTTCTTCGGAGGAGATAACTTAAAAGGATTTATGTTCGCATTATTCTTAGGTATTTTCTTCGGAACTTATTCTTCCGTATTCATTGCATCAGCAATTGCATACGATTTCCTAAAAACAGGAAAAGAAGAAGCTCCACACGAAAGAACAACCACAGAAAAATAATAAGAAGCGCTCGAAAGAGCGCTTTTTTTGTAAGATAAATTGATATGTAAAAGTTAAAAAATTTCTAGAAAATCGAAAAAGATGTATCTTCGCTTTCTGTATGAAAAATTCGAATAAAACAGCTGCGATTTGGTTTATATTTATCACCTTAATCATTGATATTACAGGTTGGGGAATTGTAATCCCAGTTGTGCCTAAATTAATAGAAGAATTGATTAATGGAGACTTAAGCGAAGCTTCTAAATATGGGGGGTGGCTTAGTTTTTTATATGCTTTCATGCAATTTCTTTTTGCGCCAGTTTTAGGTAATTTAAGTGACAAGTATGGTAGAAGACCGGTTATTTTATTTTCACTTTTAGGATTTTCTATTAACTTTTTTATTCAAGCTTGGGCGCCAACTATTTTTTGGCTGTTTGTAGGTCGTATTTTTTCTGGAATTACGGGTGCAAGTATCACTACCGCTTCAGCTTATATTGCAGATATTTCAGATGACAGCAATCGTTCTAAAAACTTTGGAATGATAGGTGCTGCTTTTGGTTTAGGATTTATCATTGGTCCTGTAATTGGTGGATTATTAGGACAATTTGGTTCTAGAGTACCATTTTATGCAGCCGCTGTTTTATGTTTGGTAAATTTTGCTTACGGATATTTTATATTGCCAGAAAGTTTAGGAAAAGAGCACAGAAGACCTTTTGAATGGAAAAGAGCTAATCCAGTGGGTTCATTATTAAAAGTAAGAACACATCCTGAAATTTTAAAACTTTTCATTGCTTGGTTTTTGGTGTATTTGGCGAGTCATGCGGTACAAACCAATTGGGCATATTTTACGATGTACAAATTTGCTTGGGACGAAAAAACAGTAGGGATTTCTCTTGGAGTAATGGGAGCTTTTACCGCTTTTGTTCAAGGTTTTTTAATTAGAAAAGTTCATCCTAAATTGGGTAGCGAAAGAAGTATTTTATACGGAATTATGTTTTACTGTACCGGAATGTTGCTTTTTGCATTCGCTCAAAAAGAATGGATGATGTACGCTATTTTAGCCATTTATTGTTTAGGTGGAATTGCTGGGCCAGCTTTACAATCCGTCATTTCATCAAAAGTTTCACCGAAAGAACAAGGTGATTTGCAAGGTGCTTTAACAAGTGTCATCAGTATTACGTCTATTATTGGGCCGTTATTGATGACTCAGATTTTCTATTTTTTCACTCATCCAGATGCTAAAATTAAACTTTTAACCTTAGAATTAAAACTACCATTTCAGTTTTCTGGAGCGCCTTTTTTCTTAGGATTTGTGTTAATGGCAGTGAGTGCTTATTTTGTTTATTACGTTTTTCACAGAAAAAAGTAAATAATTATTAATTAATAATTTAAATTTGCAGAATGGAACTAAGTTTTGGAGAAATGCTGATGATTGCTTTGGTAATCGTCGTTTTATTTGGGCCTAATAAAATCCCTGAAATTGCAAGAGGATTGGGACAAGGAGTGCGTAAAATGAAAGATGCGATGGAAGATGTAAAATCGGAAATCATGAAGGAAACAGATAATCCAGTCTCGGAAATAAAGCGTGAAATAGAAAAAGTAAAAAAAGCAGCTCAAGAATACGATCCTACCGAAAAAATTAAACAAGAATTAGATTTAAGAAAACAAATCGAAGGGAAATCTTCTGATGAATTGATTCAAGAATCTAAAGAAGAAATCAATAAATTGAGCGACGAATATCAAGGCCCCGTTTCAAGATAATGGAAGAAATTATTTTAGAAGACAAACAAGCCATGATTTTCCTGAATAATTTAGGAAGTTCTACTTTTGATCCGTTCTGGATTTTGGTTTCAGAAAAATGGTTCTGGATTCCACTTTACGTAATTTTTTTATATTTTCTGTATAAAAATTTCAATAAAAAGTCATTGTTCTACATATTGCTTTTTGTAGCATTAGGAATTACAGCTTCTGACCAAATCGCCAATATTTTTAAATTTGGTTTTGAGCGATTAAGACCTTGTCATGATCCATCATTAGAAGGTTTATTGAGAGAAGTAAAATGTGGTGGTAAGTTCGGGTTTTATTCTGCGCACTCGTCTAATTCTTTTTTTGTAGCGACTTATCTTACCATGCTTTTAGGCAAAAAAATAAAGCAATTGCCTTACTTTCTATTTGTTTGGGCAGCTATTGTTGCATACAGTAGAGTATATCTCGGAATGCATTTTCCTGGAGATATCATAGTAGGTGCAATCATGGGAATTCTTCTGGCTTTATTCTTTGGAATTTTAGCAAAAAAAGTCATCAGAAAATCAGAAGTTACAACTCTAGACTCATAATTTCTAAATCTTAAATCTAAAATCCCAAATCGTAACTCATCAGTCATTATGATACGGTTTTCCTTGTAGGATTTGGTCTGCTCGGTAAATCTGTTCTACAAAGAATAATCGAATCATCTGATGCGTGAAAGTCATTTTAGAAATAGAGATTTTTTCATTTGCTCTTTGATACATTTCTTCTGAAAAACCATAAGCTCCACCCACTAAAAAACAGATTTTTTTGATAGAATTGTTTTGATAAGAATCTAATTTTTGAGCAAACTCTCTGCTGGTAAATTGTTTTCCTTTTTCGTCCAAAAGTACCACTAAATCGGTGTTTTCTATTTGATTGAGAAATAATTTAGCTTCTTCTTTTTTAAGCAAATCAGGCGTGAGATTTCTAGCATTTTTAACATCAGGAATTTCTGTAATTTCGAAATTCCAATGTCTAGGAAGCCTTGTAAGATAGTAATTGATGAGATTTTTAATTTCTTTATCGTCAGTTTTGCCTATGCAGAGTAAATTAATTTTCATTCCTTATCTTTGTACAAATATAAAATAACGATTTTGAAACTTCCTACTTTCCTTAGAAAAATTCATCGTTTTTTAGATGGCATACATTTGCCCATGTTAGGCATTTCTCTTTGGGAAATGTTTGATATTTATGTAAGAGGAGTTTTTAAAAACCGTTTAATCGCGAAAGCTTCTGCCATTTCTTGGAGTTTCTTTTTGAGTTTATTCCCGTTTTTATTGTTTTTGCTTTCCATTTTGCCTTATTTACCGCATTATGATAAGCTTCAGTTTTATATTTTTGAAGTATTGATGCATAATGTTTTTCCTGCACACATGCATGCAGATGTTACGAATTACATTACCAAAAGTATTGTTCCGAATATGAAGAGCATCAGTAATTTTACCATTATTTTTGCTTTGATTTTTGCAACCAACGGAACTTTTTCTCTCATTGATGGATTTAATGACCACACCGAAGAAAAACGAACCGATGTTTATGAATATATTTTGTCTTTTTTCATCACGATTGGTTTTATTGCGATTATCTTTTTAGCGCTTTTCGGAGTGTATTATTCTGAGGTGGTTCTCAAACTTTTTACGCCACAATATGATATTTCTTGGTTTGTAGATAATTTATCTAAAATCATTGGTTTTGTTTCCTTTCCATTGTTTTATTTCTTGTTGTTGGCATTGTTTTATTGGGTAGGAACAGCCAAGATTGCCAGATTTAGACAAGCGCTTCCTGGTGCTTTTTTTACCACTATAGTATTTGTGATTACTACGTATTTCTTTGCAGTTTATGTAAGTAAATTTGCCAGATATAATGTTTTATACGGTTCTATTGGTTCGATTATTTTATTAATGGTTTGGGTGAATTTAAATGTGATTTTACTTCTTCTAGGAAATGAATTGAATATTGCCATCAGAAAACTCAGAATTGAGAAAATTTTGGCAGATGAAATGAAACACGAAGTAGAAGAATATCACCAAGAAATCGAAAATTTACCCGAAGCAAGTTCTGAACATACCATCAAATTAGATTCTGAGAAAAAATCATAAAAAAAAACTTCAGCAAATAAATTGCTGAAGCTCGAAACACAAGTGGAATAAAAATTTAATCCTTAAAATTTATATTCTACTCCTAAAGTTATATTTCTAGGTTTTGTGGTAAAACCGATGACATCTGTATAACTGGTATTCAATACGTTTCCTACGTTTAAGTAAGTATCAAGAGATTTGGTGATTTTCTGATTGATATTCAGCTTAAACAAATGAAACGCTTCTAATTCTACGTTTTTTGTGCTAAAATTACTGCTATCATAGTACGCATCATTTCTTTTTGAGGTAAATTGATAAGAAATATTGATTCTGTTATTTTTAATCGGTAAAATTTCTAAAAAAGCATTTGCTCTTTGTTTTGGCGAACGCAATCTTGTTGCAGGATTGTCTTTTTCAGCGAAAGAGAAATTACCACCTACATTTACTTTTTCATTGAAATGATATTGAACTCCTAATTCTACACCTTTTACTTTATTGCTGTCTACGTTTAAAAATTTCCCAGCATAAGTGTTGAAATCTACAATGTTATACACGAAAACATCTTTTTCTTTTCTGCTGAAAACACTTGCATTTACCACAAAAGTTCTGTCTTTCTTTCCAAAACTGAAATCCAACTCATGCGAAGCATTGGTTTCTGGTTTTAAATCAAAATTTGGCAAAACATAAGGCAGTGAACCATAAGATTGATAAAGAGTAGGTGCGATAAATGCAGTAGCATAAGAATAGCCTATTTTTAAGAATTTGTCATCTAAATCTGTTAAAATAAATGGATTTACACTGTAAACAAAGTGATTGTCATATTTAGAATGATTGTTCAATCGTGCTCCTAAATCCAAATGAAAAATTTGATATGCTAAATTTGCATTGGCAAAAACATCAAAATTACTGATTTCAGTTTCGCCAAGAGTCAATACATTTTGCATGGAAGTTCCGCCCCAAGGTAATGATTTAGAACCTAAATTCTGAGTTTCATACTGAATTCCCGCTACTAAATTAATATTTTCTGAAAATTGAGTCTGATTGTACAATTCAGCAAAAATATTTTGACCTTGATAGCTGTATTGGTCTTGATAGTTATTATTATTTATGTTTCTCACGATTCTTTCATTCGCTGAAATTCTAGAATTAAACGTGATATTTCCTTTGTCGTATGAATATTGAGCATTGAGTCCGCTGAATTTTTGGGTGTCATTGCCTTTGTATTTTCCATCTTCAAAAGTACCATTGTCAAAATCATAATAATGATGTTGATAACCAGCGTTTACAGTTACATTGAAATTTTGAGTGCTGTAACCTACAGTAGCATTTGCATTTTGCTTTTCAAAACCATCTTTATCGAAATTTTCTCCAAGAGCTGCCGAAATTCCGTCTGATTTTTCATTAGAACCAGAAAATTGATAATTCCATTGATTGATTTTTCCTTGAGCGCTCAAATTTTGCCCGAAAGTTCCGAAACTGCCAATTCTTGCTCCAATTCTTCCTTCTAAAGCTTGTTGCGAAGATTTTTTAGTTTTAATATTAATCACAGAAACGGTAGCATTAGAACCATATAAAACCGAAGATGCTCCATTCAGAATTTCTATAGATTCTATATTTTCTGAAGCAAAAAGTCTAAGGTCTGTAGCGGTATAATCATTTCCGGTAACGTCTTTTAACGGAATTCCATCTACTAGAATTAATACGTTGGCTAGTTTTCCACCTCTAATTTTTAGAGATTTCGGTTCTGGACCATTGTTGAAGTTTCCAGTGATTTGATAACCAGAGACTTGGTTAAGAATTTCTGCCGCGTTTTGTCCTTTGAATTTTTCTAAATCTTTAGAAGTAAGGAGTTGTACATTTTTACCTGTTTTGTGAAGTTGTTGTTTAGCTTTTGCTGCGATGCTCACTTCTGGAATTAATTTTTCTTCTTTTTCTTGAGCTGACAATTGTGAAATTCCCGTCACAAAGAGCATTCCTGCGAAGATTAAGTTTTTCTTCATTGTTAAATTTTAAAGTTAATGACTGCTATCAATAACTTTCTGGAAAAGAAATAAAGAAAAACCACAGAAGAACTGCGTTTTTTACAGGATTTCTCTACTTTTCCTCCGAAAGTATTGATAATGAATGTTTTTGGCAGGTCTCCTGACTTTCGCATTTTTTGCACCTTCTCATCTTTTCAAATAAGATAATGGCTTTTTTTGCAAAAAATTCCTTCGATTTTCACCGAAGCACGATTTACAGTTGCGGGGACAGTTTCGGATTTTCACCGAATTCCCATTTTAATTCCGACAAACATCGGAAACCAAAAGCATTGCAAATGTACATTTAAACCAGAAATTGTGAAAATTTTTGGTCTATATATTTCAAAAAAAATAGAAAACCCTAAGGTTTTCTATTTAGATTTTATAAAAAAGAAGCATCAAACGAGAACGGAAGTAAATCTTTAATCGAATCACATTTATAAACCGCCCCATCAATTCCAGAGAAATAAATTTCTATCGGCTCATTTTGCTTCGTTTCATATTCTAGTAAACTCTGTCTGCATGCACCACAAGGTGGAGTAGCAGTAGTAAAAGTCTCTTCTCTAGAAGGTCCACCAATAACGTATAGTCTTTTAATTTTTACGTTCGGATAATTGGCGCCAATATTAAAAACTGTGACTCTTTCTGCACATAAACCAGAAGGATAAGCTGCGTTTTCTTGGTTGTTACCGGTAACAATTTCTCCGTTTTCCAGAAGAACAGCGCAACCTACATTGAAATGAGAATAGGGAGCATAAGCGTTTTTTCTAGCATTGATAGCTGCTTCATGAAGGGTTTTCTCTATGTCTGAAAGTTCGTTTCTTTCTATTTGAGAAAATTTAATTCTTAATTCTTTTTCCATTTTAAAAAAATCGGAGAGTAAAATTACAAAAATTTTGTGAAACCAAAGAATTAATCGTGATTTTCTGCGTAAAAATGATAAATTTGGGCTCAAATTAATTTTATAAATATGAAACTTTTTACCCCAATTAAGTTTAGAAATTTAGAAATAAAAAACAGAATAGTCATGGCGCCTATGTGTATGTATTCTGCAGAAAATGGCGTAGTAAATGATTTTCATTTGGTGCATTATGCCACTCGCGCTTTTGGTGGAGTAGGATTAATCATTGCAGAAGCTACTGGTGTAGTTCCAGAAGGTAGAATTACGGATAAATGTGCAGGAATTTGGAATGATGAACAAGCTGAAGCATGGAAAAAAATCGTAGAATTCATCCATCAAAATACAGAAACCAAAATTGGGATTCAATTAGGTCACGCTGGTAGAAAAGCTTCTACTTGGAATGGTAAACAAACTTCTTTGGAAGAAAACGGATGGATTACGGTTGCGCCTTCAGAAATTCCTTATCTAGAAGGTGAAAGAACACCTCATGCTTTAACAAAATCTGAAATTTCAGAATTGGTAAACGCTTTTAAAGAAGCTGCAGTAAGAAGTGTGAAAGCAGGTTTTGATGTGATTGAAATTCATGCTGCACATGGTTATTTAATTTCTCAGTTTTTATCTCCTCTAAGCAATGTGAGAACAGATGAATATGGTGGAAGTTTAGAGAACAGAGCGAGAATTTTACTAGAAATCGTAGAGGCTGTAAATGAAGTTCTCAACGAAAATGTTCCTTTGTTTGTGAGAATTTCTGCAACAGAATACGCTGAAAACGGTTGGGATGTAGAGAATTCTGTTGTGCTTTCTAAAATCTTAAAAGAAAGAGGTGTAGATTTAATTGATGTTTCTAGCGGTGGAAATATTTCTGGTGCTAAAATCAATGTTTTTTCTGGTTATCAAGTCCCTTTTTCTCATCAAATCAAACAAGAAGCAGAAGTGAAAACTGGTGCAGTAGGTTTGATTACCAATGCAACTCAAGCCGAAGAAATTCTGCAAAAAGATGAAGCGGATGTAATTTTGTTAGCAAGAGAACTTCTGAGAAATCCATATTTTGTAGCAAAAAGCTCTTGGGAAAATAATGAATTAAGTTTCTTCCCTCCACAATACGAAAGAGGTAAACCTTAAAATAAAAAAGGGTTTCTAAATTTTAGAAACCCTTTTTTTATGCTTAAATATTTTCTTTATAATCGGAAACCGAAATTTTCTTTTTAGCTAAAAGTTTCAATAAAAAATAACCAGAAAATCCAGAAATTGCAGAAGCTACAAGAATGGCAAATTTGGCTTCGTCTTGTATTTCGGTGTGTCCTTTGTAAGAAAGCAACGCGATGAAAATAGACATGGTAAAACCAATTCCTGCCAATAAACCTGCACCAATCATTTGAGACCAATTGCTTTTTTTAGGTAAATCGCTTAGCTTTAATTTGATGGCAATGAAGGAAAATAGATTGATTCCTACTACCTTTCCTAGAACTAAACCTAGAATAATTCCGTAGCCGAAATTGCTAAATAATCCTTCTATCATTCCGCTTTTAAACTGAATATTAGTATTCGCTAATGCGAAAATCGGCATGATGAAATAATTAACGGGTAAGTGTAATTTTTCTTCTAATTTTTCTAAAGGCGAGATTTCTGTAGTGCTTTCATTTGTAGGAATGGTAAATGCCAATAAAACCCCTGCAATAGTAGCATGAATGCCACTGTGATGCATAAAATGCCATAAAAATAATCCTGGAATGATGTAGAAAATATGTTTTTTAACTTTGAAAAAATTCAAAAGAATTAAAAGCAATAACACTGCGCCACTCAAAGCTAAATAAGTGATTTCTAATTTCTCTGTGTAGAAAATTGCAATCACAACAATTGCTCCTAAATCATCAACAATTGCTAGAGCAGTAAGGAAAATTTTAACAGAAGCGGGAACTCTTTTCCCAAGCATAGAAATAATAGCGAGAGAAAAGGCAATATCTGTTGCCATAGGAATTCCCCATCCATTTTGGTATTCTGTTCCGTAATTAAAAAATATGAAAATTAATGCAGGAACAACCATTCCGCCAATCGCTGCAAAAATAGGAAGAGACGCATTTTTAAGGCTAGAAAGTTCTCCTTCTAAGAGTTCACGTTTAATTTCTAAACCTACCAATAAAAAGAAAATTGCCATTAAACCATCATTAATCCAAAGACTTGTAGAATAAGGTCCAATTGGATAATCTAATAGATTTTGAAAATCATCTCCTAAACTAGAGTTAGCAATCATCAATGAAACGATGACACAGATAATCAATAAATTTCCTGAAGATTGTGCTATTTGGAAAAATTTTCTAAAATAATTGGTAATCAGCATATTTATAGTCTTTTTACTTGGGTTACACTCAGTACATTTCTGAGTTGTTTTAGTGTTTCTTCTAGTTGGCTTTTGTTTTTAACTTCTAGCGTGATGGTTCCTAAGAAAATACCGTCATTACTTTCGATAGAAATACTTTTCATGTCAATATTCATGGCATTACTTATCACTTCAGTAATGTCGTTTACCAATCCTTTTCTGTCAATTCCTTCGATTTCTATTCTTACTCTGCTGCTGTAACGTTGTTCATTAACCCATTTTGCAGGCATTACTCTATAATCGTAATTTGCTCTAAGGTTAATCGCGTTCGGACAATTGTCATTATGAACTTTAATTCCGTCTGAAATCGTGATAAATCCAAAAATTTTATCACCTGGAATTACGGTACAACATTTGGCAAAGCTGTAATTCAGTTTTTCTTCATCTTTTCCGAAAACGATTAAGTCTAAGTCTGTGGTTGGACTTTCTTCGTAAGCAGTATTGATGTTGGGTGATTTTCTAAATCTCTGGAAGAAATTTTTCAGAGCACTTTTAGAATCGGCATATTTTTTTAAATCTGTGGTATCATAAGTGCCATCATAGAATTTTAGAAATAAATCTTGAGAGGTTTTATGATTGAAAAATTTCTGAATATTATTTACTTCTTCTTCTGAAAAGGTAAGTTTTGCATGTCTTAATTTTCTTTGGAAAATTTCTTTTCCTTCTGCAACTTGTCCGTTCTTTTCGGAGTTAAGCGCGGCTTTAATTCTAGATTTTGCTTTAGAAGTGATAACAATATCTAGCCAATCTTGCTTTGGTTTTTGATTTTGAGAAGAAAGAATGTCTATTTGGTCGCCGTTTTGTAAAACGTAAGAAATAGGAACCAGTTTTCCGTTGATTTTTGCACCTAAACATTTCATTCCTAAATCGGTGTGAACTGAAAATGCAAAATCTAAAGCGGTAGAACCCACTGGTAAAATTTTAATTTCTCCTTTTGGCGTGAAAACAAAAACTTCTTTGGAATAAAGATTAAGTTTAATATTATCCAAAAGTTCTGTAGTGGAAAGGTTTTGTTGTTGTTCTATGACTTCTCTAATCTGAGAAACCCACTTTTCAAAGTTTCTATCGTCGCTGTTTTGTTTGAAACCTTCTTTGTATTTATAATGCGCTGCAACACCTTTTTCAGCGATTTCGTCCATTCTTTCTGAACGAATTTGAACTTCAATCCATTTTTTGTCAGGACCTAAAACGGTTAAATGTAAACTTTCGTAACCTGTAGAACGAGGATTTGTAATCCAGTCGCGCATTCTTTGTGGATTGCTGTGGTATAAATCGGTAACGATGGAATAGATTTTCCAAGCGATGAATTTTTCGTTTTTAGCGTCTGATTTATAAATAATTCTAATCGCGTAATTATCAAAAACCTCTTCGAAAGGTACGTTTTGCTTCAGCATTTTTCTATAAATAGAACTGATGGCTTTTGCTCGTCCTTTGATGGTAAAATTGAGATGCTCTTCTTTTAGTTGCTCCGAAACTTCTTTTTTAAATTCTTCTACATATTTTTCACGATTATCTTTGGCGAGTTCTAATTTATTAGCAATATCATAATAAACATCTGGATTGTTGTATTTTAAAGATAAATCTTCAAGTTCTGATTTTATGTTATAAAGTCCTAGTCTATGAGCAAGAGGAGCGTAAATGTAAACCGTTTCAGAGGCAATTTTCTTTTGTTTGTCATCTCTCATGCTTTCAAGAGTTCTCATATTGTGCAATCTGTCTGCAATTTTGATGAGAATTACGCGGAAATCTTCTGAAAGCGTAAGAAGTAATTTTCTGTAATTTTCAGACTGAACCGAAATGTTTTGATGGTTCATCACCGAAATTTTTGTCAATCCATTAACAATATCTGCTATTTTTTGACCAAAAATTTTCTTGATGTCTTCATAAGTATATTCAGAATCTTCAATCACGTCATGAAGTAATGCACAAGCGATAGAAGTGGCTCCTAAACCTATTTCATTGGCAACAATTTTTGCCACTTCGATAGGGTGATAGATGTAAGGTTCGCCCGTTTTTCTTCTTTGGTCTTTGTGAGCGTCTAAAGCAATATCAAATGCTTTCCTGATGAGTTTATTCTGTTCTTCATCAAGAGTTCTGTATGTATTAGAGATTAAATCTTTATAGCGATACTGAATTTCTTTATTTTCTTTTTCTAAATCATAAACCATCTTTGAACCTCTTTAATTATCACGAAAATACAAAAAAAAAGCTTTAAAATAAAAGCTTTACTGTAATTCCTAAAAAGAAAACCCGAAAATAAATTTCGGGCTTCGTATGAAAAAATTAATTTGATATGAAGAATTATGTGTTTGAACTTACTTCAGAATTTATTCCTGTGCTCATCTCTGAGCTAGAAGTTTTAATTTCTGGCATTGCGTAAATAAGCGCTTTTGCTTTTAGGGCAACTACTTTTTTAATGTAATCTAAATCTACTGCTTCTGCAAAATCTACTTCGGGTAATTCATAAGTATTGACTACTTTGTTTTCTCTGAAAGCGTCTTTTGCTAATTGTAATTCAGTATCATTATTAATCGCCACACTAGTAATCAAAGAATCTACAGCAGTAGCTTCTTGGTCTATGTCATTAGTAAAAAGTTTGCTCCAAAAAGATTTTTCTACTGGCTTACTTTGGGTAAGGTAAACAATGTAATCAGAGTCTTTGAAACCTTTTTTTTCTAAACTTTCAGAAACTGCTTTTGCTTGATCTTGGCTTCCGAAGAGCCCTACAATTGTGTATGACATAATTTTAAAAATTTTAGTCGGTTAATTATGATGCAAATATATACTAAATAAATGATAATAAAATGTTAAAAAATAAAATTTTAATATAAAATTGATAAAAATCATCGTTTATTTTATTAATTAAATAATTGTTTAATAAATTGACATTGCTAATAAATCATTTATTTCTTTGTTTTTTTAATTTTTTAGGAAGAAGTAATCCATTTTATTTTCTTTATATTTGAAAAAACAATTATTCTTTATGAAGAAATTTTTTGCTTTTATAACGGTTTTTTGCTTGCAAATATTTTATTCACAGTCGGTTACACAGAATTTAGATAAAGCAGTTCAGTCACTTTTGGCGTCTTCTCCTATGTATTCTGGGAATCTTTCTTTTTATGTAGCAGATGAAAGCGGAAACTTTGTTTATGAATATCAAGGAAACAAAGGATTGTCTACCGCTTCTACCATGAAAATCTTTACAGCTGCAGCGGCTTTGGAAACTTTAGGAAAGAATTATCAATACAAAACTCAAATAGCATTCGATAAAAATCTGTATATTTTTTCAAATGGAGATCCAACTTTGGGAAGTTGGCGATATGATGGTTATAAACCAGAACATTTTATTTCAAAAATTATAGAAACGCTCAAGTCTAGAAATATCAAAGAAATTCCTGGAGATTTAGTGATAGATGACATGTACTTTGATTTTCAAAAAATTCCTGGAGGTTGGCCTTATAACGATATTGGAAATTATTACGGAGCTGGAGTTTGGGGCGTAAATTGGCGGGAAAACCAATTTGACATTAATACTTTTGGCAAAGATTTTAAAAATTTCAATATCAATTTAGAAGGTGTGCATTTTGTGAATGATGCAAGAACGGAAGGGACTACTGACAGAAGCATTATTTTTACTACTCCATATAATGATGTGGCGCATGTAACGGGAACGCTTCCTGCAAAAAATATAACGGTTTCTGGAGCTACACCTAATCCACCAAAACAATTGGCACTAGAAATGGTAGCAGAATTAAAGAAACAAAACATCGCTTTTAACGGAAAAATCATCATCAATTCTGAGAGATTAATTGAAGGACAAAATCCTTTAGCATTTCCTAAAAATAAAGTGATTTTAGAATATTTGTCACCTACTTTAGATAAAATGGTTTTTTGGTTTCTGAAAAAAAGCATCAATTTCTACGGTGAAACTTTCGTGAAGACAATGGCTAAAGAAAAAACAGGAAATTCTTCTTTTGAAAGTGGAATGAAATACCTTAAAAATTTCTGGAAACAACATGGAATAGATGAAAGAATGATTAATTTTGTAGATGGAAGTGGATTGTCTCCACAAAATTATGCTTCTACAAGAGCTGAAGTTTTAGCTTTGATTTGGGCAAAAAAACAACCTTGGTTTGCTGAATATTTTGAAGGATTTCCGGTGCAAGGAAACGGCATGAAAATGAAAAGCGGAAGTATAAAAGATTGTAGAGCTTTTGCAGGTTATCATACTTCTAAATCTGGTCAAAAATATGTTTTTGCAATTATTATGAATAATTATCAGGCCAATGATTTGAGTGATGCGCTGTACAAAGTTTTGAATCAGTTAAAGTAATTTAAATTTTAAATTCTTGAGAAACAATTTTATTTCTAAGATTAACAATTGGTTTGTGTTTGTGCTATTAACCATAATAGTTGCAGGATTGGCTGTTTCTTCTAATTTCTTAATCAATCATCTTAGAAAAAAAGAAACCGACAGAATAAAATCGCTTGCAACGGCTGTAAAATATCTTCAAGACAATAACGTAGATTCTCGATTGAATGACTTATCACTCAATGTTATCGACGAAAATAAAGACATTCCCATCATTATCACCGATAAAAATAGAAATCTGATTGAAAGTAAAAACATCGACGAAGAAATCTTAAACAATCCCGAAAAACTGAAACAGAAAATCGCCGAAATGGATGATAAATATCCTCCTTTTGAAATTCAGTTGCCCAATTTTAATAACCAATTCGTGTTTTATGACAACTCAGATTTGCTCAATTTTCTGCGTTATTATCCTTATGCATTAGGTTTGTTCATTGGTTTGTATCTTTTGTTTTCTTTTTGGTTTTTGCGCACTATCAAAAAATCAGATGAATCCATGTTGTGGGCTGGTTTGGCTAAAGAAACAGCACATCAAATCGGAACTCCGCTTTCTTCTATGATTGGTTGGGTAGAAGTGATGAAACTCGATGCCAATAGAAATGACGATGGTTTGTTGGAAATCAATAAAGATATCAATCGTTTAAAAACCATTTCTGAGCGTTTTTCTAAAATTGGTTCGGTTCCAGAACTGAATGATTTGAATTTAAAGGAAACAGTTCAACAAAATTTTGATTATTTGAAATCTAGAATTTCCAGAAAAGTAAATTTTGAACTCAAAGTTCCTTCAAGAGAAATTTTGATTCCTCACAATAGAATTTTGATGAGTTGGGTGATTGAAAACCTTGTGAAAAATGCGGTAGATGCGATGAAAGGAGAGGGGAAATTGGAAATTTCTCTTTATTCTAAAAATAATTACGTCTTAATTGATGTAAAAGATTCTGGCTCTGGAATGACTAATACTCAAATGCGAAGTGCTTTCAAACCGGGTTATTCTACCAAAAAAAGAGGTTGGGGTCTTGGTTTGTCTTTGGCAAAACGCGTCATCAATGAATATCACAATGGCGACATCAAAATAGCAGAATCCGAAGTAGGAAAGGGAACTACGTTTAGAATTGTGCTGAAATCTTAAAAATTAGAGTTTTCTAAGATAAGTAGAAACTTCAATCCTAACTAAATCTTGAAATCTGTCAAAGAATTCTGTTATAAAATCTTTGGATTGAATAAGGGTTTCTAAATCTTTAACATGATAGTTGAGTACAAAACTTAATTCATATTCATTTTCGGGTAATTCTTCTTCCCAAACTCCATATTTTTTTGAAATTAAAAGACTTGTATTTTCAAAATTCTCTAATTTTTTGAGTAGAGTGGTGCTGTTAAAAATATTCTTTAACTTTTGTTCATTATTGGTTTTTATGATGTATTTTTTATCAAATTCCTCATTACCTATTTTTACATCTTGAAATCCAAAAATTTTGGCGATTTTAAAAATCAATTCATCTTCGTAGATGTTAAATTGAAAGTCATCGTAACTTTTATAAGGAATGACAAGTCTTGTAAATGTTTTACTTAAGGAAGCCTCTCCAGAAGTATAATAGGTAAAATAATCAAAATAAATCTTGAAATTTTTATAATGAAATAAGGTTCGGTCAGAATTCCAATATTTCCTCGGAATATATTCTCCTCCAATTTTTTCAGCAAAAGCTTCCCAGATTCTAATATCAGATTCCTGTTCTTTCATAATTTACATAGTAATTATCATTAAACTTAATGTCTTTTTTGTCTTTCAGTTTAATGATTTGCCAATCTTTAGTTGGAGTTAGAGTTGTATTTTCTATTCTTATAGGCAAGTTGAAACCTTCTACAGTATTCGTCCATCTGTATTTTAACGTTTTTCCACTTTGTGAATATTCTAAAATCGGGATTTGTGTAGTTCTTAAATATTGGTCAAAAACAGTAGAGAAATTTATTCCAGATTTTTCAGAAATATAATTTTCAATTTGCTGAGTAGTTACTGTTTGATGATAAAAATCTGTACCGATTCCTCTTAAAATTTGTCTGAATTTTTCATCGTCGTTTATAGCAGTTCTAATCGTGTGAAGCATATTAGCTCCTTTGTAATACATGTCACCACTTCCTTCGTTTCTTACACCGTATTTCCCGATAATAGGTTTGTCGTTTTCTATGTTTTGTCGGATTCCTTTAATATATAATTCTGCTTTTTCTTTGTTCAAATAATTTTGAGTAAAAAGCGTTTCTGAGTAACAAGTAAAACCTTCATGAATCCACATGTCAGCTTGATCTTTTGCAGTGATGTTGTTCGCAAACCATTCGTGACCAGATTCATGAATAATGATGAAATCCCAATTTAATCCAACTCCAGTTCCAGATAAATCTCTACCAAGATAACCATTTAAATAATGATTTCCGTAAGCTACATTAGACTGATGTTCCATTCCTAAATAAGGCGTTTCTACCAATTTATAACCATCTTCGTAGAAAGGATAAGCTCCAAACCAATATTCAAAAGCTTGAAGCATTGGTTTTACCTGAGTAAATTGTTTTTTGGCTTTATCTAAATTGTAAGAAAGTACATAATAATCGCAATCAAGTTTACCTTTTTCGCCATCATAGATTTCAGAAAAATGTTCAAATTTCCCAATGGTAGGAACAATGCTGTATAGATTGATAGGGTTTTTAACTTCCCAAGTGAAGATATTTTTGCCCTTTTCTACGGTTTGAGAGATTAATTTACCGTTTCCAACTCCTGTTAAATCTTTTGGCGTAATAATTTTCATTTCTATGCCTTCATCTGGCTCATCATTCCAAATATCTTTTGAAGGTAACCAAAGACTGGTTCCGTCTCCTTCTTGCGCTACAGAAATCCAAGGATTGCCTTGTTCATCTTTGGTGAAAACCCAACCTCCATCCCAAGGTGCGTGTTTTGCGATTCTAGGATTCCCGAAATATTCTAAAATCATGTAAAATCGTTCTCCTTTTTTGAAACTTTGTTGAGTTTCTATAAAAATGAAGTCGTCTTCGGTTTTTACTTGGGTGTAATTAAAATTTCCCATGAAATTTTTAGAATTCATAGGCTTTTGAAGGTCTAATTGAAACGTAGGATTTTCTACATCTTTGGTGATTTCAAAGAAAATGGTGTTTTTTCCGCTGACTGATTGATCCTGAATATTAGGTTCTACAGTGAGTTCATATTTTTTGACGTCCCAAAAATTTCTAAACGCCGTATCAGAGCCTTTTAAAGTATCTTTTTTGGTGAAAGTTTGTGCAAAGGTGATTTGACTTAATAAAATAAGGAAAAAGCCTATTTTCTTCATAAAAATATATTTTAGATGTAAAAATAAGAAAAACGGAACAAAAACAGTTTTTGAATCTGTTTAATTTAAAGTTTTTAGATAGAGTGGTGTTTTGGAAGAACCATCAGATAAAACTTCAGAATCGTAGAGTTTTTCTATACTTAAATTTTTATTTACTTCATTTTCAAACTTTTCTAGACCAATTGTTTGTTCGTCATTATTATGAATTTTATATATTTTTTTATTGGTCACAATTTCGATGCCGTTTTGACTTACTTTTTTGAGCATTTTTAATTCAAAATAACTAACACTTTCAACATCATTCCATTTCACGAAATCAATAGTATTTCTTTGTTTGATGTAGAAACCATCATTTTTGTACTCGAAAATTCCATTGTTCTTTAATATTTTGTCAGTATTCTTTTCAACATTTTCAAAGGTTTCATCTCCCATTTTTTTGTAATCAGAATATATTTTGGAGGCAGAAAAAGATAAAACAATAAGACAAATGAGAAATCCCAATAATGGGTAACCTTTGTTTACAGGATAATTGTATATAATGTAAATTAAAATTATTGAAGTAAAGAAAGTGATTCCTTTAGCCATAAAATTTAGAAGTTATTAGTTTTTAATTTAAAGTTTAAAAATAACAAAAACCACGCAAAATCACGTGGTTTAGTGTATAAATTTATTAAATTTTTCTAGTATCTAAGATCTAAAATCTAGCATCTAACATACTATTTTCTTACAAAAGCAGCTACATCTTCTGCTGTTACAGGATTTCCGCCCAAAATGATTAAACGCTCTACTACGTTTCTCAGTTCACGAATGTTTCCTGTCCAAGAGAAATTTTGAAGTGCTTTTATCGCTTTATCATCAAATTTTCTAACTGCATTTCCTTGTTCATCTGCAATGATTTGAGCAAAATGTTCTACCAAAAGCGGAATGTCTTCCTTTCTAGCATCTAATGGTGGTACATAAATTTCTATCACTGAAAGTCTATGATACAAGTCTTCTCTAAATTTTCCGTCTTCTATTTCTTTTTGTAGATTTTTATTGGTTGCAGCAACCACTCTTACATCTACTTTTATTTCTTTGTCACTTCCTACAGGTGAAACTCTGCTTTCCTGAAGCGCACGAAGAACTTTAGCTTGTGCAACCAAACTCATGTCTCCAATTTCGTCTAGGAAAATAGTTCCTCCGTTTGCTAATTCAAATTTACCTTGTTTGTCTTTTATAGCACCTGTAAATGAACCTTTTACGTGACCGAAAAGTTCAGATTCTATTAATTCTGATGGAATTGCTGCGCAATTTACCTCAATCATTGGTCCTCTGCTTCTTTCACTTTGTGCATGAATAGAGTGGGCTACCAATTCTTTACCAGCACCATTTGGACCTGTAATGAGAACTCTTGCATCTGTAGCAGCTACTTTTTCAATCATATTTTGAATTTTAGAAAGCGCTTCAGAAGTACCAATCATTTGGTATTTTTTGTTGACTTTTTTCTTGAGCTGAGTATTCTCTTTTTGAAGAACTTTAGTCGTTTGAACCAAATTTTTACGGTCAAGAGCATTTCTTACGCTGGTAATCAATCTATTGATGTCAATAGGTTTTGAAATAAAATCGTAAGCGCCATCTTTAAGAGAATTTACGGCAGTATCAATGTCAGCATGACCAGAAATCATGACAAAAGTAGTGTCTGGTTTTAATTGAAGTGATTGTTTCAAAAGTTCTGTACCCGAAAGTTTTGGCATTTTTATATCTGAAATGACTAAGGCAAAATCATCTTTTTCGATGAGTTTGTAGGCTTCTAAACCATCTTCTGCAACCAAAACTTCGTAATTGGTTAATTCATCTGATAAAATACTGTGCAGTACACCAGAAATTGCTTTTTCGTCTTCTACGATTAATACTTTTTGCATAAGGCAAATTTATTTATTTTTATGGAGAACCTGTGTGAAATTATTTAATATCACTGCTAAAAATAATGCTTTTTTTATTTTTAACAGTGTCTTTTAACAATAAATTAATTTCTGGATTTTTTGAAATAATTATATTTCCATCAATAAATGGTTTTTGTTGATTACCATGTTCGTAATAAAAAGATTTATTAATAATAGGAATTTTATATTCTTTACGCGATTTTTCTACATTTTTTATATTATCAAAATAGTACTTTTTGTCTTTTAAATTTACGAATTGATTCTCAACTTCTGCTTTTCTTTTAAGAAAATTTTGTGGAGTTTTTATCAAGTAAGCAGCATTAAATAGAAGTGAAAATACAGCTAAATAAAATATGATTTTTTTATTATAATCAGATTGAAAATATAGAATTATAGCACTAAGAAATAAAGGGAAACTGCTTTCGGAAAGCATTCTAGTATTGAGTTCTTCTATGCCTTGAAAAAATTTTGAGATGATTACTAAAACCAAATAAGTTGCCGAAGAAATCAATAAAAATGTAATTGTAAAATCTGACTTCCAAGCTTTATTTTTTTTGAAGAGATGGTAAATTAGATAAATAAAAATAAGATTAATAAAGAAAAGAAAAAACTCTATAATAATAGTGATGGGAGTAAAATGAGCAGGTTTTATTCCAAGAATTGGGTTTGCTAAGTTCATCACTCCAAGAAAATTTCTAATGATATCAAGACCAATACTGGTCTTATCTACAGAAAATCTCTCATTTTCGCCCATAATTCCTCCGAAATTTAGAAAATTATAGAGCATGTAAGAAGCAAGGAAGAAACCACTTAAAATTATTACAACGAAAAAATCTTTTTTATAATTCTTAAAAGTTGGTTTTCTATAATTTATTAAGAAAAAAATAAGTATTGCTATGTAAATAAAAATCCCAGAATATCGGGTTAAAAATAACGCAAGAAATAATAAACTTGTTGGCAATATAAAAGACCAGCCTTTTTTATTTTTGGTAAAAAATTCATGAAAATAATAGATTAAAAAATAAAAAATTCCTAAAAATAAACCTTCAGATATGAGATTGTATATGCAAAAAACAAAAATTTTGGTACATAATAAAATAACGGTTTCTTTGAAATAAAATTTCTTATAATAAGAAAATACTCCAATAAGTAAAACAGTCAAAATGCTTACTATTCTTGCAGAAAAATAATAATCATCCGTTAATGAATGAAATAATCTAATTATTAAAGGATAGCCTAGTGGAAAAAGATTAGATTTTACATCAGGAATACTATCTGCAATTTTTATATAACTCAGCGTATCTGCAACTATTCCTCCATAAGAAATAAAAAAAGGAATAAAAATTGCGAAAAATAAAATGGCAAAGTAGAGGTAAGTATATTTTTTCTCAGTCATCCTTAAATTTTAATAATTTCTCACTCCAAATATAGCAGAACCTATTCTTACAGAAGTAGAGCCACATTCTATTGCAAGTGCAAAATCGTCACTCATTCCCATAGAAAGTGTTTCTAGTTTTCTGAAGGTAGAAAGTTCATCGAATAGAGATTTTAGAACTAAAAACTCTGATTTTACTTGATTTTTGTTGTCTGTAAAAGTTGCCATTCCCATCAAACCTAAAATCTCAATATTTGGGTATTTGTGTTCTAAATAATTGCTGAAAATTTCTTTCGCTTCAGCGATTTCAAGACCATATTTGGTTTCTTCTTCGGCAATTTTTACTTGAAGTAAAACTTTAATTATTCTATTGTTTTTTGCTGCTTCTTTGTTGATTTCTAATAATAATTTTTCAGAATCTACACTTTGAATGGTATCTATAAAAGGAGCAATGTATTTTACTTTATTGGTTTGTAAATGCCCAATTAAATGCCATTGAATATCAGCAGGAAGTTCATTTACTTTGGTTAAAAGCTCTTGTACTTTATTTTCTCCAAAAATTTTTTGTCCGCAATCATAAACTTCTTTTATTTTTTCAACAGGATGAAATTTAGAAACAGCTACCAATTCTATGTTTTCTGGGATTTGGGCTTTAATTTTATGGTAATTTTCTTGAATAGACATAATTTTGAATTTCTTTTTCAAATTTATGAAGAAAATTTTGGTTTAGAAAATTATACATCGTAATATTGCAATATGAAAATATAAAAATATGGGAATTTCTAAAACTGAACATTTTACAGAAGAACAAAATGAAGTGGCAAAATTAATGAAAGCGCTTTCTCATCCTGCTAGAATTGCGATTGTAGAATATTTACTTTCTGTAGATTCATGTATTTGTAATGATATTGTTGAGGAAGTGAAACTAGCACAACCAACCGTTTCTCAACACCTTAAAGAACTGAAAAACGCAGGAATTATACAGGGGGAAATAGATGGAAAAGCGATTTGTTATTGTATTAATCCAGATACATTGAAGAAAATGGAGCATTTTATTTCTGAAATTTTCAGAAAAATAGAAAAGCAGAAATCTTGCTGCTAAAGTTATTTCAAAAATGAAAACGGAACTAGCCCTGATTGAGCGCTTTGTTTGAGCTCTTTTTATTTTGTCATTCTGAGCGGAGTCGAAGAATCTAAAAATAAAAAAGCGAGTAGCGAAAGCAGGAAATAGCTTCAAAAAAATATCAAAAATTTATCATTTAAAATTTAAAATTTAAAAAAATGAATTCTAACGAAGAAATCAAAGAAATGGTAAAGCAAAAATATGCAGAAATTGCTTTGCAAAACCAAGATACTAACGCTTCATCTTGCTGTGGAAGTGGCGGTTGTAGTACCGAAGTGTACAATATAATGACGGATGATTATGACCATTTAGAAGGTTATAATCCTGATGCAGACCTTAAATTAGGTTGCGGTTTGCCAACAGAATTTGCCAAAATAAAAAAAGGCGATTACGTAGTAGATTTAGGAAGTGGAGCAGGAAATGACTGTTTCGTAGCTCGTGCAGAAACTGGCGAATCTGGAAAAGTGGTGGGAATAGATTTCACTCCTGAAATGATAGAAAAAGCAAGAAATAATGCAGATAAATTAGGTTTCAATAATGTAGAATTCCGTTTGGGAGACATTGAGAATATTCCTTTGATGAGCAATGTTGCCGATGTTGTGGTAAGTAACTGTGTAATGAATTTGGTTCCTAACAAACCAAAAGCTTTTGCAGAAGTTCAAAGAATTTTGAAACCAACTGGTCATTTTTCGATTTCTGATATTGTTTTGGTGGGAGATTTACCCGAAAAAATTAAAAATGCCGCAGAAATGTATGCTGGTTGCGTAGCATCTGCCATTCAAATGGAAGATTATTTGAAAATTATCGAAAATTCTGGTTTCAAAAACATTACTTTACAGAAGAAAAAACCGATTATCGTTCCAGATGATATTCTAAAAAATTATCTGAACGAAGAAGAAATTCAGCAGTATAAAGATTCTACCACTAGAATTTACAGCATAACGGTTTATGCAGAAAAAGTAGTGGGTTGTTGTACTCAAAATTCGGGTTGTTGTTAAATTATTTTTTTTAAATCCTTGAAGGATTGCTTACTTTAAACTATGGAAATAAATAAAAAGCAACATTGGGAAAATGTTTTTGCCACCAAAAAAGAAACAGAAGTAAGTTGGTATCAAGAGAAACCTGAAACTTCTCTACAATTTTTTGAAAGAAATAAAATACCAAAAACTTCCAAAATTTTAGAAATTGGTGGTGGTGATAGTTATTTGATTGACAATCTTTTAGAACAAGGCTTTGAAAGTATTACTTTACTTGATATTTCAGAAAATGCGATAGAAAGAATCAAGAAAAGATTAGGTGAAAAAGCAGAAAAAGTACGTTTTGTAGTGTCTGATATTTTAGATTTTTCTCCTTCAGGAAAATTTGATGTGATACATGATAGAGCAAGTTTTCATTTTTTGACCAGAGAAGAAGATATTCAAAAATATGCTACTTTGATGAGCGATATTTTAGGAGAAAACGGACTGTATTTTGTGGGAACTTTTTCAGAATCAGGACCTCTAAAATGTAGTGGTTTAGATATTACGCAATACAGCAAAGAGAAATTCTTGAATATTTTCGGAAATGATTTTTCGCTTTTAAATAGTTTTGAAGAAACACATAAAACACCTTTTGAAACTACTCAAAACTTTATTTTCTGCGAATTCCAAAAGAAAATGTAATTTTATATGATGAAAAAATCCAAATTCAAAATCCATAAAATGGATTGCCCTTCAGAAGAGCAAATCATCAGAATGAAGCTTCAGAATTTCACATCAATTGAAGCTTTGGATTTTGATATTCACAATCGAGAATTATTGGTTTTTCATCATGAAAATGAAGAAGAAATTTTCAAACAATTAGAAACACTAAATTTTGATACACAGCATATTTCTACAGAATTTACGCAAGAAAAACTCCAAGAACACAAAAATCAAACACAATTGCTTTGGAGTGTTTTAGGAATCAATTTTTTCTTTTTTTTGCTAGAAATTTTCTATGGTTTTTGGTCTAACTCTATGGGATTAGTTGCCGATAGTCTAGATATGTTGGCAGATAGTTTTGTGTATTTATTGGCTTTATTTGCAGTTGGAAAAGCCATTGAAAGAAAGAAAAATGTTGCCAAAATAAGCGGATATTTTCAGTTGATTTTGGCAATTTTAGGTTTAACAGAAGTTTTGCGAAGGTTTTTTGTGAAAACAGAAGTTCCAGAATTTCAAATGATGATGCTTATTTCGTTTTTTGCATTATTAGGGAACGCAGCTTGTCTTTATCTTTTGCAAAAAAGTAAAAGCAAAGAAGCACATATTCAGGCGAGTGTAATCTTTACTAATAATGATGTGACGATCAATCTAGGAGTGATAATTGCTGGGGTTTTAGTCTATTTTACACATAGCAAAATGCCAGATTTAGCCATTGGAACTCTTATTTTTATCTTGGTGACGAGAGGCGCTTTTTCGATTTTAAAACTATCAAAATAATCAAATGAACTTAAAAATTAGAGAAATAATTGCTCAACTTTCTACGGAAAGGATTTCGGAGGAACGAAAAATAACCCTTCAACCTTTAATTGAATTTATCTCTTCTAAAATATCTAAAAATAAAGAAGTTAGATTAAATTTTATTTGTACTCATAATTCCAGAAGGAGTCATCTTTCACAGATTTGGGCACAAACAATGGCGAATTATTATCAAATTGAAAATGTGTTTTGCTATTCTGGTGGAACAGAAGCAACAGCCATGTTTCCAAAAATTTCTGAAACGCTTACAAATCAAGGTTTTGAAATTTTAAAATTATCAGAAACTGAAAATCCTGTTTATGCGGTAAAATTTGCCGAAAATGAACATGCGGTGATTTGTTTTTCTAAAAAATATGATGATGATTTTAATCCGATGTCAACATTTGCCGCCATTCTCACGTGTGATTCTGCAGACGAAAATTGTCCAATTGTTTACGGTGCAGAAGCTAGAATTCCAATAAAATACGAAGATCCTAAAAAATCTGATGGAACGCCTGAAATGAACGAAACATATTTCAACAGAAGTTTAGAAATTGCTACAGAAATGAAATTTGTCTTTGAAAATTTAAGAAAATCATAAACCAAACTCATAAAATTTAATATGAAACCCAAACTGAAATTTCTTGACAGATATTTAACATTATGGATTTTTTCAGCAATGATTTTTGGAGTTTTGCTCGGGAAATTTGTGCCAGCAATTCCAGAAACCATCAATCAATTTTCTAGTGGGACGACTAATATTCCATTAGCAATTGGTTTGATTTTGATGATGTTTCCGCCGTTAGCTAAAGTAGATTATAGTCTTTTGCCTATGGCTTTTAAAGACCGTAAAACGATGGGAGTTTCTTTGCTTCTCAATTGGATTATTGGTCCGATTTTGATGTTCGTTTTAGCAATTATTTTCCTGAAAGATGAACCCAATTACATGGTTGGATTGATTTTAATAGGCTTAGCAAGATGTATTGCAATGGTGATTGTGTGGAACGATTTAGCTTCTGGAAATCGTGAATATGCCGCAATGTTGGTGGCGTTGAACAGTATTTTTCAAGTGTTTACGTACAGTTTTTATGCTTGGTTGTTTATTAATTTTTTACCACAATATTTAGGTTTTGGAGATTTTGAAATCTCAGTTCCCATGAAAGATGTAGCGATAAGTGTTGCCATTTATTTGGGAATTCCTTTTGTTACAGGCTTTTTGACGAGATATTTCTTGATTGCTCAAAAAGGAAAAGAGTGGTACAATAGAGTTTTCGTTCCGAAAATTTCGCCAATTACTTTATATGCATTGTTATTTACAATAGTGGTGATGTTCAGTTTAAAAGGCGATAAAATTGTAGAATTGCCTTTTGACGTGCTTAAAATAGCGATTCCATTGGTGATTTATTTTGTTTTGATGTTTTTCACCAGTTTCTTTATCAATCGTAAATTAGGCATTGATTATGATAAAAACGCTTCAGTTTCTTTCACCGCCACTGGAAATAATTTTGAACTCGCGATTGCCGTTGCCATTGCCGTTTTTGGGATTCATTCTAAAGAGGCTTTTGCTGGAGTAATTGGGCCACTTATAGAAGTTCCAGTGCTTATTTTATTGGTAAAAGCAAGTCTTTGGTTAAAGAAAAAATGGTATAAATAACAATAAATTTTAGTCAAATTAATAATGTAAATTCGAATAAAATATTAAAATCAATTGGAACGGGCTTTAGCCCGTTTTCAAATTTTAAAAAAATCAATTGGCTTTAGCCAAAATTTAAATAATTTGTTTTAACAATCTCTTTTTCAAAATTTTCATTCCTTCAGTAGCCGAAGTTTTCAAGAAATTTTCATGTTTGGTGAATTGGTTTTCTAAATGTGGATCAATCACAAAAATTTCACAATTCTTAGGAATGTAATGTATCAATCCAGCAGCTGGATAAACTTGCATAGAAGTTCCTATCACGATGAAAATATCTGCTTCAGAAGCTATTTCCGCCGCATTTTCCATTTCTGGAACCATTTCACCAAACCAAACAATATGCGGACGAAGTTGGTTTCCCAATTCATCACAATCTCCTAAATTGCAATCTTTTTCCCAGTCTAAAATTTGGGTTTCATCATTTACCGAACGTACTTTTTTCAGTTCACCATGAAGATGAATAACTTTATTAGAACCCGCTCTTTCGTGTAAATCATCTACATTTTGGGTGATGATATGTACATCAAAATATTGTTCTAATTCTGCAAGAATTTCGTGAGCGAGATTGGGTTTTATTTCTTTCAATTGCCTTCGTCTCAAATTATAAAAATCTAAAACCAACTGCGGATTTCTGGCAAAACCTTCTGGCGAAGCCACATCTTCTATTCTGTGGTTTTCCCAAAGTCCGTTAGAATCTCTAAACGTAGAAATTCCACTTTCCGCAGAAATTCCTGCACCTGATAAAACGACGAGTTTCTTTTTCATCACTCAATTTTTTTCTTACTGAATTTCTTTCTAAATTCTAGTTTTTGAAGTTGTCTTTCGATAATTAATTTGGCAATGGTTTTACTAGAACTGATGGTTTTGTCTTCATTTTGAAGGGCAATTTTCAGTTTTTGTTCACTGATGTCAATTCGGTATAATAAGTTGACTAATTTATTGAAGTCTTTGTCTATCAATTTATTAATAAAAACGGCGAGATTGTTTTCTAAATCTTCGGCTGAATATTTTTCCAAAACTTCAGGAAACTCATGAGATATGAGTTTGTTCATTAATTCCTCGGGATTATATTTCTGAAGATCAGACATTTTTTCTAATTTTTAAACTGTGGAACCAATCTCTGTGGATTTTTTTGTTCAAAAGTATAGGCCATATTGATGAGTTTTCCTTCGCTCCAAGCTTCTGCGTAAAATAAAATTCCAACCGGTAATCCATCAATATTTCCCATAGGAACGGTAATGCTAGGATAACCAGCAATCGCAGCAGCACCAGAACCTTCAAAAATATAATTGTCGCCATTTACCATATCCGTTTTCCAAGCTGGACTGGTAGAAGCAGCGATGAGTGCGTCTAATTTGTACTTTTTCAGCGTGGCATCAATTCCATTTTTTCGACTTCCTTCTTGAATTTCTTTTAATAATTTGGCGTAATTTTCATCTTGCATTCCTTTTGTAGCCTGCGTCATTTCTAGAAATTCTTGTTTGAAATATTTCATTTCTTCAGGATTGTTTTTGTTGAAAACTATCAATTCTTCTACAGATTTTATTTTAGCATTTGGTCCTAAAGATTTGAAATAATTGTTCAATCCATCTTTGTATTCCAAAATCATTAAATCAAAAGATTTTCCCTGAATTTCATTTGAAACAGGCTCTTCTGAAATTTCCACTAAAATGGCACCTTCTTTCTCCAAAAATTTCAAATTTTCTTGAAAAAGTGCATCTACTTTTACATTTCCACTTGATTTTTTAGAATAACCAATTCGTTTTCCTTTTAGACCGTCTAGTTTTAAGAAAGAAGTATAATCTGTTTTTGCGATATTTTTGGAAGCTAAAGTATGCGCATCTTTTTCGTCAACACCTGTCAAAACGCCAAGAGCAATCGCAGCGTCTTTCACCGTTCTCGTCATTGGTCCTGCTGTATCTTGCGAAACAGAAATCGGGATAATTCCGCATCTGCTCACTAATCCAACCGTAGGTTTTAAACCCACAATTCCATTTACGCTACTCGGACAAATAATAGAGCCATTGGTTTCGGTTCCAATCGCGAAAATTCCCAAATTTGCAGAAATTGCAGCACCAGAACCTGCACTAGAACCACAAGTATTTCTCGTTAGATCATAAGGGTTTTTAGTTAAACCACCATTTCCACTCCAGCCAGAAACAGACATCATTCCACGGAAATTTGCCCATTCCGAAAGATTGGTTTTCCCGATGATAATAGCGCCAGATTTTCTTAATTTTTCAACCAAAAATGCATCATGCAGCGGAAAAGAATCTTTCATTGCCAAAGAACCTGCTGTATTTGGCATTTTATCTTTGGTGTCAATATTATCTTTCAGCAAAACGGGAACGCCAAAAAGTGCTCCTTTCCTTAATTGTAAAGGAACTTGATCTAAGCTGTCTGCAATTTTCATCGCATCAGGATTTACCGTAATTACAGAATTGAGTTTTGCTCCGTTTTTGTCGACTTTTTCTATTCTTTCTAAGTAAGATTTTACAACTTCTGAAATTTTATATTCTTTATTTTGATAGCCTTTTTGAAGCTTTTCGATATCGTATTCTAAGAATTTAAAATCTTTGTTATAATCTGTATTTTGAGCATTCATTAAGAAAAATGAAGCCATAGAAAGCATTGATAAAAGTTTTCTTTTCATTCGAGATATTATTTATCTCAAAGATACATTTTTCGTCTAAAAAATCAACTTAAATTTTCAATTTTACATTGTTCAATCTCAAAGAATTTGCAATTACCGAAACTGATGAAAAACTCATTGCAGCAGCAGCAAACATTGGTGATAATAAAACGCCAAAAATAGGGTAGAGTAAACCTGCAGCAATCGGAATTCCGAGTGTGTTGTAGGCAAAAGCAAAAAACAAGTTTTCTTTTACATTTTTCATCATTTTTTCGCTCAAAATTTTAGATTTTGCTACGCCAGAAATATCTCCTTTCAATAAAGTTATTTCTGCAGAATTCATCGCGATATCGGTTCCTGTTCCCATTGCAATTCCTACATTAGCTTGTGCAAGAGCAGGAGCGTCGTTTATTCCATCGCCAGTCATGGCTACAATTTTTCCGTGATTTTGGAGGTTTTTAACCTCGTTTATTTTGTCTTGAGGAAGACAATTCGCAAAATATTTTTTGATGCCAAGACTTTCTGCAACGTGTTTTGCAGTCGCTTCATTATCGCCTGTCATCATGATAACTTCAATGCCTTTATTTTGTAAAGATTTGATGGCGGATTTTGCATTTTCTTTGATTTTATCTTTAAAGCCAAAAACAGCAACTGCTTTTCCATCAATCGTTAAATATGAAACGGTATTGGCTTCGTTTTCTAAAATTTGGGCTTTTTGAAGTAAATTTTCAGAAATTTCAAAGTTATTTTCTTTGAGAAAATGAATATTTCCAAGGAACAATTTTTTACCATCAATTTCTCCTAAAATTCCTCTACCTGAAATATTTTCAAAGTTTTTCACATTGTCATTTTGAGCGAAAGAATTTAGCGAAAAATCTTTATTAACAGATTCTTCATTTCGCTTTTGAACTACGTTCGCAGACTTATAGTCTGTATTCAGAATGACAGCATTTAAAACCGCTTGTGAAAGTGGATGTTCTGAATTTTTATTAAGAGAAGCTGCCAATTGTAATGCTTCATTTTCCGGAATATTTTCTGAGAAAATTTGAGTTAAAGAAGGCTTTCCTTCGGTTAAAGTTCCTGTTTTATCGGTAATTATTACGTTTACTTTCTCCATTTCTTCCAAAGCTTCTGCATTTTTAATTAAAATTCCGTTTCTCGCACCTTTTCCAATTCCTACCATTACAGACATTGGTGTCGCTAAACCAAGAGCACAAGGACAAGCTACAATTAAAACCGCTAAAGCATTCACCAAAGCGAAAATAGCTCGATTTTCTCCACCGAAAAAGTACCAGAAAATGAAAGTTAATACTGAAATTGCAATGACAATAGGAACAAAAATTTTAGAAACTTTATCCGTTAGTTTTTGGATTGGCGCTTTGCTTCGACTTGCTGAGTTGACCATTTCTATAATTTGAGAAAGTAAGGTGTCTTTGCCAACTTTCTCTGTTTTCATGAGGAAAATTTGGTTTCCGTTGATGGTTCCAGAAGTGACTTTGTCGCCTAATTTTTTTTCCGCAGGAATAGGTTCTCCAGTAATCATGCTTTCGTCAATCGTGGTATTTCCTTCAATAATTTCTCCGTCAACAGGAATTTTTTCTCCAGGTTTTACCTTCAAGATGTCGCCAATTTTGACTTCCGAAATCGGAATGTTTTTTTCTACATTATTTTGAATGAGATGCGCTTCTTTTGGCGAAAGATTCATCAGTTCTTTGATGGCGTTTCCTGTTTTTTGATGGGCTTTTGCTTCTAGCATTTGTCCGAAAATAACCAAAGTTAAAATCACAGCTACCGCTTCGAAATACAACGGTACTTCGTGATGATTTTGCATCAATTCATGCGGAATTAAACTCGGAAAAGTGAGTGCGAAAATGCTGTAAACGAAAGCTGCACTTGCTCCTAAACCAATTAATGAAAACATATTAAGATTCCAAGATTTAAAAGAAATCCAAGCTCTTTTGAATAAAAACCAGCCTGTAAAAAATACTACAGGAAGCGTAAAAATCAATTGTAAAATTCCAGAAATTCTTGAACTAAAAGGAAACTTAAAAAACATTCCTCCCATCGATAAAATAAAAACGGGAAGCGTAAAAGCAACAGAAATCCAGAATTTCTTTTGCAAATTTTTATAGGTGTCGTCTTCGGATTCATCGTCGTTTCCAGTGATTTTAACCAAATCCATTCCACAAACTGGGCATCCAACATTTTCGGGATAGGTTTTATCTCCTTCACAAAACATAGGGCAATAGTAGCCGCTTTCTGCACTCGGCTTTCTGCTTTCAGCTGATGGCTGATTGCCGAATGCCGATTGCTTTTCCTCTATCGGAACGCAGTACATATTGCAAACAGGGCAACGTTTACCTTGCACGAAATAGACTTTGTCGCCTTCACATTCCATCGGGCAATAATAAACCGAACTTGGCGAAACTCTATCTTGAGGTGGAATAAATTGTGTATTTTTCGGTTTTTCTGGATCCTCTAAAACGTAATTTCCTGCATTTTTAAGCTCTGAATTGATTTTTTCTAAGTCGATTTCTTGTTCAGAAGTGATTTCAACAAAGTTTCCTGCGAGATTTACATCGGCTTTTATTCCTTCAACATTATTTAAAGCAGAAGAAATCTTTTTCTGACAGCCTTCACAAGACATTCCCAGAACGTTATATTTTTTGGTATTCATCTTTCTTAATTTTGATACAAATTTCAAAATTAATCAAATAAAAACCATTATCAAATCATGGCAGAATGTTATGAAATTTAGATTTTTAGGATTGAAGGAAAATGAAGTTTAAATTAAATCAATAGGAAGTCTCTTTTTCTCTTTCAGTTCTTGAAATTGTGATGGCGAAAATCCTGTGATTTTTTTGAACTGTTGAGAAAGGTGTTGAACCGTTTTATAACCTAATTTATCGGCAATCTGAGAAAGGGTAAGTTCGCGATAAATCAAAAGTTCCTTTACTTTTTCAATTTTTTGAAGGATAAAATATTGTTCTAAGGTGATGTTTTCGGTTTGCGAAAAAACCTTAGAAATACTGCTATATTCTTTGTTGAGTTTTTCTGAAAGGTATTTAGAAAGCAAGAAATCTTCATCAATGTCAAGATTTTGAACTTTTTCTAAAATGAGTTTTTTGATGTTTTCGATTTGTTTTTGTGAAGTGTTTTCCAAAATTTCAAAACCTATTTTTTGTAAATTTTCGTTGAGTTTTTGAAGCTTATTCTTAGAAAAATCATTAGAAGTTTCTACCCAACCCAAATTCACAGATACAAAATCAATTTCAGAATTTCGGAAAACATCTTCTACCGCAGTAATACAGCGGTTACAAACCATATTTTTAATGTGAATAGTCATCATATTTTCACAAAAATACAACTTTTAGAACTTGTAGTTTTCTTATCTTTGATAAAAATTAAAATTATGGATTTTTCAAAAATTATTATTGGAGTAATGCGATGGGGAATTTGGGGAGCCAATCATTCTGAAAGTGGTGTGCAAAAATTAATAGAAACGTCTTTAGAAGAGGGTTTATCTACTTTTGATCATGCAGATATTTATGGTGGTTATACTACAGAAGAATTGTTCGGAAATGCTTTTTCTGAAATGAAAATTGAACGTGAAAAAATTCAGTTGATTACCAAATGTGGAATTTGTATGCCTTCTGAAAAGAAAAATTTTCCGTTGAAATACTATAATTATTCTAAAGAATATATTCTGAATCAGGTAGATGAGAGTTTGAAAAATCTAAAAACAGACTATATAGATTTGTTATTGTTACACAGACCTTCTCCACTCATGAATCCTGAAGAAATAGCTGCTGCATTCGGAATTTTGAGAAGTTCTGGAAAAGTGAGAGATTTCGGGGTGAGCAATTTTTCGGTGACTCAGTTTGATTTAATTTCTAAATATTTTCCGCAATTGGTGACTAATCAAGTAGAAGTTTCTTTGACGGAAACCAAAGCTTTTTATGATGGAACGATTGACCAAATGATGATGAAAAAGTTGCAACCTATGGCTTGGAGTGTGATGGGAAGTTATTTCGCAGAAGATTCTGAAAGAACCGCGAGAATAAAATCGGTTTTGGGTGATTTGTCAAAAAAATATAATGCAGACGAAGCACAACTTTTACTTGCATTTCTCTTAAAACATCCTGCTAAAATTTTACCGATTATAGGAACGTCTAAAGCGGAAAGCATAAAATCTCTTAAAAAATCTTTGGAAATAGATTTAACTGTAGAAGATTGGTTTACTCTTTTAGAAGCTAGTTTGGGACATAAAGTGCCTTAGAATTAGGTAGAGGTAAAGGTAAAGGTAAAGGTAAAGGTAAAGGTTGAGTGGTGTTTTATAACGTGAGTTTGCGTGAGTACGAAGCGATTTGTCTGAGCTCTCCCGAAAATTTATTTTCGGGAAGCGAGTGAGCGTAGAACGACCTATTTTACAGGGATTTAGGCTTTGGGAAATAGGGCACGCCAAAATAAAAATTGTTTATGTCATTTATTGTTGTATCTTGCGAAAGATTTCTTATAAATGTTTTTCAAAATAATGTTCATTCGTTTTTTGTCATCTTTTATAATTCAATCATTTAGGACAATTTTAATTTAATTTTTTTTAACAATGAACATTTTTGTTTCAAACATCAATTACGTAACTAAAGATTATCAGTTACAAGATTTATTTTCAGAATTTGGCGAAGTATCTTCGTGCAAAATTATTACAGACAAAGAAACAGGTAGAAGTAGAGGATTCGGATTCGTAGAAATGAGTGATGAAGAAGGTCAACAAGCAGTTGAAGCTCTAAACGGTAAAGAATTTAACGGTAAAGAACTTAACGTTTCTGAAGCGAAACCAAGAGAAGAAAAACCAAGAAGAAGTTTCGATAACAACAGAGGTGGTGGTTACGGAAACAGAGGTGGTTACGGAAATAACAGAGGTGGAAACGATAGAGGTGGAAGCCGTTGGTAAACAATCTTTTTTCAAAGAAAAAAATGAAGCGACTCAGGAATGAGTCGCTTTTTTATTGGGGTAAATAGGAATTATTTTTTCTTGACTAAAATAACCATGTCTCTCACAGAAATATTATCTTTTTTGTTGACTTTATTGTTGATGATTTCTGAAAAATATACTTTGAAATGATACTGGTGCAAATCAAATTCTGTAGAAATTTCTTCTATTGGAGTATTGAGCTGGTCTGCATTATCTTTTTCTAATTGTTTTTTGAGAAATGGAGTTAAATCATAAGATTGTGTAACTTTGGTAGGTGATTCTAAATCAATGATATATCCTGAAAAAAAATAACCATCTTTAATTGGTTTTGTCTTTAGCATATAATCGTCTAATTGTTCTTCGTTTTGAATGTCAGTATTGCTAAAAACAATAAGTTTTTCGTAGTTCTGAATATCATAATTTCTTTTGTTAGAAAATACACCTTGATAATCGCTTTTGTAAGCATTAACTTCTTTCGATTTAATGATGTTTTGGAAAGAAATTCTTATTTCTGAATTCACCATATATCTTTCTTTTTCTAATATTTTTTTGAATTTAGAAAAATGAGTTTCTGGGATATATTTGAGGAGAAAAGCCTGTTGTTTTCTTTCGTTCAGAAATTGAAATTTATTGGCAATTTCAATAGCCACTGAATCTTGAATCGCTTTTTCAAAATTAATTTTTCCTTTTTCTAAAAGTTGGTTTTTGGTTAGAATTTGTTGTAATTCTGTTTTTTGACTTCTTTTAGCGGTAGAAAAAGCATTAACATAAGGGAAAATCAATGCAAATACACCGAAGATAAACAGTGAAATGGGCACAAATTTAATGGTCGCTTTTTTGTAAAAAATAAAATAAAAAACGACTGTAGTAAGCCAAAGTGCCAATAGTAAAACGAAATATCTCGGCTCTGTATAACCATATTCTAAAATTCTGGTAAAAATCGCTACAAAAAGTAAAACCAATAATGGAATAAGCGTGTAATAGAAAATTTTGGAGAAAACTTTTACCCAAGATTTTGCAGATTCTTCTTTCAATGGATGAACCAAAAGCAAGGCTAAAATTCCGACCACTGAATAAATTAAAATAAGATAAGAAACCCAACCTCGTGGTAATTCCCATTTAATCAATATTTTACCTGCGTAAAAATATAAAATAGTTACATAAATTAATAATAACGGAATCAGAACAAACTGTGTGAAAAATTTCAGAATTTGAGGGTAACTTCCGTCTTTTTCGAGTTGAAAAATTCCTTTGTCGTTAAAAATTAGAAAAATGAAAGTGCTTCCTGAAATGGCTAAAAACAGAATGGTTTTAGGATAAAGATTATTATTAAAATTGAAGTCAAATAATTTATCAACCGCCAAAATCGCTAAAACAACTCCCAAAACCAAAACGCCTGTGAAAACGGCAGTCAAGAAAATATTGATAAATAAATTTTTATTGAATTGCCAGAAATTAAGTTCTGGTTTTTTATTCAAAAATCCTGAAAATGAAACGAATAAGTGTGATAAAATGACCAGCGCAAAAATCACGAAGCCATTTACTTCTGTAAATTGCTTTTCGGAGTCTGGTAAATAAAAATAAAACCAAACGAGAAATGCAGCTCCCAAAATTTCTAAAAGAAAACCTTTGCCAATTCTTTGAGAAAGCATTTTGATTCCAAACATCAGCGAAATTCCCAAACATCCGGTAAAAGCTAATTTTGTTACTAAAAATTGATTGTCTTGGTGGTCAATTTCTATTGCAACAACCGCAGAAATAGCTGCAATAAGTGCTGCGGTAAGAACCATAGGATATCTTAAAATAATATCATCGGTTTTTCCCCAGATTTCTTTAAATTTTGTAATCATGATGTATGCTTTGAAGTTGGAAAAAGGGTGTTCTATTTCATGAACTTCTCACCTATAACATCCATTATCCAACAGAATTATTTTTTCTTTTTCTTTTTCTTCTTTTTATCTTTCTCCTTTTCTTTTTCAGGAACGGAAAGCTGAACCATTCCTTCATTCATTAAGTCCACTAACAAAGCATTAGGATTATTATCGTAAAAATTCTGAATGAAGTTTTTCAACAGTGTTTTTTTATAATTTTCCTGAGTTACAGAGATTTCATATTTATGAATTCTACCTTCAGAAACAGGTTTTAGATAGTTTTTGGTAACCAAATTTTTCAAAAAAGTAGAAACGGTGTTTTGGTGTGGTTTTGGCTCTGGAAAAGCAAGCATAATGTCTTTAAGATAAGTAGGGCCAAGTTTCCAAATGATTTTCATGACTTGTTCTTCGCCAGAAGTCAAGGATTTAAGATTTTCCATATTCTTGAAATTGAATTATAAATGTAGTAAAAATTTTAAGATTATAGAAATGTCTGTATACTAAAATATAAGTAAGCTAAAGAAACTATAGTTCCGATTAATGCTCCCATTATAACTTCTTTTGGTGTATGTCTTTTCAGAATAATTCTAGAAATGGCTACAAATGATGTAAGAACGAACCAAATAATGCCCAAAATAGGATTCAAAGAAAAGAATAGCGCTGTTACAAAAACATTAAAAGCGGTGTGCATAGAACTTTTGATGAAAAAATTACTGATGTGCATAATCAGCATGAGGAAAAACAAAAAAACAATAATAAAAAGCAAATCTGTTCTTTGCTTTGTGAAATACAAAACCCCAGTATAAATAGCAATCACAATAAAGTTGAAGAGATAAAGACTATTTCTTTGTTTTCGGTCAGAAACATCCATGTTGGTGTAGTTTCCCTTTTTTACATTCCAGCTAATCCATGAAAAAATAGGAATAACTACTAACGCAATCATCAATAAAATATTGATTAAAGATTCTTCCCAAGTCATTTTTACATAAGCAAAACAAACAAAGAAGATGAGTAGCGAAAAAAGTGGATTGAGTAGGTTAGAAATTACTTTAGAAAGGAAGATAATTGCAGAAAAATTTTTCTTAGACATGGATTTATAAATGTTTTTTCAAAAATATAATATTTAAAGAAACAAATATCATCATTATTTGTGACATAAGTTTTCTTATAAACAAAAGAATTTTACTATTTTTGCATATTATTCAGAAAAATGCTCTTTAAAGGCATTTTAAATTTTGAAAAATCAACAAATTAAAACTTATCAATGAAAGAGTTTTCTAAAGAAGTTTATTTGCAATGGTATGCAGATATGACAATGTGGAGAAGGTTTGAAGACAAATGCCGTTCTCTTTATCTAAAACAAAAAATTAGAGGTTTTTTACACTTATACAATGGCCAAGAAGCTATTCCTGCAGGATTTGTACATGCGATGGATCTTACTAAAGATGCGATGATTACAGCATACAGATGTCACGTTCATCCTATGGCAATGGGAGTAGACCCTAAGAGAATTATGGCAGAATTGTGTGGTAAAGCTACAGGAACTTCTAACGGATTAGGTGGTTCTATGCACATTTTCTCAAAAGAGCATAGATTTTACGGAGGTCACGGAATTGTAGGTGGTCAGATTCCATTAGGAGCAGGTATTGCATTTGCAGATAAGTATTTTGAAAGAGGTGGAGTTACCATTTGTTATTTTGGTGATGGAGCTGTAAGACAGGGTGCTTTACACGAAACGTTTAACATGGCAATGAACTGGAAACTTCCAGTAGTTTTCGTGGTAGAAAATAACCAATATGCTATGGGAACATCAGTTTCTAGAACAGCAAACCACGAAGATATCTATAAATTAGGTTTAGGTTACGAAATGCCTTGTATGCCTGTAGATGCTATGGATCCAGAAAAAGTAGCAGAAGTAGCTTACGAAGCTGTAGAAAGAGCAAGAAGAGGAGACGGACCTACTTTCATAGAAGCTAGAACTTACAGATTCAGAGGTCACTCTATGTCAGACGCTGAACCGTATAGAACTAAAGAAGAAGTAGCTCTTAAAAAAGAAGAAGACCCAATCGTTTTAGTTAAAAACAGAATTTTAGAAAACAAATGGGCGACTGAAGAAGAATTAGAAGCTATCGAAGAAAAATCTAAAATGTTTGTAGAAGAATGCGAAGCTTTTGCAGAAGAATCTCCATATCCAAGTGCTGAAAAAGTATACGAATATGTTTATTCTGAACCAAACTATCCATTCTTAGATAAATTAGAAAATTAATTTTAAATTCATTTGAAATTTGAAATTTGAGTTTGAAATTCTTTGAGTTTTAAATCTCGAATCTCGAATCTCGAATCTCAAATCAATATAAAAATTATGGCTGAAGTAATTACAATGCCCAGACTTTCTGATACAATGACCGAGGGAAAAGTATCAAAATGGCATAAAAAAGTAGGTGATACAGTAAAAGAAGGCGATGTTTTAGCCGAAATCGAAACAGATAAAGCCGTTCAAGATTTTGAATCAGAATTTAACGGTACTCTTTTATACATTGGTACAGAAGAAGGAAGTAATTCTCCTGTAGATAGCGTTTTAGCAATTATAGGGAATGCCGGAGAAGATATTTCTGGTTTAGTTTCAGGAGGTAATTCTGCTCCTCAAGCAGAAGAAAAGAAAGAAGAAGTTGCAGTTTCTGCACCAGAAGTTTCGGCTGTTTCAGCAGAGATTCCTGCAGGTGTAGAAGTAATTACTATGCCTAGACTTTCTGATACCATGACTGAAGGAAAAGTAGCTAAATGGCACAAAAATGTAGGTGATGATGTAAAAGAAGGGGATATTCTTGCAGAAATCGAAACAGATAAAGCGGTTCAAGATTTTGAATCAGAATTTAAAGGAACTCTTCTTTACCAAGGTGTTTCAGAAGGAAATGCAACAAATGTTGATGAAATTTTAGCTATTATTGGTCCTGCTGGAACAGATGTATCTGCAATTGTTGCAGGTGGCGGAAAAGTTGCTGCTCCAGTTGCTACAGAAGCTCCAAAAGCTGAAGCCGTAACAACGGTAACGGTACCAGTTTCTACTACAACTTCTGCTGGTGGAAGAATTAATATCTCTCCTTTAGCTAAAAAAATGGCTTCAGAAAAAGGAATTGATATTTCAACTGTTAAAGGAAGTGGTGACAACGGAAGAATCGTTAAAAAAGATATTGAAAATTACCAACCAAGTGCAGCTCCAGCTCAGCAAACTGCTGCGGTTTCTACAAGCGTAGCTTCTGCTCCTGCTGCTCAAGTGGCTATGAATTTCGTTGCTGGAGAAACTACAGAAACCGTAAACTCTCAAGTAAGAAATGTAATTGCAAAAAGACTTTCTGAAAGTAAATTTACAGCACCTCACTACTATTTAATGGTAGAAATCAATATGGACAAAGCTATCGAAGCAAGAAAAGAGCTGAATAGTTTACCAGACACTAAGGTTTCTTTCAATGATATGGTGATTAAAGCTACTGCTTTAGCATTGAGAAAACACCCACAAGTAAATTCTTCTTGGGCAGGTGATAAAATTATTCACCACGGAAATATCAACGTAGGTGTAGCAGTTGCAATTCCAGATGGTTTAGTAGTTCCAGTTCTTAAAAATGCAGATTACATGAATTATAATCAAATTTCTGCATCTGTAAAAGATATGGCTTCTAGAGCGAAATCAAAAGGTCTTAAAGCGAATGAAATGGAAGGTTCTACTTTCTCTATTTCTAACCTTGGTATGTTTGGAATCGAAACCTTTACTTCGATTATTAACCAACCGAATTCTTGTATCCTTTCAGTAGGTGCAATTATTGAAAAACCAGTGGTTAAAAACGGTCAAATCGTGGTAGGAAATACTATGAAACTTTCTTTAGCTTGTGACCATAGAGTAGTAGATGGCGCTACAGGTGCACAATTCTTACAGACTCTTAAAACTTATTTAGAAAGTCCGTTGACTATGTTACTGTAAAATTTTAAAATTTTATATATTAAAAATCCTTTCATTTTTTGAAAGGATTTTTTTATTTTGGTGTATCTTGTTGTAAAATCCATTGTAATTCCCAAGTTGTTTTATAACAAGACTGTGCTTTTCGCTGCAAATTAAGGAACGAAATTCGGCAATTCCTTTCAAAACATTAAAAATATTATTGGCAATTCCTCATTCATTTACGCTCGCTTCGCTCGCGCCATTTCATTGCGGGATTTACGCTACAATCACTTACGCGAAAGTATTTTTTTATTAAATCTTTCATTTATATTTCTCTTTGAAATTATAAAAGCATCCATATTTTAAAAATTTTAAAAAATCTAAAATCTAAAATCTAAAATCTAAAATCAATTTACTATTTTTGAACTATGATTAAAGCGAAAAATATTCACAAATCTTACGGTGATTTAGAAGTTCTAAAAGGAGTAGACTTAGAAATAAAAACAGGCGAAATTGTTTCCATTGTTGGGGAATCAGGAGCTGGTAAATCTACTTTGCTACACATTCTGGGAACTTTAGATTTGCCTTCTCATATAGATAAATACGGAACAGAATTAACGATAGGTGATCAATCATTCCTAAAAATGAATGACAGAGAGATTTCTAAATTTAGAAATGAAAATATAGGATTCGTATTTCAACATCACCAGTTATTGCCAGAATTTACAGCTTTAGAAAATGTTTTGATGCCAACGAGAATTTCTGGGAAAAACGAAAAAGAATCTATGGACAAAGCATTTCTGTTGTTCGAAGAATTACATATTGCACATAGAATTCAGCATAAACCAAAAGAACTTTCTGGTGGTGAAGCGCAGCGTGTAGCTGTAGCCAGAGCTTTAATCAATTCTCCAAAAATTATTTTTGCAGACGAACCCACTGGGAATTTAGATTCTAAAAATGCAGATGCACTGCATCAACTTTTTTTTGATTTAAGAGACAGATACAATCAGACTTTTGTGATTGTAACACACAATAAAGAACTGGCAGAAAGTACCGATAGAAAATTAGTCATGAAAGACGGACTTATTTTATAAAAGAGCCAAGTAAAAAGTAAAAAGAGTCAAGTTTATCTAAAGCTAAAAAAAATGTCGATAAAATTCCTTTCTGAAGATGACAGACCAAGAGAAAAATTTCTTTTGAAGGGTAAATCTGCGCTTTCAGATTCAGAATTACTGGCGATTATTTTAGGAAGTGGAAATACAGAAGAATCTGCGGTAGAACTCGCTCAGAAAATTTTGAAAAGTGTAGATAATAATTGGCAGAATCTGAGTTTACTTTCCATAAAAGATTTGATGAAATTCAAAGGAATTGGTGAAGCAAAAGCCATTTCTATTGCTACAGCGCTGGAAATTGGCAGAAGAAAAGCATCGCAAGAAATTCCAGAAAAATTGATTATCAAAAGTTCGGAACAAGCTTATAAAATACTTTTGCCACATCTTTCTGACCTCAGAACAGAAGAGTTTTGGGTAATTTTCTTGAACCAGAAAAATCAACTGATTAAAAAAACTCAAATTTCAAAAGGCGGAATTTCTGCAACTCATGTAGATGTGAGAGTGCTCTTTAAAGAAGCTTTAGAAAATTTTTCAACGAATATTATTGTGGCGCATAATCATCCAACAGGTGTTCTAAGACCAAGCGAAGCAGATATAAGAATGACTAAAAATATTCAAAATGCTGGAGAAATTTTAGATATTAAATTGCTAGACCATATCATCATTGGCGAAAATTCATTTTACAGTTTCGCAGAAGCAGGTTTATTATGATAAAGCGACTGAAATATGAAGAAGTAGATTGGCAGAAATATCAAAATTGTTTAGAGCAGTCTGAACAATACATTTTCTTTGCCGAAAAAAAATATTTAGACCTTTTGCTTCATCAAAATTGGGAAATTCTTGTTGATGATGATTACGAAGCAGTAATGCCCATTCCTTTAGCGAAAAAATGGGGATTTACCTTTGTAGTAATGCCTTTGCAAACTCAACAATTAGGGGTTTTTTCAGAAAAAGATACTCCAGAATTAAATGAATCGTTTTTAAAATTTTTTCAGAAAAATTATAAGGTGTTTTACTATGCTTTTAACGCCAAAAATGAGTTTACAACTCTTTTAAAAACTAGGAAAAACTATAAATTATTTGCTGAAGATTACGAAAATATCAAAAAGAAATATTCTATTCACAGAAGAAGAAACGTAAGGATTACAGATGTTTTGCAGGATAAAATAAAATTTATGGAAGCCGAAAATCTGAATCATTCTGAATCTTTTTTTACTGAAAATGTGATTGGTTTTACAAATTCTTCACTGAAAAAGCGAGCTTTTGAAAATATGAAAAACTTTTTGAGCCAAAATCTTTTAAAAGTTTATGAATTGTATTTTGATGGGAAATTAGCTTCACAAGCTTATCTAATAGAATCCGAAAAAGAAGATTTTTTGGTCAATTTTATTAATGATAAGAAATTTTCAAAGCATAATTTATCGTCTATTATTCTTGACCAAATTTTCAGAAAAAACATTGAGAAAAAAGATTTTAACTTTCATGGAAGTAATATTTCTGAAATTGCAGAATTTTATAGGCGTTTTGGCTCGACAGAAGAAAATTACGCTTTCGTAGAAAACTCTAAGATTCAGTTACTTAAATCGTATTTTATTAGACAATAATTATTCCTATCTTTGCACCCTCAATTTTTCGTAAAATGAATTTTGAAAATATGCTTCCTTATGCTTTTGCATTAATCATTGCACTCCCAATAATTTTTTTATTGAGACAATTTGTTTTTACCTATATTAATCTGAAAAACAAGGAGTTAAAACTTTTAGCAGTAAAAGCAAATGGAGATTTAAAAATGCAAGCCTACGAAAGAATGACGCTTTTTTTAGAAAGAATAAAACCATCGAATTTGGTGAATAAGTTTGATAAAGACTTAGCGATTCATGAGTTTATTTATCTTTTAGAAAAGAATATTACAGAAGAATTTGAGTATAACAGTTCTCAGCAATTGTATATTTCTAGAAATTCTTGGGAGAATGTCGTAGCATCTAAGAATAATGTGATTCAGTTGATGAGAAAAACTTACGAAAGCCTTAGTAATACTGCAAGTTTACAAGATTTCAAAACCATATTTTTAATGAATTATGTAAATGGCGAAGATTTTATAGCAAATACTATAGAAGATTTAAGAAAAGATGCCATTTTATTATCTTAACTTTGTAAAAATTAGAAACAAGTATAATTATGATTCCAAATTTTAAAGCACATCCATGGCATGGAGTTTCTGCAGGAGATGATGCTCCAAATGTGGTAACTACTTTCATAGAAATAGTTCCAGCAGATACAATTAAGTATGAAGTAGACAAAAAAAGTGGATATTTAAAAGTAGACAGACCACAGAAATTTTCGAATATTATTCCAGCATTGTACGGTTTTATTCCTAGAACGTATTGCCACGAAGAAGTTAAAAAATTAGCGATTAGAGAAGGAGCAGTAGATGTTTCAGAAGGAGACCACGATCCATTGGATATTTTAGTGTTAAGTTCACACAATATTCACTCTGGAGGTTTGTTGATGGATGCGATTCCAGTTGGCGGTTTTAAAATGATTGACAAAGGAGAAGCAGATGATAAAATCGTAGCAGTAATGGTAGGAGATCAAGTATATGGTCATATCAGAGATATTTCTGAATTACCACAAGCTGAAGTCTTCAGACTAAAACATTACTTCTTAACTTACAAAAACCTTCCTTACGAAGAAGCAACTTGTAGAATAGAAGAAATATACGGAGCTGAACATGCAAAAGAAGTGATTGTAGCTTCACAAAAAGATTATTCTGACAAATTCGGGGGCATAATGTAAAAGCCGAAATTTGAGCAAATTTACAAAATCTAGCGAATATTCGCTAGATTTTTTTGTTTTATTTTCAGTACTTTACGATATAAATCATAACTTAAAAAATCTTAAATCTAAATTTGTTTTTTGTGTTATTGTTTTTACTATATTAGTCCCATCAATTGTTAACAAAAATTAATATTCTATGAATTTACTATTTTATTTAGTACCTCTTTTTGGTGTCATAGCCTTACTTTACACCTTTGTTCAAAGTTCTTGGGTAAGTAAGCAACCAGCAGGTAATGACAGAATGAAAACCATTAGTGGTCATATTGCAGATGGAGCGATGGCTTTTCTAAAAGCTGAATATCGTATCCTTACTTATTTTGTAATTGTGGTAGGTGTATTATTGGGAATTATGGGATTTAGCAATGCTAATTCTCATTGGAGTATAGGAATAGCATTTGCTGTAGGAGCAGTTTTTTCGGCAACAGCAGGTTATATAGGAATGAAAATCGCAACGAAATCAAATGTAAGAACAGCAGAAGCGGCTAAAACTTCATTAGCTCAAGCGTTGAAAGTTTCTTTTACAGGAGGTTCTGTAATGGGAATGGGAGTTGCAGGTCTTGCTGTTTTAGGTTTAGGTTCTTTATTTTTAATCATTAAACAAATTTTTGCGCCAGAAGCCAGCGTAGATTCCCACGAAATGGAAAGAGCCATCGAAATATTGACTGGTTTTTCTTTGGGAGCGGAATCTATTGCTTTATTTGCACGAGTTGGTGGTGGTATTTATACCAAAGCAGCAGATGTAGGTGCAGATTTAGTAGGAAAAGTAGAAGCGGGTATTCCTGAAGACGATCCTAGAAATCCAGCTACGATTGCGGATAATGTAGGCGATAATGTGGGAGATGTTGCAGGAATGGGAGCAGATTTATTTGGCTCTTATGTGGCTACAGTTTTAGCGACGATGGTTTTGGGTAGAGAAACTTTATCGGTAGATAATTATGGCGGTTTCGCTCCAATTCTGTTACCAATGCTTATTGCAGGAACTGGAATTGTATTTTCAATTATAGGAACTTTCTTTGTTAAAATTTCAGATAAAACAGAAGATTCTACTGCAAAAGTTCAAAAAGCATTAAACATGGGGAACTGGGGAAGTATTTTTCTAACAGCGGTTGCTTCTTATTTCTTGGTGAATTTCATTCTTCCTGAAAATATGTCTTTAAGAGGTTTTGAATTTACCAGAATGGGTGTTTTCGGAGCGATTATGGTAGGTTTAGTGGTGGGAACATTGATGTCTATCATAACTGAATATTACACAGCAATGGGAAAAAGACCTGTAACAAGTATTGTGAAACAATCTTCTACGGGACATGCAACTAACATTATTGGTGGACTTTCTGTAGGAATGGAATCTACATTATTACCAATGATTGTACTTTCTGCGGGAATTTGGGGTTCTTATCTTTGTGCAGGTTTATATGGAGTAGCTATTGCTGCTGCTGGAATGATGGCAACGACAGCCATGCAATTAGCGATTGATGCTTTTGGACCAATTGCAGACAATGCAGGTGGAATTGCAGAAATGAGTGAATTGCCAAAAAGTGTAAGAGAAAAAACAGATATTTTAGATGCAGTAGGAAACACTACTGCAGCTACAGGAAAAGGATTTGCTATTGCTTCAGCGGCACTTACAGCTTTAGCACTATTTGCAGCATTTGTAGGAATTGCAGGAATTGATGGTATTGATATTTATAAAGCAGATGTTTTATCGGGGCTTTTTATTGGGGCAATGATTCCGTTTATTTTCTCATCATTAGCGATTAATGCAGTAGGAAAAGCTGCTATGGCAATGGTAGAAGAAGTAAGAAGACAGTTCAGAGAAATTCCAGGAATTTTAGAAGGTACTGGGCAACCAGAATATGATAAATGCGTAGCTATTTCTACGGATGCTTCTATCAAAAAAATGTTATTACCAGGTTCTATTGCTATTGTTACGCCATTATTAGTTGGTTTTATTTGGGGGCCTGAAGTTTTAGGAGGCTTTTTAGCAGGAGCTACTGCAAGTGGTGTCTTACTGGGAATGTTCCAAAATAACGCAGGAGGAGCTTGGGATAATGCGAAAAAATCTTTTGAAAAAGGAGTAGATGTAAATGGAGAAACTTATTACAAAGGTTCTGAAATGCACAAAGCTTCGGTAACTGGAGATACAGTAGGTGATCCATTTAAAGATACTTCTGGACCTTCAATGAATATTTTAATTAAGTTAATGTCAATTGTTTCTTTGGTTATTGCACCTACATTGGCATCTATGTTTGCCGAAAAAATTGAAAAAGACAGACAACATAAAATAGAAACCATGATTTCTGCCTCACAAAAGAAATCTGTTTCTATGACTAATTGTAATACTGAATGTATGAAAGAATGTTCCGTTCAAGGAAAAAATTGTGAAATCGAACATTTCCAATGTTGTAAATAAAAATCTAACCGTCGTATTTTTTACGGCGGTTTTTTTTGAAAAACTTTGTCATTTTAATTTTTAAAATTTCATTTATTTCCCTATTTTTGACCAATGGAAAATTTTATCGTATCCGCAAGAAAATATCGTCCACAAGAGTTTGACACTGTTGTAGGGCAATCTCACGTTACAGATACCTTAGAACACGCCATAGAAAATAGTCAGTTGGCTCAAGCGTTGCTTTTCTGCGGACCGAGAGGTGTAGGGAAGACTACTTGTGCTAGAATTTTGGCTAGAAAAATCAACGAAAAAGATGGTTCTACCTCAGAAGACGGATTTGCGTATAATATCTTTGAATTAGATGCTGCTTCTAATAACTCAGTTGATGATATCAGAGATTTAACAGACCAAGTTCGTTTTGCTCCACAAGTTGGGAAATATAAAATTTATATTATAGACGAGGTTCACATGCTTTCTACAGCGGCATTTAATGCTTTTCTTAAAACATTAGAAGAACCACCAGCTCATGCTATTTTTATTTTAGCAACTACAGAAAAACATAAGATTATTCCTACCATTTTATCAAGATGTCAGATTTATGATTTCAAAAGAATCACCATCGAAGACATACAGGAACATCTTAGAAAAATTGCCGAAAAAGAAGGCGTAAATTATGAAGATGATGCATTGTTTTTAATTGCTCAAAAAGCAGATGGCGCATTGAGAGATGCACTTTCTATCTTCGATAGACTTACCACTTTTACTCAAAAGAATATTACACTTGCTAAAGCTGCAGAAGTTCTCAATATTCTAGATTACGATCAATATTTGAAAATTGTAGATTTAGCAAAAGAAAATAACATTCCGGGAATCCTTACCGCTTTCAATGATATTGTTAAAAAAGGTTTTGATCCACATTTATTTATTGGTGGATTGGGAAGTCATTTCCGTGATTTAATGATGGCGCAGAATGCTTCTACACTTGCTTTAATAGAAGTAGGTGAGAACACGAAGCAGAAGTTTTCTGAACAAAGCAAAAACTGGAGTGCACAGCAACTCATAGATGCTATAGAAATTTGTAATCACGCAGATATTAATTACAAAAATTCTAAAAATCCGAGATTAACGGTAGAAATCGCTTTGATGCAGTTAGCCAGTCTTACTGCTGCAAAAAGTGATGATAAAAAAAAAAGTTCTTAATTCTAGCGCCACTATTTCGTAAAAAGGAAAGCGAAAAGCCAAAGGTAGTTCCAGAAAAACCACAAGAAACTTTACCGTCAATACAAAAAACAGAAGAATCTGTTCCAAAAACTGTTCAAAAAATTACTGAACCAATTGTTAAGAAAACCATTGTTTCAGAATTTAGTATTCTTGCTACGCTCAATAAAAAAGAGGAAGAAGAAGTAGTTGTCACTCCTCAGAAAAAAGAAGAATATTTGCCAGATCATCATTTCACCGAGAAAGATTTACAAACAGAATGGCAAATTTTTCTAAATGATTTATTTATAAAAGACCAAGTCACTTATTTTGCCGTAAATACAGCAAAACTTCATAAAAAGGAAGAAAATGTTGTGGAGATTTTATATCCTTCAGATTTGGTAAAAACTGAGTTCGAGAAAATTCAAGCGCAATTTTTTAATCATTTCAAGAGAAAAGTCAATAACTACAAAATAGAAGTTTCTTACCGAGAAGACAAAAAACTCATCAAAAAACAAGAAACGAAAAGAGATATTTTCCAGAAATATGTAGAAATTAATCCTGTTTTAAAAGATTTAGATGAATTGATGAAGCTAGATTTAAGTTAAAAATTCCATTTCATGTTTAGACTATTAGATTTACATAAAGGAGAAGAAAACAAACAAAAAGTTTTAGAAAACGTAAAAGATAATATTTCTTTTTCTGGTTCTAATTTATGGATTCTAATGGCTGCGATTCTTGTAGCATCTGTAGGTCTTAATGTAAATTCTACAGCAGTGGTGATTGGAGCCATGCTTATTTCTCCTTTGATGGGACCTATTGTAGGCGCTGGTTTTGCACTTGGTGTTTTTGATTTTGAATTACTAAAAAAATCATTGAAAAACTTGCTTATTGCTACCATTGCGAGTTTATTAGTTTCTACCATCTATTTTTATATTAGTCCTTTCAAAGAAGCTCAGTCTGAGTTATTAGCCAGAACATCTCCCAATATTTATGATGTGCTTATTGCATTTTTTGGCGGTTTAGCAGGTGTTATTGCAATAACTAGAGTGGAAAAAGGAAATCCTATTCCAGGAGTTGCTATTGCTACAGCTCTTATGCCTCCATTATGTACAGCCGGTTTTGGTTTGGCAACAGGTAATTTTAAGTTCTTTTTTGGAGCATTATTTCTTTATACAATTAATTGTGTTTTTATTGGGATTTCTACATTTTTAATTGTAAAATTTCTAAAATATCCATCGGTTAAATTTGTAGATTTAAAAGAGAGAAAAAGAGTGCAAAATTTGATAACTCTACTTTCGATACTTGTTCTTTTGCCAAGTATTTATTTTGCCTATTCATTATATAGAGAACAGGAATTTAGGATTAAAGCAGACCAGTTTATTGAAAAGGAATTTATAGAAAAAGGTAATACTTTGGTTTATAAAAAAATAAATTTTTTAAGTAATCCTCGAAAAATAGAATTGGCTTTCTTAAAGAGAAATTTTACTCAAGATGAAATAAAAAAAATGAACCAAAGTCTTTCAGAAATTGGTCTAAATAATACCGAACTTATTATTAAAGCGAATAATTATCAAAATTTAGAAGTTTTAAAAGACGATATTCTTAATGAAATCAATAAAAATTCTGAAAGAGATAAAGAATTATTGGCTTTAAAAAGTCAAACTTCATCTTTAGAAGACAATATGCAGTTGCTTAAAGAAGCTCAAGTTTTGTTTCCAAATATTAATGCGATAAATGTTTCTGAACTCAGTTTTGCACAAGGGGATTCATTGGTTGAAAAACCTGTACTTATTTATAAAGCATCAGAAAATCTTACAGATGAAGACCAAATAAAACTGAAAAACTGGATTGAGAAAAGACTTAATAAATCAAATGTAGAAGTTTATAAATAAATTTTAAAGCTTCAAATCATGTAAAAAATATTCAATGAATTTTCATTACAAAAGATTGTTGGTTCCCATTCGGAAAAATTTTATTGTAAGAAATCTACTTTCTTATTTTAAAAACGTATACCAAAGAACCACTTATGCCAATTCTACCCTCAAAAAGCAGTTTCTACAGTTTTTACCCTTTTTATTGGCTTCTTTTATCACTGGCTTTGTGGCTTTTTTGTACAGTAAAATATTTACCTTTTCAGAAAAATGGTCTCACGAAATTTTTCATCAGAATAAATTGTATATTTTCATTATCACGCCTTTGAGTTTTTTCATTTCTTGGTTTTTAGTAAGAACTTTTGCCAAATATTCAGCAGGAAGCGGAATTCCGCAAGTCATGGCTTCAGTAGAATTGTCAAAACCAAATACACATCATCTTGTTAAAAGATTTTTGAGTTTAAGAATAATCATCATCAAAATTTTAGCAAGCGCCGTAAAAGTTTTTGGTGGAGGAATTGCTGGAAGAGAAGGGCCAACCATACAAATTGCGGGTTCTATTTTTGTAGAAATTCATAAAAGACTGCCAAAATGGTGGGTGCCGATTTCTGAAAAAAATGTAATGATTGCAGGAGCTGCTTCTGGTTTGGCTGCTGCTTTTAATACACCGCTTGGCGGAATTATTTTTGCGATTGAAGAGTTAGCCAAAACTCATATTAAGTATATAAAATCTCCACTTTTTGTAGCAGTTATCATCGCTGGTCTTACTGCGCAAGGTTTTGGTGGTAGTTACTTGTATCTAGGTTATCCTAAAACCAATTACTCTGGTTGGCTGGTTTTTGTAGGAATTTTTATTACGGCTATTGTTGCTGGATATTTTGGCAGCAAAATGTGTAGCATCATCATTGCAGTGATGAGTTTTTTTGAGAGATTTAAGAAAAATTATCAACAAGTTTTTATCGTTTTTTTCTGTGGATTTTTTGTGGCAACTTTCATCTATTTTTTCGGAACCGAAGTTATGGGTTCTGGTAAAGAATTAATGGAAAGATTGCTTTTTACCTCAGATAAATCGGTAGAATGGTATTTACCTTTTTTGAGAATGAATGGTTTAATTGCTACTTTCAGTTTTGGTGGAGCAGGAGGCGTTTTTGCACCTTCATTAAGTTCTGGAGCAAGTTTTGGAGCGTTAATTGCTCAATTGCTACAATTAACAGGAGATAATGCTAATTTATTGATTTTAATTGGGATGACAGCTTTTCTTACAGGAGTAACCAGAGCGCCATTTACTTCTGCAATTATTATATTTGAAATGACAGACAGACATAGTATCATCTTTTTTCTACTGTTAGGAGCAGTTCTCGCTTCTTTGGTTTGTAATTTTGTAACAAAGAGAGCTTTTTATGATGTTCTGAAAGAAAAATACATCGAAAAGGTTCTAAATCAAGAAAATATTGAAAAAAAATAAAAACAAATAGTCGTAATTTTCTATATTTGAAAAATATTTCAAAAAAGAACATAATTGAACACGCTTATTGCGTGTTCTGTATTTTATAAAAGTTGTAAGAATCACGAAGTATGAATTTAAAAGATTTACAAAACGATTGGATTAATGAGTTCCCGAAACCATTAATTATAGCAGGACCTTGTAGTGCAGAATCAGAAGCACAAATGATGGAAACTGCACAAAGATTGAAAGAAAGTGGTGCAGAAGTTCCCGTTTTTAGAGCAGGAATTTGGAAGCCAAGAACCAAACCAAATGGTTTCGAAGGAGTAGGAGTTATTGGTCTTAATTGGCTTAAAAAAGTAAAAGACGAGTTTGGTTTCAAAACAGCAACTGAAGTTGCCAATGCACATCACGTTTATGCAGCTCTAGAAGCAGATGTGGATATTCTTTGGATTGGAGCACGTTCTACGGTAAATCCTTTTACCGTTCAAGAAATTGCTGTGGCGTTAAAAGGAACCAATAAACCTGTTTTGGTGAAAAATCCGGTAAATCCAGATTTAGCACTTTGGATTGGAGCTTTAGAAAGACTTTTAGGTCAAGATGTGAAAAACCTAGGCGTTATTCACAGAGGATTTTCATCTTATCAAAAAACAAAATATAGAAATTTACCCAATTGGCAAATCGCATTAGATTTTAAACACCAATATCCGAATATTCCAATGTTTGTAGACCCTTCTCACATTTGTGGTAGAAGAGATTTGCTTTCAGATGTTACTCAGGAAGCATTTAACGTAGGTTACGAAGGAGCGATGATAGAATCTCACTGCAATCCAGATGCAGCTTGGAGTGATGCGGCTCAACAAATTACGCCAGAAGTTTTGGCAGAAATGTTAGGCAATCTACAAATCAGAAACTCAGATATTTCAGGATTTGATGAAGAAATGGGCAAACACAGAGCTTTAATTTCTGATATTGACTTCCAATTAATAGAATTATTATCAAACAGAATGAAAATTTCTGAAAAAATTGGAGCGTTGAAGAAAGAGAATAATATCGCAATCTTCCAGCCAGACCGCTGGAAAGTGATTGCAGAATATGCCTCTGCAAGAGCCGAAGAATCTGGAATGGGCAAAGATTTTATAGAAAAAGTTTTCAAGGCGATTCACGAAGAATCCATTGAAGTTCAAAACAATATCATGATTGATAAATAACAAGAAAACACGCTGAAAAGCGTGTTTTTTTATTGTGAGAAGATTTCGTAAATTTCCAAAAACATTTATTCCAAAAACTTCTAGAATGAAGCATAAAAAATTAAAAATTCTAATTATAGTTTGGATTTTTGTAATCTTAATAAACTATTATTACATGCCATATTTTATTCTTCCACTTGTTTGGTTATTAAATGTTTTAGTCTTACTTGTAATTGTTTTAATTCAAATGATTAAAATTTTTAAAGAGCGAAAGAATATTTCAAGACAAAGAATTGTAATTTTTATTTCAGTTTCATTAATCACATTTTTCTCTTTTTATAAATTTTATGGTATTCCAAATTTATTTATAGAAAAACTAGATTGGATTATTTTAAAAGAGAAACGTAAAGATATTGTTTCTGATGTAAAAAAGGGAATTTTAAAATCTAATGTTAGTTGGAATAATGTAGTTTGTGAACTTCCTTTTGAGTTTCCAGTTGTTTCTAACGGAGGAAATGATATATGGATTTCTAAAAATAAAACCAATCAAAAATACACTGTAAAATTTTGGGTTTTTAGAAATTTCTTTGATTCACCTTCTACATACTTAATTTATACTGAAGATGACCAAAATATAAAATATTATAATGAAAAAATAAAAAATGACCCAGAAAGAAACTGGAAAATTGATAATAATTGGTATAGGATTTTTGGAGATTAAAATTTATTGAACACGCTGAAAAGCGTGTTTTTTTATTGTAAGAAGATTTCGTAAATTGCACAAAAGAAATTAGTTTTGAAAGGACTCATCACAAAATCTACAGGAAGTTGGTATCAAGTTTTAGATTTGGAAACTAGGCAAGTTTTCGAGGCGAGAATTCGTGGGAAATTTAAACTGATTAAAACCAGACTCACCAATCCTTTGGCTGTGGGTGATTTTGTAAAATTTCAATTGGAGCAAGATGATATTGCGTGGATTACAAAAATAGAACCTCGCAAAAATTATCTGATTAGAAAATCCGTGAATTTATCTAAAGAAGCGCACATTATTGCGAGCAATTTAGATTTAGCTTGTATTATTTTCACCTTGCAATCTCCAGAAACGTCTTTAGGATTTTTAGACCGATTTTTGGCTTGTTGCGAAGCGTACAATATTCCCGTTCTCATTCTTTTTAACAAAATTGATTTGTTGAATTTCGAAGAAGTGGAATTGGTTGAAGAATTGCAAACCATGTACGAAAATTTAGGTTATCAAACGTTGCAAGTTTCTTCTGCTGAAAAACTCAATTTAGAAAAACTTCAAGAAATTTTAAAAGATAAAACATGTGTGTTTTTCGGTCATTCTGGTGCAGGAAAATCTACTTTGGCAAATGCACTTCAACCTGATTTGAATTTGAAAACCAACGAAATTTCTGAAACGCATAATAAAGGAAAGCACACCACTACTTTTGCTCAAATGCATTTTTGGCATTTTGGAGGTGCTGTAATAGACACACCTGGAGTTCGAGAATTTGCAATGATAGACGTAGAAAAAGAAGAAATTCAACATTATTTCCCAGAAATTTTTGAAAAAGGGAGAGCTTGTAAATTCCATAATTGCAAACACATTAATGAACCAAAATGTGCTGTTTTAGAAGCATTAGAAACTGGCGAAATCTTGGAAAGTAGATATATCACTTATCTTAAATTGATGGAAGAGGCGGATGAGCAAAATCAGTTGTAAACTTTGATAAATACAATTTACATAATCAGCGGACTTGGAGCTGACAAAAGAATGTTTCAGAATTTTTCTTTTGAGGGTTTTGAAGTTGTTCATATTGATTGGATTTTGCCACTAGAAAATGAAACTTTGCAAAACTACGCTCTAAGAATTTCTGAGAATATAAAAGATGAAAATGCAATTCTAATCGGACTTTCTTTTGGCGGAATTCTCTCTGTTGAAATTTCAAAAATTAAAAAATTCAAGAAAGTTTTTCTTTTATCTTCTGCTAAAACTAAATCCGAAATTCCATTCTACTATATATTAATAGGTAAATTAAATCTTCTTAAAATACTTCCAAATTCAATTTTGAAAAGAGTTAATTCTTTAATTTATTTAGTTTTTGGAGCGAAAACCAATTTTGAAAAAAATCTTTTAAAAGTCATTATCAAAAATACGGATAAACATTTTTTGAAATGGGCTTTACATCAAATAATGAACTGGAAAAATGAAAATTATTCCGAAAATATTGTTCATATTCAAGGAGATAGTGATTTAATTTTACCACACATTTTTGTAAAATATGATTACCTAATTAAAGGTGGAACTCATTTTATGACATTGAATCAATCAAAAGAAATAGAGACCATTATCATAAAAAATTTGTTATAGATTTTATTGATAATCAGTATCTTTACATAGAAAAAGATTTTTTATTATCTTTGCATTACCAAACATAGAATAGATTAATGACGAACCCGTTATTTTACGCTAAAATATTGCTTTTCGGAGAGTACGGAATCATAGAAGATTCTCAAGGATTAACCTTACCGTACAGTTTCTACAAAGGCACATTGAAATTCTCTGAAAATCAATCTGATTTCGAGAAAAAATCAAACGAATCTCTATCTAAATACGCTCAATATTTATCTGAATTATATCTTCCAGAAGCTTTTAAAATTAATGAAGAAGCCTTCAAAAAAGATATTGAAAAAGGATTATTTTTTGATTCTAATATTCCGCAAGGTTATGGCGTGGGAAGTTCTGGAGCTTTGGTAGCAGCTATTTTCGAAAAATATTCTTTCATTAAATATAATCCGGAAGAAATTTCTAAAAATCAATTAAAAGATTTGAAAAAAGTTTTCGGAGAATTAGAGTCTTATTTTCATGGTAAATCTTCTGGAATTGACCCATTGATTTGTTACATGAACCTTCCGATTCTCATTGAAAACAAAGAAAGTGTAGACAAAGTTTCTATTCCAAAAGAAGAAGCTGGAAAAGGTGCAATTTTCTTGATAGATTCTGGTTCTGTAGGCGAAACTGGACCGATGGTTCAAATTTTCTTCGAAAAATTGAAAAATGAAGGTTTCAGAAAAACTTTGAAAGAAGAATTCATTAAGTACAATAATGCTTGTATTGATACTTTCTTGAACAAAGAAATGACGCCGTTTTTCAAACACTTGAAAGACCTTTCTAAATGGGCTTATGTTCATTTCAAACCGATGATTCCTACCAATCTTTACAACGCTTGGAAAAAAGGTCTTGATACCAATGCTTATTACTTAAAACTCTGCGGAAGTGGAGGAGGAGGTTATATTCTTGGTTTCGCTAAAGATTATGAAAAAGCCGACAAAATGCTAGAAGGCTTCAATAAAGAAGTGATTTATAGATTTTAGTTTTTGTAAAGTTGATGATTTGTAAAGTCGTTTAAAAAATTCTTAATAGACTATAATTCTACGACTTACAAATTAACGACTTCACGACTTTACAGTAAAATGAGTAACAATCCCATTCTTCATCGTTTATCTCAATTGGTGAGTTTGCTTTTAGGAGCGAGGATTTTTGTATTGGCATTGTTCACTTTTACGCTGTATGTTTCTACTTTTTTTCTTTTTAACCAAGAAGAAAGTCTCAGAAAATTTGTTTTCGATTATAAAGTTCACGGAATTATTCTCTGTGCGATGCTGAGTATTGCAGCTGGCGGAATTATCAATCGCTTTTATGACAAAGAAAAAGATGAAGTAGAAAAGCCATTTAGAAGCAGATTACAAAGTTTCTTAAAGGAAAAATATTTCTTGTACAGTTATATAATTCTCAATATTTTTTCATTGGGAATTTCGGCAATGCTTTCTTGGAGAATTCTTATTTTTTTCTTGATTTATCAATTTATCATTTGGTTTTACAGTCATAAACTGAGCAAAATGCTCATTATTAATAATCTTACTTTTGTGAGTTTAACATTGTATCCTTTTTTTGGATTATTGGTGTATTACAAGCATTTCTCTTATAAATTATTTTTAATGGCAGCGTTTTTATTTTTAATTATGTTGACCATTGATTTGATTAAAGATGTATTGACCAGAAATGTAGATAGAGTTTTTGGCTATAATACAATTGCCAATTTTTTCGGAAAAAAAGTGAGTTATATTGTCATCGGATTTGTGATTTTTGCAAATGTTTTGGTATCTATTCTGTTGCTTTTCTTCATCCCGAAAACCAATTATATGTTAGGTTACTTTTCATTAAGTATTCTTTTTTTCGTAATGATGAGTTTTCCTATTCTTACTTATCAAAAATCTAAATTATTTTGGGTAATCAATTTCTTTAGAATTTGGGTTTTTGTTGGCGTAATTTTCATGTTGATCAATGGCATTTTTGAAAGGTTTTAATCTTTATTAAATGCTTGAATTGCTTCTAAAGCGTTATTATTAAAATCCCAAAGTGCTTGATTTTCCCAAGTAGAGCCATTAGTTGCTTGGTTTCCTTTGAAGGCAACCCATTCTCCACCCCAATAACAGAATCCAGAACCATTCGGAACTGATTTTACCAATGATTTGAGGGCGAGAATATAATTTTTTTGACCAGAAGCAGTAGCATCATAACCTGCAACCAATTGATTGCTTTGTCCCACCACATTATTGGTCCAATCATTCCAACTTAGTGTAAAAGGATAAGAGGTTTCTGCTAAAATGATTTTTTTATTGTACGTTTGGCTTAGTGTAGTGAGCTTGGTTTTTAAATCAGTTAAAGAAGTTCCATGATATACAGGATAATAAGAAATGCCTATATAATCATAATTTAGATTTTTTACTTTATTAAAATACCAATCTGCTGAATTAGAAATTCCTGCAAAATGCAACATGATTTTAGTAGCACTATTGGCTGTTTTCACACTTGAAATAGCAGTATTTGTCAATTCTAAATACTGTGTTTCATTGGTAGAAAGTTTTCCTTCTGGCCAAAGAAATCCATCATTGGTTTCATTTCCTATTTGTATAATTTCGGGTTTTATTTCGGTAACTATTTGTGTAGTGTAAACGCTTACTGCAGATTTTAAATCAGAAAAACTTAAATTTTGCCAAGCTACAGGTTTCGTTTGATTGCCTGGATCTGCCCAAGTATCAGAATAATGTACGGTGAGCCAAACTTTCATTCCGTGATTTTTGACTTTGGTTGCCAGTTGTTTTACTTCTGATAAATTAGAATGACCGTTAGTAGGATTATTCCAAAGACGAATTCTAATGTAATTTACTCCAGCGTTTTTTAAAGTAAGCAATGGGTCTTGCACAGTATTATTGTACTTAAAAGAAACTCCTGCTGCTTCTATTTCTGGTAAAAATGATAGGTCTGCAGCTCTAATAAAACTATCTTCTGTAGGAATTGGATTAGGAGCAGGTTCTGGACTGTCGCCACCAGAACTACAAGAAATAATTGCTAATGTTAAAAAACAGAAAATTAACTTTTTCATTTTCTACGAAATTATAAATTGGAAAGTAGTGTTCTGATGATATGTTTCGCCTTTTCTTAAAATAGCATTCGGGAAATCTTCGTGATTAGGAGCATCTGGAAAAACTTGAGTTTCAAAACAAATTCCGCTTTCTGTGTGATATTCTACCGATTCTTTATTTTGAAGTTCATCAGAAGTTTTTCCGCCTACGTATATTTGTGCCGCAGGTTGGTCTGTGTAAACCTTCATGGTTAAACCATTTTTCACACTCTCTAAAAGAACTGCAGGTTCTGTATTGTTCTTTAAAACAAAACAATGGTCTATTCCAGCCACTACATTTTTAGAACTTCTGAAATCAAAAGCGTGGTTTTCCATAGGAATGAAATTTCCTGTAGGAATGTTTTCGGTATCTAATTCTAAGAATTTTTCAGCATTGATTTGTAATTTTTGGTCAAGAGTATTTCCTGAAATTCCATCAAGGTTAAAATAAGCGTGATTGGTGAGGTTTAGAAGAGTATCTTCTGTAGTAGTTGCTTTATAATTGATATTTAATTCGTTTTCGTCTGTTAAAGTATAAGCTACTTCTATGGTAACATCTCCAGGATAAAATTCGTTGGCTTTGCTTAGATAATAAAAGGTTAGTGTATTGGTTTCTTTATTGTAGTTTTCAAAATTCCATGCGACGTTGCTTAATTGGTATTTTCCGCCGTGTAAATGGTGTTTCCCGTGATTTTGGTCTAGTTGAATGGTTTTTCCGTTCAGTTGAAATTGTGCATTTTTAATTCTTCCTGCAAATCTTCCTACCACTGCATTAAAATATGGAGAAGCACCAATTTCGAATGCTTTTATATATTCATCAATCGAATGGAATCCTAAAACGACGTCTATTTTACCATTTTTGGTAGGAACATAGAGCGAAAGTAGTGTTGCACCATAATTAGTGATGTTTGCTTCTACACCATTTTTATTAGAAATTTTGTATAATGATATATTGTTTTTGACTGATGTAATAATTACATTATTTTTAGAGAGCATAAATATTTTTAAGATTTCAAAATTAAGTATTAGTTTGATTAAATTCTTTTTTTTGGTGAAAAATCATAATGATTTATGACAAAAATGTTAAAACTTATTTTTGTACCTTTGCAAAAATTTATTATTTATGAGCAGAGAAAGAAATTCAGGAAAAAGTAACAATAGAAATTCTGAGAGGAGACCTTCCTCACCTAAAAGCTCAAAACCTTCATTTGATAAACCAAAGAGAACCAGAGGAACGGACACTCCAAAAAGAGGTGGCGAGAAAACTTTTGATTCTAGAGAAAAATATGTAAAAGGTGATTTGAAATTAAGCAAAAAGCCTTTCAAAAAATTTGAAAAAGACGAAGACAAAGCAAAATCTTTCGTTCAAAAAAGACGACTAGAAAAATTAGCAAAGTCTGAGAACAAAGAAACCATTCGTTTAAATAAATACATTGCCAATTCTGGAATTTGTAGCAGAAGAGAAGCGGATGAATTAATTACTCAAGGTTTGGTAGAAGTTAATGGTAAAGTAATTTCAGAATTAGGTTACCAAGTACAAAAAACAGATAGAGTAGTTTTTGACGGACAAGGAATTACGCCAGAAAAACCAGTGTATGTTTTGCTAAATAAACCAAAAGGTTATATTTCTACAACTAAGGACGAAAAAATGCGCAAAACCGTAATGGATTTAGTGGCAAATGCTTCGCCATATCGTTTATTTCCTGTTGGTAGATTAGACAGAAGTACTACTGGAGTTATTCTTTTGACGAATGATGGACACATGACTAAAAAATTGACGCATCCATCTTTTAACATGAAAAAAATCTATCACGTAACGCTTGATAGAAAAATCTCTAAAGAGGATATGCAAGCTATTGCAGACGGAATTAGATTAGAAGAAGGTGTAGCAGAAGTAGATGCGATTTCTTACATCGATGGAAAACCTAAAAATGAGGTGGGAATAGAAATCCACATCGGATGGAATAGAGTAGTTCGTAGAATTTTCCAGAAAATGGGCTACGAAGTAGAAGCGCTAGACAGAGTAATGTTTGCGGGACTTACCAAGAAAAATGTAAAAAGAGGTTACTGGCGAATTCTTACAGATTTAGAAGTCAACAACCTAAAAATGTTGTAAGAAAATAAAGAAATTATAGAGCGTTTTATAACGCTCTTTTTTATTTTTTTGCGTTAAAAAAGTGAGAAAATCTTTACACAATCTTTCAGACGTAAACGAAGTTATCAATAGAATACATCTTCTACATGAGAATTCTCCTAGAAAATGGGGAAGCATGAATGTCTCACAAATGATGGTGCATTGTGCTAAAATCTTAGAAGTTCCCAATAAAAATTTACAACTGAGACATCCTCATTTTCTGATTAGGCTTATTGGGGTAGTAACCAAGTACGAACTCAGAATTTTCAATAACGGAATTCCACATAATATGCCTACTTTCAAAGAAGTGATAGTAAACGAAACCTGTGATTTTCTAGAAAGTAAAAAATATTTATTAACAACTTTAGATGAATATGTTTGGAATGCATCACAAAATAATTTACCCAAAACTCACCAATTATTCGGGAAAATGACGAAATTTGACTGGGGATTTTTAGAGTATAAACATCTTCATCATCATTTAAAACAATTTAATGTATGAGTATTTTTAACAATTTATTTGGCGGAAATTCTAATGGTTCTTCTCTGAAAGAGTTTTGGAATGAAATACAGTCTTCAGAAGATTTAGAAACTGCAATAGAAGCATCAAAACTAGGAATAGTAGTGATTTTCAAACATTCTACCAGATGCATGATTAGCAAAACGGTTCTTAGAAATTTTGAAAGACAAATAGAGTCAGAATCTGTTGACTTGCCAAAATTTTATTATTTAGATTTATTAAACCATCGAGATATTTCTAATGAAATTGCCCAAAAATTTTCGGTGGTTCATCAGAGTCCACAAATTGTAGTCATAGAAAACGGTCAAGCTATTCATCATGCTTCACATGATAATATTGATTTAAGTCTTATCTTAGCATTATAAAAACAAAACAATTGGAAAATTTTCAATTTCAAATTTCTAGATTACTTGATGCTCCTATAGAAGTTGTACAGTTTTGTAGTGAGAAAATCAAAGTTAAAAATGTACAAAAAGGCGAGTTTTTCTTACAACCCGGCGAAGTATGTAATGATACATTTTTTGTGAATAAAGGTTTACTAAGAATGTACAGTATTGATAAAAATGGTAAAGAACATATCTTGCATTTTGCTCCAGAAAACTGGATTTTAGTAGACAGAAGTAGTCTTTATCTTAATCAACCTTCAGATTATTACATAGATGCGGTAGAACCTTCAGAAGTTTTGGTGCTTTCGCCAGAATATTTTGATTTTTTAGCTGAAAATCAACCTTCAGTTATTGCAAAACAGAATGTTCTTTTGCACAAACATGTAAGCAGTCTGCAGAGAAGGATTACCCAATTATTGGGAGCCACTGCAGAAGAAAGATATGTAGATTTTTTGAAGACTTATCCTAATATTTTTGAAAGAGTTCCACAATGGATGGTGGCGTCTTATTTAGGAATTACCCCAGAAAGTTTGAGCCGTGTGAGAAAAGAATTGGTACGGAAAAAATAATTTTCTATATTTATCAAAAAAACACAAATGGAATTTAGTAAATTGGTCAAAGGATTCGAAGTCTCTGAAGAAGGGCATAAAATCGGACATATCGAGTTTAATATTGTAAATGGAGTGATGAAAATTACTCATACTGAAGTAGATAAAATACATTCTGGTAAGGGAATTGCCAAAGAATTGGTGAAAATTGCTGTAGAATATGCAAGGCATAAAAACCAAAAAGTGAAACCACTTTGTTCTCTTGCATCACATGTCCTGAAAAAGATGATTATTCTGATATTGTAGAATAAAAAAGGAACTTCAATTGAAGTTCCTTTAGTTTTTTATTTTTAGAAAACCATTTCAGGTACATTTTCGTCTATAATTAATTTTCCAGCAGTTGCTTTTTTGATATCGTTTACAGAAACTCCAGGAGCTCTTTCTAAGCAATGAAATGCGCCATCTTTTACTTCGTAAACGCCTAATTCTGTAACAATTTTTTTAATACATTTCACTCCAGTTAAAGGCAAAGTACATTCTGGTAAAAGTTTGCTTTCGCCATGTTTGTTCACTTGTTGCATCGCTACGATAATGTTTTTCGCCGAAGCAACTAAATCCATTGCGCCGCCCATTCCTTTTACCATTTTTCCAGGAATTTTCCAATTGGCTATGTCTCCATTTTCAGAAACTTCCATAGCGCCAAGAATCGTTAAGTCAACTTTTTGAGCTCTAATCATTCCAAAACTTGTTGCGCCATCAAAAATAGATGCACCTTTTAATAAGGTAACGGTTTGTTTTCCTGCATTAATAAGGTCTGCATCTTCATCGCCATCGAAAGGAAATGGTCCCATTCCCAGAATTCCGTTTTCAGATTGTAGCACTACATTAAAACCTTCTGGAATGTAATTCGCTACCAATGTAGGAATACCAATTCCTAAATTTACATACGTGTTGTTTTTTATTTCTCTTGCAATTCTCATTGCAATTTGTTCTTTTGTTAAAGCCATGATGATTAATTTGAAAATTTGAACATTTTAAAATTTGAAAATGATTAATTACGTTCCTTTACTTGTGGAAATTATTTTTGATAAAATATAAATTAATGATTTTAAATCTTTATTAAGTTTTTCATTTGGGGTTGGTAAATAAATTGATTTTTCACACAATTGAAGCCAATATTCAGTTTCATCTGCTTCTTTTGCTGCAATTTTCATTTTGTGGATAAAATCATTTTTGCTCTCTGCGTTTTGCGCTTCTCTTATATTTGCACCAATAGAAGTCCCAGCTCTGAAAATTTGGTCAGCTAATGAAAATTTTTTCTTTTCCGTTATCATTTCAGAAAACTCAATAATATCTAATGCAAAATCAAAAAATTTTTCAACAATTATATTTTGTTTATCGTTTCTCATAATTAAAATTTTCAAATTAACTCATTTTCAAATTTTCAAATTTTAGAACGAACAGTTCTCTGTTCAATACGCTTTTCATAATTTTCACCTTGGAAAATTCTATGAACATAAATTCCTGGAGTGTGAATTTGGTCTGGGTCTAGTTCGCCAGCTTCTACTAATTCTTCTACTTCTGCAATGGTAATTTTACCAGCCATCGCCATCATTGGATTAAAATTTCTAGCGGTAGAACGATAAATGAGATTTCCTGCAGTATCGCCTTTCCAAGCTTTTACAATCGCGAAATCTGCGTCAAAAGCATATTCTAACAAATAATCTTTTCCATTAAAATTTCTCACTTCTTTTCCTTCTGCAACTTCTGTTCCTACACCAGCTGGAGTGAAAATTGCGGGCATTCCGTAACCTGCAGCCATACAGCGAGTTGCTAAAGTTCCTTGAGGAATCAACTCAACTTCTAATTCTCCAGAAAGCAATTGACGCTCGAATTCAGCGTTTTCGCCCACGTAAGAAGAAATCATTTTCTTGATTTGCTTTTTTTGCAATAATAAACCCAACCCGAAATCATCTACACCAGCATTATTAGAAATACAAATAAGGTTTTTAACTCCCTTTTTTACGAGTTCGGCGATAGAATTTTCAGGAATTCCGCATAAACCGAAACCACCGAGCATAATAGTAGCGCCGTCTTGAATATCAGCACAAGCTTCTGTTACGTTTTTTACTGTTTTATTAATCATTAGATTTTTCTTTTGCTCTAAAATACAAATTTTTTGAAATCTAAAATAAAAAACGCTTCCAAGTTCTAATCCCTTGAAAGCGTGATGTTATCATGAAATTTGGTTAAAAATATTTTAAACTCATGTTTGGTTTTATTTGAAGCAATGTTTCATAAATGAGTTTAATAACATTAGCTACATCTTCTTTGGCAACCATTTCTACCGTAGTGTGCATGTATCTTAATGGTAGAGAAATCAGTGCAGAAGGAACACCTCCGTTAGAAAATGCAAAAGAATCTGTATCCGTTCCTGTTGCTCTGCTTAAAGCGTTTCTCTGGAAAGGAATTTTCTTTTTCTTAGCGGTATCTGTTATTAAATCTCTGATGATGTGATGAACAGATGGTGCATAAGCAATTACAGGTCCGTCTCCACATTTCATGTGACCCTCTTTTTTCTTCTCAATATGTGGAGTAGTGGTGTCATGTGTCACGTCTGTAACGATAGCGATATTTGGCTTTATAGTTTGTGCAATCATCGTTGCTCCATATAAACCAACTTCTTCTTGTACAGAATTGGTAATATATAACCCGAAAGGTAATTTCTTTTTGTTTTCTTTTAAAAGTCTAGCTACTTCGGCAATCATAAATCCGCCCATTCTGTTGTCTAGCGCTCTACAAACGAAATAACGGTCGTTGAGTTCAAAAAATTCATCGGGATAAGTAATCATGCATCCTACATAAATTCCCAGTTTTTCTACCTCTTCTTTAGATATACAACCGCAATCGATGAAAATATTTTCAATTTTCGGAACTGGTTCATGAGGATTTGCGCTTCTGGTATGAATCGCTGGCCAACCGAAAACTCCTTTTACAATGCCTTTTTCTCCGTGGATGTGTACCGTTTTAGAAGGAGCAATCATTTGATCTGAACCTCCGTTTCTAATTACGTAAATCATTCCATCATCAGAAATGTAATTTACGTACCAAGAAATTTCGTCTGCATGAGCTTCTATCACTACTTTGAACTCCGCTTCTGGATTGATGATTCCGTAACAAGTTCCATAGTGGTCTACTCTTATTTCGTCTACATAAGGCTTAATATAATCAGCCCAAATTTTCTGTCCGTTCTGCTCAAAACCAGTTGGCGAAGCAGTGTTCAAATATTTTTCTAAAAATTTTAAAGATTTATTTTCAAATTTCATATAAAGGAACGATTTTTGTGATACTTAAAATTAAATTTTAACTCAGGTAAAAATAATGAAATTTCAGAACATTTTCACCATATTTCTTTTGTTGTTTAGCTTATCATTTCAGGCTCAACAAGATACTATAAAAATAGAATTGAAGGCACTAAAAGATGTTCCAAAAGAAAAACTTCAAAAAGATGATTTTGGGAATGTTTTTTATTACGACGAAAAGCAAAAAGCTAGAATTTACGAAATCAATGGAGAAAAAGTAGTGGTAATGGATGAGTTGCTTCTCATGCAAAGACCACATTTTAATAATCAACTTGACCGTAATTTCTATTATTTCCTCAATAAAAAATTGAATAGAGTTTATCCTTACTTTATTACTGCTTTAGAGCAATACAGAGATATTCAAGACGAACTTTCTAAAATAGATGATGATAGAAAAAGAGCTTACATCAGAAAAAGGCAAGAAGGGCTCGCGAATCAATATGAAACCCAATTAAGGGATTTGACGACTACAGAAGGTAGGATTTTTGCCAAATTAATGCACCGAGCTACAGGAAAAACAGTGTACGAAATCATAAAAGAATTACGTGGAAACTGGAGTGCTTTTTGGTGGAATGTAAAAGGAAATATTGCAGATGTAGACATTAAAGAACCTTATGATCCGCATGCTAATAGACAAGATGCTTTTGTAGAATCTCTTTTGTATTCTAACTGGAATTTAGGATATTTGCAACCTTATGAAGGTTACAGAGATTTTAAAACAAAAAAATAACATGAAATTTTTATTCAAACTATTATTTACGGTAAGTATTTTATATTCTGCAGAAGCATACTCATGGGGAATTATTGGACACAGAACCATTGCAGAAATTGCAGAAAATCACATTTCAAATAAATCTAAGCGTAAACTTAAAAAGATTATCGGTAAACAAAATCTAGCTTATATTGCTAATTGGCCAGATTTTGTGAAATCTGACACGTTGAATACTTATAAAGAAACAGAAGTTTGGCATTATGTGAATGTAAAACCAAACCAGAATTTTACAGAATTTGAGAAATCTTTAAAAGAACTTGATACGCCTAATCTTTACAATCAAATTATTAAGCAAAAAGAAATTATCGCTAACAAAAATTCATCAAAAGATGAAAAAATTGTAGCGCTTAAGTTTTTGGTTCATTTAATGGGAGATTTACACCAACCAATGCACGTAGGAAGAGCAGAAGATTTAGGTGGAAATTTAATCCAATTAACTTTTAATAGAGATCAAACGAATTTACACAGTTTATGGGATACTAAATTGGTAGATTATCAAAGATATTCATATAAAGAGTTTGCTAAAGTGCTAGATTATAAATCTAAAGAGGAAATCCAAAAAATACAAAGCGGAACTCTTGAAAATTGGTTGTTTGATAGTTATACGAAAGCCAATAGAATCTACACGCAGACCAAACCAAATGGCGTTTACAGTTATGATTATAATTATAAATTTTCAGGATTGTTAGAAGAGCAATTATTAACAGGTGGATTGAGATTGGCTAAAGTTTTAGACGAAATACTACAATAATTTTTCTTTCAGTTTCTGAAATACAATTTGATCAATAGGCAATTCTAATGGGTTTTCTTCATGTAAGGAAATCCATTTTATTTTTTCTATGCTTTCATCTAAAATCTGCAATTCGTCAAGGTTTAAAATGTCTACTTTATAATATATAGTAAGCAATTGCTCGTTTTCTCTAAATCTAGAAACCAAAAAATCTTCTTGAGTGTAAAAATGCTCCACTATATTTATTTTAAGGTTAAGTTCTTCTGCAAATTCTCTGTGAAGGCATTCTAAGGTTCCTTCGCCAAATTCTAAACCACCACCTGGTAATTTTACCAGTTTTTGTCCGGCATAACCTTCATCTAGAGCCATTATTTCTTGATTTTCATTAATGTAAATGGCATAAACTCTTATGTTAATTTTATCTATCATGTTTTTTTTTTTAATTTAATTGGCTCTTTTTACTTTTAACTTTGTTCTTTCAAAACGGCATTAATCATTTCGCGTTTTCCTTTTGGGCCTTCTAATTTAGTAACTTCGAAATTAAGTTCCTTCAGAATTCTTCTCACACTTCCTTTTGAAGAATAAGTGGTGAGTAGTCCACCATCTTTCATTTTGCTTTTTACGATTTCAAATAGCGGTTTTTCCCACAAATCTGGTTGAACTTTTGCGCCGAAACAATCATAATACACTAGGTTAATTGCAGGTAAATTTATCTCTTTTATCTTGAAAAAGTCCAAATTGTATTTAGTAAAGAAAAAGTTTGGCAAAATTTCATGTGTTTTATTCCATTCTAATTCATGGAATTTTTGATAAATTTCTTGCGCATTTTCGAATGTAAAATGCTTTGCATAGTTCAATTCTACGATTTCTTCATTATTTACGGGATATTTTTCGATTGTAAAATAGTGAAAAACATGATTTTTGTCATTTTTCAAATATTCATTAATTGTGACTAAAGCATTAAGACCTGTGCCAAAACCCATCTCTAAAATGTTGATTTCGTAATCATAAACATTTTTTAATCCATTTTTGATAAATACATGTTCTGCTTCTTGGATGGCTCCGTTATGAGAATGGTAGTGTTCGTCTAAATCATTGATATACAATGTTTTGCTTCCGTCTAACGTAGTTTTTATTTCTCTTTTCAAAGTATTTTTTGTCAAAAATAAATTAAAATTTTGATATTTAAAAAATTATATTAAATTTGTAGAAACTCAATTAAAATTTTTAAAATGATAATTCAAAAAACTTCAAACTCAAGAATTGGGGAATTTGACCCAGAAAACATTGGATTTGGTACAGCATTTATAGATCATATGATTGTATGTGAGTACGAAAATGGAAAATGGGGTGAAGTCAGGCTTATGCCATATGGTCCGCTACCTTTTACACCAGCAATGATGGGCGTAAATTATGGGCAAGCTTGTTTTGAAGGAATGAAGGCTTACAAAGATAAAGATGGAGAAGTATATCTTTTCCGTCCTGAGAAAAATTTCGAAAGAATTAATAAGTCAGCAAAGCGTCTTGCAATGCCAGAAATCACTGAAGAAATGTTTATCGGTGGGCTTAAAGCATTAGTAGATATGGATAGAAATTGGATTCCTTATGGAGAAGGTAAGGCTCTTTATATTAGACCTTTAATTTTTGCAACGGAAGAAGCTCTAAAAGCAAGAATTGCTAATAAATATATGTTTGCGATTGTAGCAACTCCAGTGCAAAGTTATTACACAGAACCTGTTTCTGTAAAAATTTCAGATTTTTATTCTAGAGCTGCAAGTGGTGGAGTAGGTTCTGCTAAAGCTGCAGGAAATTATGCTGCTTCATTTTATCCAACAAAATTAGCTGCAGAAGAAGGTTATGAGCAAATCATCTGGACAGATGATGCTACTCACAAATATTTTGAAGAAAGTGGTACAATGAACGTTTTTGTAAGAATAAACGATACAATTTATACACCGCCAACTTCTGAGAAAATTCTAGATGGAGTTACTAGAGATAGTTTCCTTCAATTAGCAAAACATAGAGGAATTGATGTAAAAGTAGAGCCGGTAGAAGTAGCTAAAGTTCTAGAAGCGCATTCAAAAGGTGAGTTAATTGAAGTTTGGGGAGTAGGAACTGCTGTAGTAACTAGCGTTTTCAAGGCTCTTGGTTATAAAGACCAAAAATTAACTTTACCAGAGCTTTCAGAAGAAGAAAGTTTCGCGTTAACTCTTAAAAAAGCATTGGTGGATATTCAAACCAATAAAGCTGATGATCCTTTTGGGTGGAGAGTGAAAGTAGAAAAGCATATTTTAGAAACTGCTTAGAAATAAGACTTTAAATATTTTAAACCGAGGAAATCTTTTCTCGGTTTTTTCGTTGTTATTTATTGAGTAATTAGTATTTTCGCAGTCAATATGAAAAAGGTAGTTTTCATTTCATTATTATCACTTTTGTCTTGTGTTAAAAATTCGCCAGCTCATCCTCCAGTTGGTGGTGTTTTGTCGCAAGAAGACTTAAATGTGTCTAAAAATAGAGCAAAAAATCTCAATTTATTAGAAAGAAAACAAATTCAAGATTGGATAAATCAACAAGATAAAAAATTCTATTCTACAGGACTAAATTATTGGACGGATATTAGTGATTCTGAATCTAGAACTAAGAAAAAAGATGGTGAATTGGTTTCGTATGAATATGATTTATATGATTTTAATCAAGAAAAACTATATGAAAAGCCTAATCAAAATATAGATGCTCCATTAGGAAAATTTGAAGAGTTGAAAGCAGTAGAAGATGCGGTACGTTATATGAAAAAAGGGGAACAAGCTACACTTTTGGTACCTTCAGTTCTGGCTTTTGGGACGTACGGTGATGATGAAAAAATTCCAAATGACATGCCTTTAATCATTAAAATTAAAATTTTGTAAATCCATAAAATGAAAAAAATATTTTTATTAACTATTGCAATTATTACTTTAATTAATTGTACTCCAATTTATAAAAAAATGAATATAGACAAAGATTTTTACAACGGTCTTCAAGACGGTGTTTACGCTAAAATGGAAACTTCTAAAGGTGAATTGATTATCCAATTTTTTGATCAAGAGGCGCCCGTTACAGTAGCTAATTTCGTAGGTCTTGCACAAGGAACTATTGAAAATAAAGCAAAAGCAAAAGGAGTTCCTTATTATGATGGAATTGTTTTTCACAGAGTGATTAAAAACTTTATGATTCAAGGAGGTGATCCTCAAGGAACAGGAATGGGAGATCCTGGTTATAAGTTTGATGATGAGAAAAACGACCTAAAACACGAAGGAAAAGGATATCTTTCTATGGCAAATTCTGGACCTAATACGAATGGTTCTCAGTTTTTCATTACAGAAGTTCCTACACCTTGGTTAGACGGAAGACACACTATTTTTGGTAAAGTAATTAAAGGAGAAGATGTAATTGACGCAATTGCTAATTCTGAAACTGGTGCTCAAGACAGACCAAAAGAAGAGATTAAAATTGTAAAAGTGACTGTTTTCACTAAAGGTGATGATTACGAAAAATATGATGCTGCTAAAATCTTCAACGAAGGGAAGGCAAAAATCCAAGAAAACAATAAAGCTTACATCGCTAAACAAGAAGCAGAAGCTGCTAAAAAATTAGAAGATTTAAAAGCTGGAATGACTGCAACAGCTTCTGGTTTAATGTATAAAATCACAAAATCTAATCCAGAAGGTAAAGCTCCAAAAGCTGGAGACATGGTTTCTGTACACTACGCTGGTAAATTAACAAACGGACAAGAGTTTGATAATTCTTTCAAAAGAGGTGAGCCTATCGAAATTCCAATCGGAGTTGGTCAAGTAATCAAAGGTTGGGATGAAGGAATCCAACTTCTCAAAGAAGGAGAAGCGGCTACTTTGTTAATTCCATCTGAATTAGGTTACGGAACAAGAGGAGCAGGAGGTGTAATTCCACCAAATGCTTGGTTGATCTTCGATGTAGAATTGGTGAAAGTAAAATAATATTACTTCCAATATATTTAAGAAAAACGCGCTATTTAGCGCGTTTTTTTATTTTCTATTTTAACTATTATTGAAAAAAAAATAGACAAAAGTCTTTTTATTTTAGACAAAAGTCCTATATTTGTATAAATATTTATGAGATGAAAAAGAATAAACTTTATAAACAAGAAGAAAAAGAAGTGCAACTTGTACAAGAAACCACCGCTTTTTATGGTACTTCAGTAGGTTTTACTTCTATTGATGACAGAAGCGTCTTTGCTATTATAGATTCTATTAATAAAGGTATTTCTTTTACTGCTTTTGAAAATATTATAAAAAAATACAGCTTTACGCTCCAAAATTGGGCGGAGTTTTTACATATTTCTAATAAAACCTTATCACGCTACCAAAAAGAATCAAAAACTTTTGATGCTTTGCAATCAGAGCGTATTATGCAAATTGAAATTTTACACAGTAAAGGAGAAGAAGTTTTTGGCAGTAGAGAGAATTTTTCTACTTGGCTAGAAACAGAAAACCTTGCTCTAGGAAACATTATACCAAGGGATTTACTTAAAAATTCTTTTGGCATAAATTTATTAATGGATGAATTAGTTAGAATTGAGCATGGTGTTTTAGCATAAGATAGATACAGAAATGATTGTTTTTAGACTTTCAAAAGCACAATTTGCCAATGATTTATCTGGAAAAGGAGCTGAATTGGTTGGTGGAAGGTGGAATAGCAGAGGAAATGCTATGCTGTATACTTCTCAAAGTATTGCGCTTTGCGTTACAGAAATTGCAGTTCACGTTCCGCTAGGAATTTTACCAAAAGATTATCAATTGGTAAATATTGAAATTCCTGATGAAGATTTTTTAGAATTGAAAAGATTACCAAAAGATTGGCAAACATTTCCGCACTCTAATTCTACTCAAATGTTAGGAGATAAATTTCTGAAAGAGCAGAAATTTTTGGTACTGAAAGTTCCTTCTGCTACGGTTCAAGGTGAATTTAATTATTTGATAAATCCGAGACATAAAAATTTTAATCAAATTAAAATTTTGAAAATAGAAAGTTTTAGTTTTGATGAAAGGCTATTTAGAAGATGATAAGTTTATTTTAATTCCATAAGTTTTTCGCCACAAGTCTTGCAATATCTTGCATCTTCATCATTTTCACTATTTCCACATCTGTCGCAAAGTCTGGTTTTAGTCATTTTTCTTCTCATTTCAGAGGTTACAATTCCTGTAGGAACCGCAATGATGCTATAACCACATAACATTAAAATGACGGATAAAAATTTTCCTAAAGGAGTAACTGGAGAAATATCACCATAACCCACTGTAGTAATCGTTACAACTGCCCAATAAATAGACGTAGGAATGTCTATAAATCCGTTATTTCCGTTTTCTATAACAAACATCAGTGAACCAATAATGGTTACTAAAATCATTATGAAAAGAAGGAAAATATAAATTTTTCTAGAGCTGTTTTTTAGTGCTTGAACAATGTATTGACCGTCATTCATGTAATCTAATAAATTGAGAACTCTAAAAATTCTTAGCATTCTCAAGAGTCTAATCATAGAAAGAAACTTGGTGAATGGGAAAAATAAACTCAAGAAAAACGGAAGAAGTGATAAAAAATCTATAATGCCTAAAAAACTGAAAATATAATCTTTCTTGTTTTTAACCACAGAAATTCTCAGAATATATTCTATCGTAAAAGCAATGGTAATGAGCCATTCTAAGCTTACCAAAAGAGAATGATAATGTTCGTCTACTTTTTGAACACTTTCCATCATAACAATGAAAGTGCTCAGGATAATCATCAAAAGAAGCAATAAGTCAAAAATCTTTCCTGATGGAGTATCAGAAAAATAGATAATCCTGAAAATTTTCTTTTTCCAAGGAGTATCTTCTGCAATTAAATTATGTTCTCTTTTTTGCATTTTTAGAAAATTAAGTGTTTTGTGGCATTTTAGCTTCTTCTTGTCAAAAATAAGAGAAATATTTAGATTTCAAGAAGATAAAAGTAAGAATGAAATTGTATTTTTGTAAAACTTAATTTTTCAGAAATATTATTTGAAAATGATTTTAAAAGAATTTACTTCAGAATTAGATAAACTATTTTCGCTGAAACAAGCTGAAGATTTTGATAATGTAGGTTTGCTTTGTGGGAATCCTGCCAGAGAAGTTTCGGGAGTTTTGGTTTGTCATGATGCGCTAGAAAACGTTGTAGATGAGGCTGTTGCGAAGAATTGTAACGTGATTGTAACGTTTCACCCAATTATTTTTTCTGGGTTAAAATCCATCACTGGCAAAAACTATGTAGAACGCGCAGTTCTAAAAGCCATCGAAAATAAAATTGCGATTTATGCGATTCACACAGCTTTTGATAATGATTATTTCGGCGTGAATTATAGAATCTGCAATGAATTAGGCTTGAAAAATCAAAAAATTCTGATGCCAAAGTCAGAAAATCTTCTGCAATTGGTAGTTTATGTTCCGTCTGATTATTCAGAGAAGGTGAAAAATGCTTTATTTGAAGCAGGTGCAGGAAGTATTGGTTTCTATGATGAATGCAGTTTTTCGGTGAAAGGAAATGGAACTTTCAGACCGATTGAAGGTTCTAATCCATTTTTGGGAACTTATAATGTGAGAGAAATTGCTGATGAAGAAATGATTTCTGTGATTTTTGAAGGTTTCAAAAAGAATCAGATTTTGTCTGCGATGAAATCTACGCATCCTTATGAAGAAGTGGCGTATCAACTTTACGCTTTAGAGAATGATAATCAATACGTTGGCTTAGGAAGATACGGAGAATTAGAACAAGAAATGGAAGAAAAAGATTTCTTAAAATTCGTGAAAGAAAAATTCAATTTAGAAGTGATTCGTCATTCTGAGTTTTTGAATAAAAAAATCAAAAAAGTAGGCGTTTTAGGTGGAAGTGGAGCCAGTGGAATTTCGGCAGCAAAAGCTTATGGATGTGATGCTTACTTAACGGGAGATGTAAAATACCATGATTTTTTCCAAAGCGAAAACCAAATGCTCATCTGTGATATAGGACATTTCGAGTCTGAACAATTTGTTACTGAGCAATTAGTTGAGATTTTGTCGGAAAAATTTCCTACATTTGCATTCTCAAAATCCACAGAAAAAACCAACCCTGTAAATTATTTCTTTTAAGATATGGCAAAAAAAACTGTAGAAATTTCAGTAGAAGAAAAATTAAGAGCCCTTTATGATTTACAAATCATAGACTCTAGATTAGACGAAATCCGCAATACAAGAGGTGAATTACCAATTGAGGTAGAAGATTTAGAAATCGAAATCGAAGGTCTTAACAAGAGAGCACAAAAATTCGAAAACGAAATTAAAGACTTAAATGATGACATTAATAACAAAAAAGAAGTTATTAATCATTCTAAATCTTTGATGGAGAAATATAAATCTCAACAAGACAACGTAAGAAATAATAAAGAATTCGAAGCGCTTGCTAAAGAAATAGAATTTCAGGATTTAGAAGTTCAGTTGGCTGAAAAGAAAATCAAAGAATTTACTGCAAAAATCGCTCACAAAAATGAACTTTTAGATGAGTTGAAAGGTAAAATCGGAGAGCTAGAAAGTCACTTAAACTTCAAGAGAAACGAACTTGATTCTTTAATTTCTGAAACTCAAAAAGAAGAAGATTATTTATTAGAAAAATCTAAAGAATTTGCAGAAAAAATAGACGAAAGACTATTAGCTTCTTACAAAAGAATTAGAAATAATTCTGGAAACGGATTAGCAGTAGTAGGTCTAGAAAGAGGTGCGCCAAAAGGTTCATTCTTTACCATTCCGCCACAGAAACAAATGGAAATCGCTCAGCGTAAGAAAATTATCATTGATGAGCATTCTGGTAAAATCTTGGTAGACGATGAGTTGGTAATGGAAGAGAACGAAAAAATGGCTTCTATCATTAAATTCTAAAAATGTTAAATCAATATAAATTCCGTTCTTTTTGAGCGGAATTTTTTATTTTTGCCTAAAGCTAATGATATGAAAGAATTTGCGAATGCCAAAATGGATAAATGGACGTTATTTTACACCATTTTATACATTTTTTTCTCTATTGGAATGGTGACTTTCATGTTCGAAACAGAAGAATCTAAATTCCCAATAATTTTGATTGGCAGTATTCTTTCAGGAGCTTTTATTTTTACTTATTTCATGATTCCCAAAATCAGTTTGAGTGAAAATGCAATACATGTAAAAAATGCTTTTGTTAATTTTAAAATTTCAATTCAAGATATTTCTTATGTTGAAAAAGTAGAAAAACTGGGATTAAACATCAGAACATTTGGAGCAGGAGGCGTTTTTGGTTATTTTGGCTATTTTAATGGCAATGATGTTTGGTACGTAACCAATATTTATAAAAAAGTTAAAATCACCATGAAATCTGGGAAAATCTATATGCTTTCACCAGAAAATACAGAAGATTTTATTCAACAAATCACAAACCTAAAATCTAAAATTTAAAGTTATAATGATACAATTACTTGATAAAATTCATCACAAAGATTCTAAAAATTTCTTCTTAATTGCTGGTCCTTGCGCTATTGAAGGCGAAGATATGGCATTTGAAATTGCCGAAAAAATTGTAAAACTTTCAGATAAATATAAGATTCCTTACATTTTCAAAGGAAGTTTTAAAAAAGCCAACAGAAGCAGAGTCGACAGTTTCACAGGAATTGGAGATGAAAAAGCTTTAGAAATCATCAAAAAAGTAGGAGAATATTTTAATATTCCTACTACTACAGATATTCACGAAAACGCTCATGCAGAACTCGCGGCTTCTTATGGTGTAGATGTGTTGCAGATTCCTGCGTTTTTGGTTCGTCAGACAGATTTAGTAGTGGCTGCAGCAAAAACAGGGAAAGCCGTGACATTGAAAAAAGGACAGTTTCTTTCGCCAGAATCTATGAAATTTGCGGTACAAAAAGTATTAGATTCAGGAAATGACAAAGTGGCGATTATTGAGAGAGGGAATTCTTTCGGATATACAGATTTGGTAGTAGATTTCAGAGGAATTCCGACCATGCAACATTATGCACCAGTGATTTTAGACGTTACACATTCTCTTCAACAACCGAACCAAAATTCAGGAGTAACAGGAGGAAGACCAGAACTCATAGAAACCATTGCCAAAGCTGGAATTGCAGTAGGAACAGACGGAATTTTCATCGAAACACATCCAGATCCTTCTTGTGCAAAATCAGACGGTGCAAATATGCTAAAACTGGATTTGCTCGATGATTTATTAGGAAAATTAACCAGAGTAAGAGAAGCAATCTTATAATATTGAACCAAGCATTTTTGCTTGGTTTTTTCTTTCGAAAAACACAAAAAATTACTAAAATTTACCATTGAAATAATTCTTTATCAATTTGATTAAATTTTATAAATTTATCCTTTAAAATATAACCTTTTGAAAAAGCTCATATTATTCTTAGTTCTTACATTTCCAGTCTTTATTTTTTCTCAAATTAATTTGAAAATTTTAGACGATAACGGAAGTCCACTTTCTGATGTAAAAGTCACTTATAACAATCAAAACTTTACCACAAATGCGCAAGGTTTTGCTAAAATTCCTGTAGCTGAAACAGAACAAGTATTGACGGCAGAAAAGGAATCTTATGTTTCTTTTACCAAGAAAATCAATCCTAAATTAAGATACCAAAACTTAAATGTTTTGATGGTGCTTTCCATTAAAACCAAAGAAATTCAAGAAATTACCTTCCGTGGAAGAGGAAAACCAAAGAATACCGACCTTACTTCTCTTGAAATTTCTGCAAAACAAGCTCAGATTGTAGCTTCGCTTTCTGGTGGCGTAGAAGGTTTGATTAAGTCTTTGCCTTCGGTAAATTCTAATGCAGAATTGTCTTCGCAATACATGGTAAGAGGTGGTAATTATGATGAAAATTTAATTTACATCAATGATATTGAGATTTACAGACCATTTCTTGTGAGAAACTCTTTGCAAGAAGGAATGAGCATCATTAATCCAGATATGGTTTCTATGATTAACTTTTCTGCAGGTGGTTTCGAAGCGAAATATGGCGATAAAATGAGTTCTGCGCTTAATATTTATTACAGACAACCTTCTAAAACCGAAATCTCAGGTGAGGCAAGTCTTATTGGCGGAAGATTGTCATTAGGTTTAGCTTCTAAGAATAAGAAATTATCTGCTTTATTCTCAGGAAGATACAGAAACACCAATTTGGTTCTGAATACGTTAAATGAAGATACAGATTTTAATCCTCAATATTTTGATTTTCAATCGTATATCAATTATTACATCAATGATAAATGGTCGATTTCATTTTTAGGATATTGGTCGAAAAATGACTACGAAATGATTCCAAACTACAAAGAAGTAGATTTTGGAACCGTGCAACAACCGATAAAATTATTGGTAGGTTATGAAGGAAAAGAAGATGATTCTTATAAAAACATGATGGGAACTGCTTCTATCACGTATAAACCAAGCAAAAAATTAAGTGTTACGCTAGATAATTTTGCTTACCAAAACAGAGAAAGAGAATATTATACCATTGCTTCAGGTTATTTATTGCAAACCTTTGATCCTGTGACTGGAGACCCGAATTCTAGTTATGATGCAGGCGGACAAATAGATCATGCAAGAAATGATTTATTAGCAAGAACGTATGGAAGTCAATTAAGACTTAAATTTTCTCCAAATGCCAATACTGATATAGAAGTAGGTGCAAAATTCGAGAAAGAAATGCTTAAAGACCTTACGAATGAATGGCAATTGGTAGATTCTTTAGGTTACAGCACACCGAGAACTTATTTGAATCCTGGAGTTTTAGACGCATCTGATTTAAAATTGAAATACAATATTTCTGGAAATAACGAAATCAACCCTACGAGAATTTCTGGTTACGCACAATTTTCTAAAAAATTATATTGGGGAGAAAACAGAGTGTTCATCAATGGTGGAGTAAGAGCGCAACAATGGAGTTTTAACAAAGAAACTTTAATTTCACCACGAGCACAATTTGCGATAAAACCAGATTGGGATGCAGATATGCTTTTCAGAATTTCGGGAGGAGTTTATTATCAAGCGCCTTATTACAAAGAAATCAAAGATTTAGACGGAACATTTAATGAAAATATTAAAGCTCAAAAATCAATTCAACTTATTTTAGCAAATGATTATGAGTTCAAAATGGTTGACAGACCATTTAAATTGACCACAGAATTGTATTACAAAAAAATGAATGATTTAATTCCGTATTATATTGATAATGTTAGAATTAGATATTCAGGAAAAAATAATTCCGAAGGTTATGCTTATGGAGTTGATACCAGATTGTTCGGTGAATTTGTTCCCGGTGTAGATTCTTGGATTTCTGTAAGTTATGCCAGAGCAAAAGAAAACATTGATGGAAGAGGCTATATTGCAAGACCAACTGACCAAAGATTTAGATTTTCGATGTTTTATCAAGATTACATGCCGAAATTTCCAAGCATGAAAGTTAATCTTACGTTATTATTTGCAAGCGGTTTACCAAATGGAGCTTCATTATTTGCAGACCCTTATGAATACACCAAAACTTTACCTTCTTACAAACGAGTAGACATTGGTTTAGAAAAAGTTTTCATTGACCAAAAAGACAACAAAGCAACAGGTGATTTCTGGAGAAAATGTAAAGAGTTATCATTAGGTGTACAAATTTTCAATGCTTTCAATATTAATAATACTATTGCTAATCAATGGATTACTGATGTTAATTCAAGTTATATTTATCCAGTTCCTGTAAGATTAACTGGTAGATTTTTTAATGTTAGGTTAAACTTTAAGTTTTAATAAAAAGAAAGTCTTGAATGTTCTTCAAGACTTTTTTATTTTTAGTTAGATTGAGCTTTAATTCTTTTCTCCGAAAGATTTCTAAATCTTATCACCAAAAGCACCGCAGAAATGGTAAGTCCAATTCCCAGAGCTATCCACATTCCGAAAGCACCCATTTTCATAGGAACCGTAAGATAATAACCTAATGGAATGGTAATCACCCAATAAGCGATAAAGGTAAGAATAGAAGGAATTTTCACGTCTTGTATTCCTCTAAGACAACCAAGTGCAGTCACCTGAATTCCGTCTGATAATTGAAATAATGCTGCAATAATCATCAATTGAGACGCTAATTCTACTACAGCAATGTCTTCTTTTTTGGTAAAAAATGTTGGTAAAACATCTTTTCCAAGAATAAAAACCAATCCGCACATAAGCATAAAGATAAAAGCGATTTTCAGGTTGTTAAAACCAACTTTTTCTAGATTAACAAAGTCTTTTTCGCCTAATTTTCTTCCAATCATTACCGTAGAAGCTACACTGAATCCAACACAAAGATTAAAAGTGAAACTCGCCATAGAAAGGGCAATTTGATGGGCTGCAATGTCTTTTGCAGAAATCAATCCGCAGATAAAAGCTGCACCAGCAAAAGCTGTTACCTCAAAAAATAATTGCAATGCAGTAGGAAAGCCCAATCTGATTAGTTTTTCGAACATTTCTTTGGAGAAATCCTTTATTTTCAGAGAAAAATCTTTGATGTATCTTCTCGTTTTTTCTTCTTTAATCAATACATAATATAAGAAAACCATCATGGCAACTCTTGCAATAAAAGTAGCCCAAGCTGAACCAGCAACTCCCATTTTAAAATGCTCTATAAACACATAATTGAGGATAACATTGATAATATTTGCAAAAATGGTCGCTTTGGTTACTCCAATTGTAAAAGAAAGTCCTTCTGAAACTTCTCTCATCGTTTGAAAAATCATAAATGGAATGATACTCAAGGTCACGATGGAAAGAAAGGTAATAGTATCGGGTAAAATTTCTTTTGGCTGATTCAAATAAGGCATAAGTGGAATGATTCCAAATATCAAAAGCATTAAAACAAAAGCCAAAATGATATTCACCACAAATCCGTGTCGGAAAATGCTGTTAATTCTGTTGTGATCATGTTGAGAATGCGCTTCGGAAACCAATGGTGGAATCGCCAGTGAAAAACCTAATCCAAAGATAAAAATAGAGAAAAACATAGCGTTTCCAAGAGAAACTGCTGCCAATGCTTTTGCGCCTAGAAGTTTTCCTACAATAATGTTATCAAACAAGTTTACAGAAACTTGCCCTACTTGTGTAAGCATTACTGGGAGCGCAAGTTTTAAGGTTTCTTGCGTAAACTGTTTATTGAGAAATTTCATTTGTTAATTTTAATGGTTAAGACTTTCTTTTGGCTAATTCTTTTTGTTCTGCTTTTTGACTTTTTTTGTAAACATAAATGCTCATCAATACACTGAATTCATACAAAACCAAAAGCGGAAATGCTGCAGCCAACATACTGAAAACATCTGCCGGAGTTACAATTGCGGCAACTACCATAATAACTACAATCGCGTGTCTTCTGTACGTTTTTAAAAATACAGGCGTCAAAATTCCTATCGTTGTCAAAAAATAAACGACTACTGGAAATAAGAAAACCAATCCCATTCCTAAAACCACTTGCAGGAATAGAGTAGTGTAATCTGACAAATCAAATAATTGCGTGATAGAATCTGAAATGGTAAACAACATTCCAAAATTGATTGCTAATGGAAGGATAAGATAATAACCAACTAAAGCTCCTATTAGAAATAAAATCCAAACAAAATTAATAACAAAAGAAGAATTTTTTCTTTCATTAGGATGAAGTGCTGGACTGATGAATCTCCACAATTCCCAAATAATATAAGGAAGTGCTAAAACCATTCCTCCGAAAATAGAAACAGACATCATTACATCAAATTGTTGCAATAATTTTTTCTGTTGAACTTGAAACGTATCTGGCAAAACGAAACTTTCGTGACCAAAAAATTCTTGAGAATAATGATTAATCACTCTAAAAGTAATAAAATCATTTTTAGTAGGTGCAAAAAACACATGATCCATAATCCAGTTAATATTGAAACCTACAATTAAAGCTCCAATAATAATTGCGATAATACAACGAATAAGATGCGATCTTAGTTCACCTATGTGTCCTAAAAAGGACATTTCTTTCTCTTCTGCCATATATTTTAGTTCCGAATTTTCGGGTTTAATTTTTTATTATTTAAACTTACAGTTTAATTCTTTCTTGTACGAAATGTTTTAGTTCTTGACTCTTGGCTCTTGATTCTAGATTCTAGATTCTTGGCTCTTGGCTCTTGGCTCTTGATTATTGTTTCTTCTAATTTATCCCTTCATCCAACAATCTATGTAAATCGATAATTCCGAAATAATTTCCGTTATCAGTTACAATCAATTGACCAATATTATTTTGTTTCAAAACGGTCATCGCTTCTTTTGCAAGTGCATTTTTGTCAACCGTTTTTGGGTTTGCAGACATTAAATCTTTTGCTAAAATTCCGGTAAGATTTTCAGTTTTTAGAAGCATTCTTCTTAAATCTCCATCGGTAATTACACCAACTATTTTTTCTTGGTCTGTTACCACTGTTATTCCATGCTTAGAACTTGAAATTGAAAAAATTACATCTTTTATACTAGAATTTACTTCAACTAAAGGTCTCTGTTCAGAAACGAATTGTTCTACTCTTGCCGTTAAGTTTTTCCCTAAACTTCCACCTGGGTGAAACTTGGCAAAATCTTGGTCTTTAAAATTATTGAGTTCCATTAAACAAACTGCTAAAGCATCACCAATTGCCATTTGAACCGTAGTAGAACTTGTTGGCGCTAATTTATTAGGACAAGCTTCCACTTTTACCGAAGAATCTAAAACCACATCAGAAGCTTCTGCCAATTTAGATTTTACATTTCCTGTCATCCCGATGAATGCCGAAGAATAATCTTTCAAAAATGGCAATAAATACACTACTTCTGGCGAATTTCCAGAGTTAGAGATGCAAAGCACCACGTCATTTTTTTGTATCACGCCTAAATCTCCGTGAATTGCTTCCGCAGCGTGTAAAAACTGAGAAGGAGTACCTGTAGAATTTAAAGTTGCTACAATTTTGTTTCCTACGTGTGCAGATTTACCGATGCCTACTACAATCAGTTTTCCTGTAGAATTATTGATGATGTTTACGGCTTTTTCGAATTGTTCATTAATTCTATTTTTAAGCGATTCTAGCTCAGTAACTTCTACTGCAATAGCGTTTTTGGCAAGGCTAATAATGTCTATTTTTTCCAAAATACAATTTCTTAGATTTATTTATTTTTCAGAAGACAAAAATTAAGATTTTTAAAATTTTTAAAAATTTTCAAATCTCATTAAAAAGTTTTATCTTTGGTAAGATGCAAATTTAGTAAAACTTACTTGAACAGATGAAGACTAAACATGAAGATTTAACAAGTGCACTAAAAAAATATTTCGGATTTTCTACTTTTAAAGGAAGACAAGAAGAAATTATTTCCACATTATTGAGTGGTAATGATGTTTTCGTATTAATGCCAACTGGTGGTGGTAAATCGTTGTGTTATCAACTTCCTGCACTTCTTTCAGAAGGAACTGCCATTGTAGTTTCTCCGCTGATTGCTTTAATGAAAAACCAAGTAGATGCCATTAATGGTATTTCTGCCGAGGAAGGAGTAGGTCATGTCCTGAATTCTTCTCTCAATAAAACCCAAACAAAACAAGTTTTTGATGACATCAAAAGCGGCAAAACCAAGTTGCTCTACGTAGCTCCAGAAAGTTTAGTAAAAGAAGAATACCTTAATTTTTTAAAAGAAATAAAAATTTCTTTCGTAGCGATAGACGAAGCGCACTGTATTTCGGAATGGGGACACGATTTCCGTCCAGAATACAGAAATCTCAAATTAATTATTGATAAAATTGCAAAAGTTCCTGTAATTGCATTAACTGCAACTGCTACACCTAAAGTTCAGGATGATATTCAGAAAACTCTAGGAATGAACAATGCTTTGGTCTTTAAAGATAGCTTTAATAGGCCCAATCTTTACTACGAAATTCGTCCTAAAGTAAATGTTGACAGAGAAATTGTAAAATTTATCAATCAACACAAAGGTAAATCAGGAATTGTTTATTGTCTCAGCCGAAGAAAAGTAGAGGAATTCTCTCAGTTATTGCAGGTAAATGGAATCAATGCATTGCCATATCACGCTGGTCTTGACCAAAAAACCAGAGTGGCGAATCAAGATAAATTCTTGATGGAAGAAGCAGACGTAATTGTGGCTACCATTGCTTTCGGAATGGGAATTGATAAGCCAGATGTAAGATTTGTCATTCATTATGATATTCCAAAATCGCTAGAAAGTTATTACCAAGAAACGGGTAGAGCTGGTAGAGATGGAGGAGAAGGTCATTGTCTTGCTTTTTATGATCCAAAAGATATTGAAAAATTAGAAAAATTCTTAGCTCAAAAACCAGTTTCTGAACGTGAAATCGGACTTCAACTTTTGAATGAAGTAGTAGGTTATGCCGAAACTTCTATGAGCAGAAGACAATATTTACTCTATTATTTCGGAGAAGAATTTGACCCAATCAATGGTGATGGTGCTAAAATGGATGATAATTCTGTAAACCCACCTAAACTAAAAGACGCTTCTAAAGATTTGAAAAAAGTCTTGGAAATCGTAAAAGATTTGGAAGAAAAATTCAGAACCAAAGATTTAATTTCGATTATTTCGGGTAAAGAATCTGCCACTACCAAAGCTTACAAATTAGAAAATTCTAAACATTTCGGGATTGGGAAATCTGAAAATGACAATTATTGGAAATCCATCATCAGACAAGCTACCGTACAAGGTTATTTGACTAAAGATATAGAAACTTACGGCGTTCTGAAGCTTTCTGAGAAAGCTAAAAATTTCCTTTCTGGAAAAGAAACTCCAGAATTTATGATTGCCGAAGATAGAGAATATGATTTGGCAGCGATTGCAGATGCAGAACAAGTTCAGGTACAAGCTGGTGGTGGTTTAGATCAAAATCTTTTCGCTCAGTTAAAAGAGTTGAGAAAAAAAGTAGCCAAAAAACATGGTATTCCACCTTACACGGTTTTCATGGATCCAAGTTTGGAAGATATGACTGTACAATATCCAATTTCGGTAGACGAAATTGCAAAAGTCTATGGAGTTGGTGAAGGAAAAGCTAAAAAATACGGAAAAGAATTTGCAGAATTCATCGCGAAATATGTAGAAGATAACAACATTGAGAGAACTCAAGACATGGTGCTGAAAACAGTTGCCAATAAATCTTCACACAAAGTTTTTATCATTCAGAATACCGACAAAAAAATAGATTTAGAAGATATTGCTAAAGCGAAGCATCTCAGTATGGATGATTTGCTTTCTGAAATGGAATCTATTGTTTATCAAGGGACTAAACTCAATATAGATTATTACATAGAAGAAAATTTTGACGAAGATATTGTAGATGATTTTATGGATTTTATGAAAGAATCCGAAAGTGATTCTATGAAAGTTCTTTTGGCGGAATTTGGTGATGATTTAACGGATGAAGAAGTAAGAATGCTGCGAATTAAGTTTATTTCTGATGTAGCGAATTAATAATTGAAAAATATCTAATTCCCACAGATTACGCAGAAAGCACAGATTAATTTCTGTGAAAATTTGTGAAATCTGTGGGAAAATAATATATGAAAAAATCTATCCTTTTTATCCTTCCAGATCTTAATGCAAGTGGTGCAGAACGCATTGTGACGACCATTGCCAATCATTTATCCGTATCAGAAATTTTAGAACAAAATCATGACTCGGAAGCGATTAAAAATTCAATACAATCTAGATTTTCTAAAGAAATGATTTTAGATAAATATTTTGAGGTTTTTAAAGAGATTTAAATATAAAAAGAGAATTATACATTCATAATGAAGAAGAATTTTATGTTGGAAAAGAAACTGTAGTTGATAGTTTTTTTGATAATTTAGATTATGGTGTTGCTTTTGAAGATGATGAAAATACAGGTTATTTTTATGCTGTGAATATTGTTGATGATAATTTTGAAATTATAAATGCTGTTCATATTTATGATGTGGAAAATATTGTAGATAAAAATATCATATCTAATATCAAGATTTTATGGTCTGAAGATTTCAATAAAGCATATTTAAAGATTAATAATTATTTTCATGCGGTAATTGATTTTGAGAATAGAAAAGCATATTCTAGAAACAACTTTCCTCCTGCTAATAATGATGAATGGGAAAATCTAGAACTGACAGACAATTTATTGTTAGAATTGTAAAATTAGATGTTATTTCAATATTATAGAACTTTCTGAAAAGCCTTTGTCTCTTTGTCTTAAAATACGTAATTTAGCAGAAATTAAGTTTTAATAAAAAATAAAATAAAATGTCACAATTTGATGTTACTGTAATTGGTTCTGGACCTGGTGGTTACGTAGCTGCATTAAGATGCGCACAATTAGGTTTCAAAACTGCTCTTATCGAGAAATATTCTACTTTGGGAGGAACTTGCTTAAATGTAGGTTGTATTCCGTCAAAAGCGCTTTTAGACAGCTCAGAACATTTCGAAAATGCAAAGCATAATTTTGCAAATCACGGAATTATTATCAACGAACCTCAAGCTGATTTGGCGAGAATGGTGGCTCGTAAAAACGAAGTAGTAGACCAAACTACTAAAGGAATTAATTTCTTGATGGACAAAAATAAAGTAACTGTTTTTGAAGGTTTGGGTAGTTTCGAATCTGCTACTCAAGTAAAAGTAACGAAAAATGATGGTTCTTTTGAAATTTTAGAAACCAAATATGCCATTGTTGCTACAGGTTCTAAACCATCTACTTTGCCTTTCATCACTATAGATAAAGAAAGAATTATCACTTCTACTGAAGCGTTGAATTTAAAAGAAATTCCAAAACATTTAGTAGTAATAGGTGGTGGTGTAATTGGTTTAGAATTGGGCTCTGTTTATTTGAGATTAGGTTCTCAGGTAACCGTAGTAGAATATATGGACAAAATTATTCCAACAATGGATGGTTCTTTGTCTAAAGAATTGACTAAAGTTCTTAAAAAACAAGGTATGAAATTCATGCTTTCAACTGGAGTTCAATCTGTAGAAAGAAACGGAGATTCTGTAAAAATTACAGCGAAAGACAAAAAAGGAGAAGAAGTAAGTGTAGAAGGAGATTATGTTTTAGTTTCTGTAGGTAGAAAACCATTTACAGAAGGTCTTGGCTTAGAAAAAGCTGGAGTAGAACTAGACGAAAGAGGAAAAATAAAAGTAAACGATCATTTACAAACCAATGTTGCGAATATTTATGCAATAGGTGACGTAATCAAAGGAGCTATGTTAGCTCACAAAGCGGAAGAAGAAGGCGTTTTCGTAGCTGAAACTTTAGCAGGTCAAAAACCACACATCAATTATAACTTAATTCCAGGAGTTGTTTACACTTGGCCAGAAGTTGCAGGAGTGGGTAAAACCGAAGAGCAATTAAAAGAAGAAGGAGCAGCTTATAAAGTGGGTTCTTTCCCAATGAGAGCACTTGGAAGAAGCCGTGCTTCTGGAGATATTGACGGATTAATTAAAATTTTGGCTGATGAAAAAACAGACGAAGTTTTAGGGGTTCACATGATTGGTGCAAGAGCTGCAGATTTAATTGCAGAAGCTGTAACTGCTATGGAATTCCGTGCAAGTGCAGAAGATATTTCTAGAATGTCTCACGCGCATCCTACTTATGCAGAAGCGATTAAAGAAGCTGCATTAGACGCTACCGGAAAACGTGCGATTCACATGTAATTTTTGATTGAAAAATTTAAAAATATTTAAAGATAAAAGAGAAGTTTCGGCTTCTCTTTTTTATTTGGGCAGCAATTTCCTCGTTCCGCTCCCGCTTTTTTGTTTCGCTTCGCTACACAAAAAGAGCTCCGCTCAACTCGGGCTGCAATTCGGTTATCATTTAGAAAATTTCTGCAACTTTTTTTGTACATTTGGTTTTATATGTTTCTCGCAGATTTCGCAGATTTTGCGGATAATTGAAAATAAAAAATCTGTTTAATCAGCCAAATCAGCGAGAGAAATTAAACTATTAATAATCATGAAAAAACTAACTCTATTTTTACTTTTCTTAAGCTTCATTTACGGTTTTTCTCAAAACTTAAATTTGATAAAAAAGGAAGTTGAAAAAATTAATAACTCCAATAATTTTAAAATAAAGACCGTTCCAAATAATTATTTTGTAGATATAAAAAATGAAGTTACAGATAATGGACAAGAGTTAAAAGGCTATTATCAGAATAATCAATTGAAGAAAATAACACATTCTGTAGGACTTTCACTTTGGAAAATTATTCGAGAATATTTTTACTTTAAAAATGAATTAATTTTTGTTTTAGAAACTAAATTTCAAACCAATGATGAAAATGGATTTATAAATAATCCAAAGCTTATCTATAAAAATAGTTACTATTTCAATAATAATAAATTGATCAAGAAAATAGTAAAGGAAACTTCTGATACAATTGATTTTGTTAAAGAAGCTAATGAACTCAAAAAAGATTTAAAAAACTATAAATAATCAAATGTTTCAGCCTCTCTTTTTTTGTACATTTGATTTTATATGTTTCTTGCAGATTACGCAGATATTACAGATAATTGAAAATAAAAAATCTGTTTAATCAGCTAAATTAGCGAGAGAAATTGAAAAATTCTAAAATTTCACCATTTCAAAAAAATTAAAAATATGATTACAAAACCTATATTTCCATGTCTTTGGTACGATGGAAAAGCCAGAGAAGCTGCAGATTTTTATTGCCAAATTTTCCCTAATTCTAAAATCCTTTCGGATAATGGAATGGTCATAAAATTTGAACTGAACGGAAGAGAATTCATGGGATTAAATGGCGGCCCGAATTTCAAATTTGATGAAGCTGTTTCTTTTTGCATAGAATGCGAAACGCAAGAAGAAATAGATTATTACTGGGAAAATCTCCTAAAAAACGGTGGAAACGAAAAAGTTTGCGGTTGGCTTTCAGACCAGTTCGGAATGTGTTGGCAAGTCTATCCTAAAGTTTTGATGGAATTGATGAATGACGTCGAAAAAGCACCAAAAGCAGTAGAAGCATTTCAGAAAATGGTAAAATTTGATATACAAGCTTTACTTGATGCTGTGAAATAAAACCTTACCTTTGCAAAACTTACCAATTATCAATTACAAAAATGCAGTTAGGAAAAACTCAAACTTTAAAAATCGCAGAAAAAAATACCTCTGGACTTTTCTTAGAATCTCAAACCGGTGAAAGAGCTTTTTTGCCTAAAATTTTTGCAGACGAAAATGCAGAAATAGGCGATGAAATATCAGTTTTCGTGTATCAAGATGATTCTACTTTGAAAGCTACTACAGAAATTCCGCTTTGCGAAGTAGGAGAGTTTGCAGTGATGACTTGCGTGCAATCTTTGCCAAGTGGCGCTTTTATGGATTGGGGAATTATCAAAGATTTATTTATTCCTTACAAACAACAAAAAGGTAAAATCCTCGAAGGAAAACGTTATTTGGTTTACGTCTATGTAGATGATGTTTCAGATAGAATTACGGGTACAACTAAGTTTAAGAGAAATCAGTCTTACGAAAATGTTCCTTTCAAAAAAGGGGAAGAAGTAAATCTTATCATTGCTGGAGAATCAGAAATTGGGTTCAATGTAGTGGTAAATAAAAAATATTTGGGCTTAATTTACAGTTCGGATGTTTTCAAAAAATTATATCCACTATCTGAAGAAACAGGCTACATCAAAACCATCAGAGAAGACGGTAAAATAGATGTTACGCTTCAGAAACAAGGTTATGAAAACAATCATGATGAATTTCAACAGAAAATTCTTCAGAAATTAGAAGAAAATTACGGAATTCTCTATCTCTCAGACAAATCAGAACCCGAAGAAATTAAGCAAGAACTGCAAATGAGCAAAAAGAATTTCAAAAAGGCAATTGGCGGTTTATATAAAGACCAAGTCATAGAAATTCTGGAAGACAAAATCAGACTCATCAACGAAGAATAAAACAAAAAGAGCAGAAATTTCTGCTCTTTTTTAATTTCTATTTTTAATTAAAACATAACCTTGTAAAATTCGTCCGTCTGAAACTTTCAGAACATACCAATATGTTCCGGTTGGTAAAATTCTGCCATTAATTTGTCCGTTCCATTCAAAAGTTCCATTGATAATTTTCTTCAAAACAGGAGTGCTAAATCTGTCTAAAATGTTGATTTCTGAGTTAGGATAATTTTCCATTCCAGTAATTTTCCAAGTGTCATTTACGCCATCAAAATTTGGAGTGAAAGTATTCGGGATATCAAAAATGGTAAAATTCATTTCGCCAATAATACAGCCCAATTTCGTTTTTACATAAACCGTATAACTTTCATTATTTAAATTCGGAAACTCTGGGTTGCTTTGCCAATTTGAATTATCTAAAGAATAAACAAAATCACCATTTGCCGAAAGTAAAATTTTCGCATCATTATTCGTGATTTCCACTTTTAAAATATTGGCTAAAATAGATTGATTGACTAGGGTAGAACTTGTATTTTTACAATCAGAGCTGTTGGTAACTTCTACAGTATATTTTCCTGCTTCTGAAATGGTAATTATTCTCTTATCCCAAATAACAGTAGGCGAAGAATCTTTTGTCCATTCATATTTTTTGAAACCTGCACCTGCATCTATATCTACGGATAAACCTTTACAAAATTCTGCATTTGCAGGAAGATTAACAACAGGTTTTGGATTGAGTTGAAGTTTTAACTGAACCATTTTCCAACAACCATCTGCGCTTTTCACTTTTACATTAAAAATATTAAAACCAATGATAAGATTTCTATTGGCAAAATCAGCAATTGGATTGTTGTTTTGGTCAAAATATTCAAAACTGTAAGTGTTAGAACTTATAATAATATTTTCTTGATATTTTCTTAAATCTTCGGTTTTATAATTGGCGGTAGTATCATTGCAAAAGGTTAGTTGATAGTCATTTGCAGGAAGTGAATTGGCAGTTAAAGTAACTTTAATTTCTAGTTTTGGACTTTCGCAATTATTTAAAGTTTGTGTAACAAAATAAGAAGTGTTGTTTTGAAGAACAGTTGTGTTTGGTAATACATTTCCTAGACTATCATAAAATTTCAAAGAAATTCCTGTTACAGCCAAATCTTTGATTTGAGCATTTCTGGAAGTACAAAAATCTTGATTTGCATTTCCTGTAGGAAGTGGAGTAGCATTTACCTTTAATTGAATAGAAATCTTATCACTTTCGCAGCCATTAATGGTTTGTGAAGCGTAATAAGTAGTTCCATCAATCAATGGAGTTGCAGTATTTAAAACATTTCCAGAATCGTCATACCAAATAATATTTTGACCAATTATCTGAATGTCTGAAATTTTTGGAGCATCAATCGCACAAAAAGTTTGAGGTGAAGTAGCTGTTGGCAAAGCAGGAGAAGTAATAATTACTTTTTGAGTTTGCGTAAAAGTATTTCCGTTTCCATCATCGTATTTCCATGTGATGGTGTACGTTCCGGGAGTAAAATTTGATGTTTGGTGGGTAGTAGTTGCAACAATAATATTTCCACAGCCATCAGTTGCGGTAGGAGCTGTTAATTTGGTATTGCAATCACCTTTTATGTCTGGTAAATCCGTAACATCTGGTTTTGGTGGAGCAGGGCTACCAATTATTACATTCAAAGTAAATATTCCACCACAAGTATTGGAACCAGTCATTCTTACAAAATACTCTCCAGAATCTGAAATTTGAGCATTTTTAATCACTGGATTTTGGTCAAAAGAATGAAAACTATTAGGACCGAACCATTCATAAGTATCTCCACCTTCAGCTTTTAATTCTAAATCTTTTCCGTTACAAATTGGGGTGTAACTTACTTTTACATTAGATTCACAGTCTGCGAATTTTGCGATGTAAACATCATTACTAAATCCTGTTTGCTGAAATGTTCCTGGTGTAGCTATACCTTTTGTATTTTGGTGATTTAATCCAGAGATATAGATGAAGTTATTTCTATCTTTGGTAATAAATCCAAGTTGAACTCCATTATTCTCTCCTCTGTAATAGGTAATCCAATCAATTTGGTTGTCTGGTTTAATTTTTATGTAAAAGTCAGAATATGGTGCGAAAGTATTGATATAAGCATTTGGTGTCGCTATATGAAAAGGATGCCATATTGTATTTCCTGAAAAAAAAGTATTTCCATAATCATCTACATAACTACAGTCATGTATGGAAATATCCCAAAAATTATTTTCAATAATCTTATTAGATGGAATATCAACTTTAACAATTCCAGCCTTGTAAGGATCAATACCTTTTCTCAAGAATTTGCCCGTAATGTATAAAGTATTGTTTATGATTCTACCATTAATTAAGTAGTCATCACCATCAAAACCAACATAGCTACTTTTAACAACGCTTTTACCATCATCAGAAAAAACTACATATAAACCATCTCTTTCATACTGAATAGAAGAAAGAAGTGTTGGTTGAAATGCATCTTTTATAAATAGTTTATTAGAATATGTAGTTCCTAATAAATGTATTTTATTATTTGATATATTAATTATTTTAAAAAAACCTGTTGATGCGTCTTCTCCACCAAAATATGAACTCCAAATCATATTTCCATCAAGATCTAATTTGCTGAGAAATCCATCACTTTCATTAGATTTATTATATTCTTGAAAACTGCCAACCGTTCCTAGAGAGTTTTTACTTCTAGTTACACCTGAAATATAAATGTAATTTTCAGCATATGAAATGTCATAAGGATAATCAACTCCAGGTCCGCCAAAAAGTTTTTCAAAGACTAAAAAACCATTTGAATCTAATTTTAATAAAAATATGTTTCTATTAAATTGTGATGAGATTTTACCAGATATAGTGCCAAGAAAGTATACATTCAAATCATCATCAAAGTCAGCCCCATTACCTTCATCTTGTAAAGCAAATCCATAATAGGTACCCCATTCTCTTTTTCCATCTTTATCTAATTTAGCAATAAAAGCATCACTATAACCTCCTCCATAAGAAGTTTGTGCTGAACCAGCTGTAGCAATATTGTTATAACTACTTGTGGAACCTACTAAATATACGTTACTATTTTTATCAGTTTCTATTAAGCTATAATCACTTCCAATTCCTCCATAATACGTCCCCCAAATCCTCGTAGGAACAGGATCTATAACCACTGTTTTATCAAAAGAATCTTGTGGAGCAGCAAACCCGAAAACTCCGTTTTCCATTTCCCTGAACTGAACAGATAAATCTGTTTTTTTAGAAGGTTCTTCCATCCAAGAATGCGGTATGTTTTCTTGCATCTCTCCAAATCTTAGATTCATAGAGAGTTTCCCATCTTTGAGTTTTGTTTTAGCTCCTTTAAATTTGAGTTTAATGTCAGAAATTTTTCCTTTTGGATGGATAATGAAGTTATACTCAATGGTTTTAGCAGTATCTTTTGGTTTGAAGAAAACCAAATCTATATTGGGATAAATGTTTTTATAAGTAATTTTTTGGTAACGGTGAACTTCTGTTACGCCTTTTGGTTTATGGGGAATGTTGTAGTAGTTTTCATAATCCGTAGATTTTCCTTCTGCTATGATTTCTGGGTTTTTATTGGAATTTAGAAAGTCTATGTCAACTCTATGAAACTTAAATTTATAGTCAAACTCATCTTTTGGTTTTCTATCAAAAGCAGTTAAAGAATTTTCGACTTTAGATTTTTTCTTTTTCGTTTTTTCTACTTCGTAAACGTCATAAGAAAAACCTTCCTTTTTGATTTGAACATTTAGTCCACCAGAATTAAATAAATATTTAACTTTAGAATTGGCATTTCCCTTTTGGTCAATAATTTGACCTTTGTTTTCATAAAAATAAAAATCAGATTGCGATTGCAATTTTTGCTGAGAAAACACAGAAATAAAAAACGAAAATATAAAAAGAAAATAGAGTTTTTTCATGGTTATTTTTAGACCTTCAAATCTACTAATTCCATTAGTGATGACAAAAATTTTAACTCAAAAAATAGATGAAATTTCGAGAAAGAGTAGGTTTTAGAAAAACAAAAAGAGCAGAAATTTCTGCTCTTTTTTAGGGTTATGCTTTTGGAGATTCACCTTCTGGTTTTGTAGGTTTTTCTTCTATTATTTTAGCATCCTCTTCTTTAGGATTTTCGCCTTTTAAGTAAGACGGAAGATTAAGTCCTGCCATATTGAATAAATCATTCAATGGAGGAACCGTTTTCATCATTCCCGAAACAAAATTTGCGGTAGAAGTGTTTCCTTCAGGATTGTTTCCGCCATCCCAAACAGTAATTTTATCAATTTTAATATTTTTAACTGCTTCCACTTGAGTTTTTACCAATTCTGGTAATTTCTCAATCAATAATAATTGGAAAGCACTATTGGTATCACCACCTGCAGCTTTTACAATTTGGTCGTAACCTTCTGCTTGTTTGGTTAAGATTTCATAAAGACCTTTTGCTTCTGCTTCCATTTTGGCAAAAATCGCGTCTGCTTCACCTTTTGCCTGAAGTCTTATTTTTTCTGCTTCTGCTTCTGCATCAATAATGGCTTTTTGTCTTGCAATTTCAGCTGGAACTACAATATTGGCATTCTGTGTAGAACGTTCTCTTTCAGCTCTTGCTGTTTCAGCTTTTTGTTCGGCTAAGTAAGATTCCTCTAAAGCTTTTGCCGATTGTACTTTTTCAGCGGCCATTGCTATTTTCAGCGCTTCCGCTTCTTTTTCACGTCTTTGTGCATCAGAATTGGCAATGGTAATTTTCGCTTCGTTTTCTCCTTTTACAGCAATAGAGTTGGCTAGAGAAGTTGCGATTCTCGCTTCTTTTTCAGCTTCAGCTTTACCGATGCTTTCATCTTTTTTAGCTGAGGCAATGCTTACTTCTCTATCTTTTTGAGTCACGGCTATTTTTACATCTCTGTCTCTTTGTGTTTCTGCAATGACTACATCTTTTTCTCGGTCTGCACTTGCTTTACCTGTTTCTCCGATTTTTTCTTGCTCTGCTACAGAAATTTTAGCTTCGTTAATCGCTTTTGCAGCAGCTTCTTTCCCAAGAGCTTCTATGTAGCCAGATTCATCTTTAATATCGGTTACGTTTACGTTAATAAGTTTTAAACCAATTTTTTTAAGTTCTGTATCTACGTTTTTAGAAATATTATCAAGGAATTTATCTCTATCTGAGTTAATTTCTTCAATCGTCATGGTAGCAATCACCAAACGCAATTGACCAAAAAGAATATCTTTAGAAAGTTCTTGAATTTGTTCTGGAGCAAGTCCTAATAATCTTTCTGCAGCATTTCCCATAGAATCTGGCTCGGTAGAAATAGCGATGGTAAACCTACAAGGCACGTCTACTCTGATGTTTTGTCTAGAAAGCGCATTGGTAAGATTGGCTTCAATAGAAATAGGTTTAAGGTCTAGATAAGCAAAATCTTGAATAACAGGCCAAATAAAAGCACCACCTCCGTGAATACATTTAGCAGATTGACCGCCAGTTCTTCCGTAGATGACTAAGATTTTGTCAGAAGGACATCTTTTGTATCTAGAAATAAGGGCTAGAATAGTTACAAATATTACAAATGCAACAATAACGATAATAATAAAAGGTTCCATTGGTTTTAATCAGTTTATATTAATTTAAATTTTTTCTACTACTAAAATTTTGTTTTCTGTATTGATGATTTTCACACTTTCGCCAGAAAGAATTTCTTCTCCTTCGGTTACTGCATTGAGCTCATGGAAACTACCGTTAATGCTCACTTGAATTTTTCCAGTTCCCGATTTATGAGCGGGAATTTTAAGATAAACTTCAGCAGTTTTTCCGATGGTTTTTTCCATTTGAAAGGTGTTGTCTTCTTGTAATTTTAGAAATTGTTTGATGATGATAAAGAATATCGCCACAAAAATTAATCCTACTAAAGTTGCCAAAGCTACCAGAAGATAATTATTCATTTCGCCAAAAAAAGCTACACCAGTCCATCCAAAACCCAGAAGAAAATTAATGAGATTTCGGAAGGTAAACCATTCAAAAGGTGCATCTACATGATGAAAATCTCCATCAAAATCTGCATCAAAATCAGAAGATTCTACACCTACAAAAGTGAGGATGGTTTGCAATAAAAAAATAATGCTAGATAGGAGAGCAGAATACCAAAATGCTTGCTGAAGCACGCTCATCCCAGTAAAGAAATCGGTCATAGTTTAATAAAATAGTTTTTCAAATATAGCGAAAATCTGTTTCTTTATCAAGAAAAAGGAGACTTTTAAGCTTCTTTTTTTACCACCAGAATAAAATCTTCTTCTAAAAATTTATACCCAAAATCATACACAAAATAATATTGAGCTCCGTTTTTATAGGTTTTAATATTGGTGAAATATTCGAAATCAAAACCTGCAACCGAAAGTTTATTTCTAGTAGTTTTGGCTTTGTTTTCTACAAAATTTTGTTCAGAGAGAATTTTGAAATTTTTGCGCAGTTTATTATTAATATTGCGCATAAGGTTGGTTTGGTCTTTGTTCTGTTTATTGTTATAGGCGTTTCTACAAGCATCACTGCAGAATTTCTTATCTATTCTGCCCATGATTTTTTCGCCACATTCTAGACAGTTTTGCATGGATTTAGTTTTATGTAAAGATAAAAATCACTTTTTATTCACTTCAAATAAATTTTCAAGGAATTTTATTTTTTGTTCTTCAGTCCAGTTATTGGTATAAACTAAAAGATTGAGAAAGTCTTTTTGACTAGAGCCAAATAAAAATACATTGTCTGCTTTGCCGTCATTGTATTTCCAAATAATATATTCTGTTTTAGGATTTTCTTTTAATTTTTGAGTTTTAGAATTTAAAGATTCTCTATAATCAGCGTCCCATTTATAAAATGCGATTACGTTTTCAAAATCAGATTTTTCTTTTGCATAAAAAGGATAAGCTCTTTTAGGATTTTTTGCAATAGCAATAATTACGTTATCACTGTTTTTAAGATATGTCTGCCCAGAATCTTCTGCTGTATTCAGTTGTTGCCATTCTCCAGGAATTTTTACTTCTCCAGAATTGGTTTGTAATGAAGTATAAGATTCTTGACTGAAAATTACTTGCGGAAGTAGTAGTAATAAAAAGAATAGAAAATTTAGCTTTTTCATAGCAATTAGTTTTATGTAAAGATAAAAAAATCCGTTTGTAAACGGATAATATTTTTGAGATAGAATTATTAATTTTTTGATTTAAGAGACATTTAGTTTTTTTAACTCGTTTTTTAGCTAATAAATTGCAATCTGCCACTTAAATCATTTTAAGAATACAATGACTGTTAATTGGTACGCTAACTAAACTTACTTCTACAAATGTTGCTTCGTGAATTTCATTAGCACATCTTTTACCATTGTATATTTCACCAGTTATATGATTACAATCAACGTAATTTTGTTGACAAATATTGCAAATTGACTTTTCTGCGATTCCTGTTACACTTGCTCCTTTGATTTTGCCATTTTTGATTTTTCTTTTAATTGTTTTATCTAAAATTTTACATTCTTCAATTTCTAAAGCTTCATCAGAAACTTTTAATCTTCCCCAGCCAATAATTTGTGGTTTATGCTCTATAAAAATTGGAGTAGGTAAATGGGAATAAGGACTTAATCTCGAAAAACAACGTTTGAATGCATCTTTTTTTTTCTTTGATTTATTTTTTTTATCAAAAATTTCACTTCTTGTGACTGTTTTTTTATTTAAATCTATAATTTCATTAAAGGTTTGGTTTATGATAATTATATTTTTTCTGTTTTTATCTGTTTGATTCCATTTATCAATACTTTTTTGAATATAGTTACTAGCAATATTAAGTATCACACTTGTTGGGATTCCAGCTAAATACGCATAAAGAGGATCACTGAAAAATTCGTGTATTCCTTTTTTAAATAAATATTGAACTGGTTGATTGTTTTCGGGTCTTACAATTACTTCATAACCATTATTCCTCAATTCTTTAATTAATTCTAAAGTTCCTTTTGTTACCAATTTTTTTTCGGGAAATTTCCATGAATAAGGATTAAATGAATCAAATGAAATTGTTTTTTCCATCTTAATTATGCGTGATGTGTGGATAATTTGAAACTAACCCAAATATACAAAATAATCACAAAAATTTAAAATACTTATAAGTGTTTGATTTTCAATTATAAAAACTCATACAAACGACTACAAACGGATATAAATGACTAAATACCGACTAATATTTCGCTTTCGTCACAACTTTGCCAAAGAGATTCGAGGGAAACACAGAACGACTCGTTTCTAACGTTTAATTTAAAATTTATTATTATGTCTTTAAGAAACAAAGTGACGCTTATTGGTCACACCGGAAAAGAAGTAGAAATCGTAAATTTCGAAAAAGGAATGAAAGCTACAGTTTCTTTAGCAACCAACGATTATTACACCAATTCTCTTGGCGAAAAAGTAGAAGAAACTCAATGGCACAATTTGGTTGCTTTTGGTAAAACGGCAGAGATTTTTCAAAAATACGTGCAAAAAGGAAAAGAAATTGCCATCGAAGGAAAACTTACCTACAGAACGTATGATGACAAAGACGGGCAAAAACGCTACATCACCGAAATTAGAGTAGAAGAACTCTTGCTTCTAGGAACTAAATAACAAAAAAAACAAATAGAATTACAGCCTTGTCATTTTTTTGGCAAGGCTTTTTTTATTTGTAAAATTTTTGTCATTTTGAGCGCAACGAAGTGGAGTCGAAAAATCTTAATTGATTTTAATTAGATTCTTCATTGCATAATGCTTCGCAAAATTTCATTCAGATTGACAAAAAAAAATTAGAAAAATTGTAAATACCAGCTTTATAAATTTGTCAAAGCAAATAAATCTTTGCTTACTTTCAATAGTCATAAAATTATAAAATCTTTGCGTTTTTTTGAAATCAGAATGTTTAGAAATAATTTTCACTATTTTTGAAATATGAAAATCAATATCAGACCTATTCAACCATCAGATAACGCTATTCTAGCCAAAATCATCAGAAGTTGCTTCCATGATTTTGAAGTAAAATGTACTGCAGGAACTGTTTATACTGATCCTACAACAGATGATTTATATTCACTTTTTCAAACACCTAAATCTCAACTTTGGGTAGCAGAAGCAGATGATAAAATCGTAGGCTGTTGCGGAATTTTCCCCACCGAAAATCTTCCAGAAGGTTGTACAGAACTCGTAAAATTCTATATTTCTAATGAAGGAAGAGGAAAAGGAATTGGCAGATTATTGTTAGAAAAAACCATAGAAACCGCTCAAGAATTGGGATATTCGCAGATATATTTAGAAAGCATTCCAGAATTTTCTACCGCTGTTTCCATTTACCAAAAACAAGGTTTCCAATACCTGAATCAACCACTCGGAAATACAGGTCATGATGGTTGTAATCTTTGGATGCTGAAAGAAATGTGATGATTTGCGGATGTGACGAAGCGTTTATGCGATGATTATTGATAATTTCCGTATTTTTGCACAGAATTTATTAACCAATTAGCAAATCGACTAATTAACACATCAAGGAATGAAGCCAAGTTTAGCGAAAGGAACCAGAGATTTTACCGCGCAGGAAGTTTACCGTAGAAAATACATTATCAATACTTTACAGAAGAATTTTGAACTCTTCGGATTCCAACCTTTGGAAACGCCAAGTTTTGAAAATTTATCTACTTTGACGGGTAAATACGGAGAAGAAGGAGACCGATTGATTTTTAAAATCCTGAATTCTGGAGATTACGCTGCCAAAACAAAAGACGAAGATTGGAATGCTAAAAACTCTCAAAAACTCATCGCTCAGATTTCAGAGAAAGCTTTAAGATATGATTTAACCGTTCCTTTTGCACGTTTTGTAGCCATGAATCAGGGAACACTAACTTTTCCTTTTAAACGTTATCAAATTCAACCAGTTTGGAGAGCAGACAGACCTCAGAAAGGACGTTTCAGAGAGTTTTATCAGTGCGATGCAGATGTAGTTGGTTCAGAAAGTCTTTGGCAAGAAGTAGAATTGGTTCAGTTATATTTGAAGTCTTTCAAAGAATTACAAATTCCTGTAAAAATCCATATCAACAATCGTAAAATACTTTCTGGTTTAGCAGAATTTGCCAATATTTCTGAGCAATTGATTGATTTTACAGTGGCTTTGGATAAATTAGATAAAATCGGTAAAGATGGTGTAGTAAAAGAATTGAAAGAAAAGAACATTTCTGATGAAGCGATAGAAAAACTATCTTTCCTTTTTGATAATAAACCTCAATCTGAAGTTTTAGAAATTCTTAAAACCAATTTTGCCAATGTAGAAATCGGGAAAAGTGGAGTAGAAGAACTAGAATTTGTTTTAGAAAATTGTAAAAATCTAGACATTGACGATGAATTGGTATTCAACATCACTTTAGCGCGTGGTTTAGACTATTATACTGGTGCTATTTTCGAGGTAAAAGCACAAGGTGTAGAAATGGGTTCCATTGGTGGCGGTGGTAGATACAACAATCTTACCGAAGTTTTCGGGGTGAAAAATGTTCCAGGAATTGGAATTTCTTTCGGGTTAGATAGAATTTATTTGGTGATAGAAGAACTGAATCTTTTCCCACAAAATTCTGAAAGAAAAATAGAATATCTTTTTGCCAATTACGGAGAAAAAGAAGCATCACAAGCCATGAAGGTTTTAGCAAAACTCCGTGAGAAGGGAATCGCAGCAGAAATCTATCCTGAAAGTGCCAAACTGAAAAAACAATTTACCTACGCTGAAAAGAAAGGCATAGAAAACCTTATTTTCTTGGGTGAACAAGAAATTGCAGATCGAAATATCACCATCAAAAATCTAACTTCAGGTGAACAGAAAACAATGAAAATAGAAGAATTCTTATCATAAAAAAGCCATCGTAAAGATGGCTTTTTTATTTATGCTTGTGGAGCGTTTTCTACTTTTTCTTCTACTGTCTCTTTTGCTTCTTCCATTTTGGTTTCTGCTTGAGATTTTAAATCATTGAATTTTTCTTCCGCTTTTCCTTTTAATTCTTCGGCTTTAGATTTTAAATCATTACCGTATTTGGTAAGGTTGTCTTTTGCGTTATTCAATAGGTCGTTAACTTTTTGTTTTTCTTCAGGAGTTGCTTTTTTATATCTCCAAAAAGCTAGTGCTCCAAGACCTAAAAGTGCCAATAGTTTAGAACTGTTTTTCATAATTTTGGTATTTAGTGATGAATATAATTGGTTGTTGTGATTACAAATTTATTGTTTTATCACCCATTAAAGTTACAAAATTAAATTAAAATATTATAGTATTTACGTATTTAATTTATCTTTAAACAAATTAAAAAACAATGGATTATATCAATATCAATAAAAATTCTTGGAACGCCAAAGTAGATTATCACCTAAAATCTGATTTCTATTTTGTAGAAGAATTTATTGCGGGAAGAACTTCTCTCAATGAGCCAGAATTAAAACTTTTAGGAGATATTAAAGGCAAAAAAATTCTGCATTTGCAATGTCATTTTGGTCAAGATTCTATTTCTTTGGCAAGAATGGGAGCTGAAGTTACTGCAGTAGATTTATCAGACAAAGCGATTTCTGAAGCCAGAATATTAGCCGAAAAATGTGGAGTGGAAGTCAACTTTATAGAATCGAATGTATATGATTTACCAAATGTTTTAGAGGAGAAATTTGACATTGTTTACACCAGTTATGGTGTTATTGGTTGGCTTCCCGATTTAGAAAAATGGGCAAAAATAATTCAGCATTTTCTTAAACCCAATGGTGAATTCATCATGGTAGAGTTTCATCCTGTCATTTGGATGTTTGATGATGATTTTACCAAAGTTGCTTATGATTACCAATCATCAGAACCTATTGTAGAAACCTACGAAGGAACTTATGCTGATAAAGATGCGGCGATTACTCAAGAATATGTGATGTGGAATCATGCACTTTCTGAAGTATTTCAAAGTTTAATCAATCAAAATTTGGAGATTAAATACTTTCTAGAATACGATTGGTCGCCTTATGCATGTTTTAAACACACCGTAGAAGTAGAAAAAGGGAAGTATAGAATCAGTAAATTTGATAAAAAAGTGCCTTTAGTCTTCTCTATAAAGGCTATGAATAAAGAATTTTCAAATTAATGATTATTTTGTTTTTATTTTTACAAATATTTTCTATATTTGTTTCTTAATCGATATGATTAATGAAAAACCTATGAAAAAATGTGCCTCTCGTGAAAGCGAGAGGTTTTTTTATGTTTTTACTTCAATGGTATAAATGGTAATAATTATTCAGCAAGTGGTAGTTTTTACTGAACATGACAAATGACAGTAAGTATTTTAAAATCAGTAATATAACCCGTCGTAACTTTATGAAACAAAAAATAACTTTATGAAAAGAATTATTATTACTCTTGGTGTATTATGTTCAGGAGTTATGATGGCTCAAGTAGGTCATCTTATGCAAGGTATAGGTTCAGTAAATATGAGTATGGGTGGTGCAGCAACTGGTCAACCTATTGACATTAGCGGTGCGTTACAGTGGAATCCTGCGGGAATTACAGATTTTAATGGAAATACCGTTTCTGTAAATGCTGGTTTATTTATGTCTAACCCAGAAATATCTTCTTCTTATGGACCAATGTCTGGAGTGACTAAAGACGAAAAAGCCAACTCTATCATGCCTACTGTTGCAGTAACTTTTGGTAAAAATCCTCATCATAAATTTGGTATTTCTGTTTTCGGAGTGAGTGGTTTTGGTGTAGAATATCCAGAAAGCACCACCAATCCTATTCTCATGTCTCAACAATATGGTGGTTTTGGTAAAGTAGAATCTAATTATATGCTGATGCAAGTTGGTTTTGCTTATGCTTATAAATTCAATGAAAACTTCTCTATGGCAATACAGCCTAATGTGAATTATTCAGCTCTAAAAATTCATCCTAATCCATTGGCTAATCCAAGCATGACTGCGGGTTATCCTAATTCTGATAATGCTTCTGCAATTGGTTTTGGAGCACAAGTTGGGATGTATTACAAAACCAACAATGGTTTTAAACTCGGTTTATCTTATAAATCACCAGTTTATTTCAATGAATTTAAATTTGAGAACACTTATCTAGACAATACTAAAGGAGAAAACGAATTTACGATGAATTTCCCTGCAATTTATTCAGTAGGTGCTGGTTATTCTCATCGTTTATTTGATTTGGCTTTAGATTACAGATATGTAGACTATGCTAATACAGAAGGTTTCTTAGCCAACGGATGGAGCAATTATGGCGCTGTAAAAGGTTTCGGCTGGGAAAGCATCGATGTAATTTCTGCAGGGATTCAAATCAAAGCCATTGAAAAATTGCCAATTAGATTAGGATATACTTACAGTTCTAATCCTATTAATCCAGAATTGACAATGTTCTCTGTTCCAGCTTCTGCTATCATTAGAGATGCATACGAAATAGGAGTAGGATATAAATTAAACGACAAATTCACTATCAATGCAAATTACCATTATGGAGCTAGTGATGGCAAAACTTCTGGAGCATTATTAAACCCGATGATGGCATCACCATCTAATCCTTATGGTGCAATTCCAGGAAGCACTGTAGCGTATGAAATGACCACTTCTATGGCTCAAATAGGAGTAGATTTCAAATTCTAAAATATATTAATTTGACGCTAACTCTTCACTCTAAACAGTGGAGAGTTTTTTCTCCTATTTATATTTAGAGATGTACATGTATTTCATTTTGAAATCTAATTAACTAATGATAACTTTGTCCTCTCAAACAAACTCATTTATCCGAAAGGAGAAAACACAAATGATGAAAAAGAAACGCCTCTCAAAGTATTTTGAGAGGCGTTTTTTATGATATTGAAATAATTCTTAACCTAAGAACGGATATTTATAATCGGTAGGAGATAAGAAATTTTCTTTGATGCTTCTTGCAGAAACCCAACGAAGAAGATTCATTTTAGAACCTGCTTTGTCATTGGTTCCAGAAGCTCTCGCTCCACCAAAAGGTTGTTGACCAACTACAGCACCTGTCGGTTTATCATTGATGTAGAAGTTTCCAGCTGCATTTTCTAAGGCTTTAGTCGCCTCGTTAATCGCATATCTGTCTTGTGCAAATACAGCACCTGTTAATGCATAAGGAGAAGTTTCATCTACTAATTGTAACGTAGCTTTCCAATCTTGGTCTTCATACGCATAAATCGTAAGAATTGGGCCAAAGATTTCTTCTTCCATACTTTCGTAGTGAGGATTTTTAGCTTGAATAACTGTAGGCTGTACAAACCAACCTTTGCTGTCATCACAACCACCACCGAAGATTACTTCTGCATCATTGGCATTTTGAGCTCTTTCGATATAGCCTTTGCATTTTTCAAATGAAGCTTTATCAATTACCGCATTTACGAAATTAGAAGGATCTTCTGGACTTCCCATTTTAATTTCTGCCAATTGTTCTCCCATAATTCTTTTTACTTCTCCCCAAAGTGATTGCGGTACGTAAGCTCTAGAAGCAGCAGAACATTTTTGACCTTGATATTCGAAAGCACCTCTTACCAAAGCAGTAGCTACTTGACTAGGAACAGCAGAAGGATGAGCTACTACAAAGTCTTTACCACCAGTTTCTCCTACGATTCTAGGGTAAGTTTTATATTTATGAATATTTTCGCCAATTTGTCTCCATAACGATTGGAAAACTTCTGTAGAACCAGTGAAGTGGATTCCAGAGAAATCTGGGTGTTCTAGAATTTGCTTAGAAGTTTCTGCACCACCAGAGAAAACCATGTTGATAACACCTGCTGGTAAACCTGCTTCTATCAATACATCCATAATAACCTTAGCAGAATAAATCTGCGTAGCAGATGGTTTCCAAACCACTACATTTCCCATCATCGCCATAGAAGTAGGCAAGTTAAGAGAAATCGCGGTAAAGTTAAACGGCGTAATCGCATAGGTAAAACCTTCTAATGGTCTGTATTCTGCTCTATTCCAGATTCCTGCATCAGAAACGGGTTGTTCAGAATACAATTCCGTCATAAATTGTACGTTAAAACGTAAGAAATCTATCGCTTCACAAGCTGAATCTATTTCTGCCTGCATTGCATTTTTACTTTGACCAATCATCGTAGCAGCGTTGATTTTATCTCTGTAAGGACCAGCCAATAAATCAGCAGCTTTTAAGAAAATAGAAGCTCTTTGCTCCCATGGTAAATTAGCCCATTCTGCTCTTGCTTTCAGACAAGAATTGATGGCATCGTCTACATGTTGTTTATTTCCTTTATGGTAATATCCTAAAGTGTGTTGATGATCTTGAGGAGAGTGTAGTGATACCTTTTCACCAGTTTTCACTTCTTTTCCGTCAATAACCATAGGGATTTCTACTTCTTCTGACCACATTTTTTGGTAAGTAGCAATCAGGGATTTAATCTCTGCAGAACCAGGAGCATAGCTTCTTACAGGTTCGTTTTTAGGAGTAGGAACTTGCGAAATTGCGAATGACATATACTTTTAAATTTTAGATTTTAATTTGTTGATGAAGATAAGAAACAGTTCTTATTCATATCCTACAAAAATACAATATAAACCTTCACCCACCAAAACACTTCGGTTACATTTTATGGAACTACAAGAAAATAAGTCTGATAGACAAATAAAATAAAAACATTTCTCACAATTCTATAATTTTGCTTCACTGATTTTTACCGAAATTTGTAGAAAAATAAATACAATGAAAATCATAAAAGGACTTGCCATCATGGCATTGGTAGCTACTATTTTTACTTCATGCGTAGGAATTCCAGATGGAGTAACGGCAGTACAAAATTTTAACAAAGACAAATATCTAGGCAAATGGTATGAAATCGCTAGGTTTGATTTCCGTTTCGAAAGAAACTTAGACAATACCACAGCGCAATATTCCATCAATCCTGATGGAAGCATCAAAGTACTGAACCAAGGGTACAACTATGTGAAAAAAGAATGGGATTCTGCTGAAGGAAAAGCCAAATTTGTAGGTTCTGAATCTGAAGCGAGACTCAAAGTTTCTTTCTTTGGGCCATTTTATGCTGGGTATAATGTGGTAGCTATTGACGAAAATTATCAGAATGCGCTTATTTATGGGAATTCTACAAAATATATGTGGATTCTATCTAGAAATAAAACCATAGACGAAGCCACCAAAAAAAGATTCGTCGAGAAAGCAAAAAAAGACGGTTTCGATGTTTCAAAACTCATCTGGGTAAATCACAACAAAGACTAAATTCATTTCAATAACAAAAAAACTCGAGTAATCTTATTCGAGTTTTTTTTGTCTTTAATATTAACCTCAACCTTTACCTTTACCTTTACCTTTACCTCATCCTTACCTATACCTATCTTCCAAATCGATAATATGGGACTAAAGCATTTTCTTTTTTCTGTAAAAGGTCTACTATAATTTTTCTTCCTTGTGTAGAAAAAGTAATACCATTTCCACCAAAACCTAAGCAAAACAAACAGTTTTTGTATTCTGGAGATTCCCCAATATAAGGCAATCCATCTTTGGTGGTTCCAAAAATTCCACCCCAAGAAATATCTTCGATGAAGTCTAAATCGGGTAGGGTTTTCTCAAGTTTTTTAATAAGCGTTTTGCTTTTTTCTTCTTTAATATTTTGTTGAAGTATGGTATCTTTATACACAGAATCTTCGCCACCCACTAAAAATCTACCATCATCCGTAGTTCTCATATAGAGATAAGGATCTTGAGTATCCCAAATCAAAATCTTTTCTAGATTTTTATTATAGGTTTGCGTGGGTTCACTCACGGTTGCGTAAGTATAAATCAAATCGGCAACTTTTTCTTTGAGTAAATTCAAAGATTCAAAACCTGTGCAGAAAACTATTTTTTGAGCATTAATGGTATGATTTTCTTGCGTAATGACTTTCGGAGTTTTGTCTTGATCTTGAATGCTTTTAATTTCGGTTTGGTCAAATACTTTCATGCCTCTTTTTACATTGAAAGCGATAAGTTCATGCGCCATTTGATACGCATCTACACTAGCGGCAGTATCACTTAGAATGCCACCATGAGAAACAATGCCATAAGTTTTTTTGATAGCATCTGGCTCTAACCATTTTACGCCCAGTTGATGTTTTTTTCTGATTTCAAATTCCTGATAAAGTTCTTTTGCAGCGGTTTTATTGTGCGCAATATAGAGGGAATTCTTCATTTGGAAACCACAATTTAATTTTTTGGTTTTCACCAATTTTTTTAAATCTTGAATCGCAGTGATGCCTTCTTGATAACAAAGTGCTGCAGCTTCTTCGCCAATTTTCTTTGCCAAATCTTTTAATGGTTTATCTATTTCGTATTGCAACATGCTGGTAGTAGCACTCGTGCTTCCTTGTCCGATGTCTCGTCTGTCGATGAGAGTCACTTCATAACCTGCATCCATTAAGGCATCAGAAATTAGAGCGCCAGTAATGCCACCACCAATTACCAAAATTTCTGTTTTTATATTTTTTTGTAAAGTAGGATAGGTGTAGAGTAAGCCGTTTTTGAGCAGCCAAAAAGATTCAAAGGTTCTTAGTCTCATATCATTTGTGTTTTAAAGTGTTTACAATGAACTTATTTCTTTCCTCTTGAGAATAGCCAAAATATCACGACTAATACTAAGGCAATTAAGAAAAATCCCCAATACATTCCTGCTTTGAAAACGGTTTCTACCGCTTCACAACTCGTCAATAAGGTCAATAAAAATAAAGTTACGGTGGATAAGATATATTTTTTCATAGGGTAAAATTTTAGGTTAAACGAAATATTGTCTAAGTTGCCAAGCCATTTTTTCATGGTCTTGCATTAATCCGGTTAAAAAATCTGCGGTTCCTTTGTCTTCATATTTTTCTTCACAGTCGTCTATGGAAGTTCTGAGAGATTTTACAATACTCTCATGGTCTTGCAAAAGTTCTTTTGCCATTTCCAGAGGAGATGGGCATTTTCCGGGACTTTCTTTTAGCTTTGAGAGTTCTGCAAACTCTATAGTAGTACCTACTGCCATTCCGCCAAGCGTAGAGATGCGTTCGGCTACTTCATCAATGGCTTTTTCTATTGCCTCATACTGTTCTTCGAAGAGGCGGTGAAATTGCATGAAGTCTGGTCCTTTCAGATTCCAATGAAACTTTCTGAGTTTTAAGTATAACACATTGCCATCTGCTAAGATAGTGTTTAGGTTATCACATACTTTCTTGAGGTTTGCAGCACTGATGCCGATGTCTACTTTCATAATGATTATATTTTGTGTGGGTATTGATACAAAAGTAAAATACGATCAAGCAGTTGGACTTATATAATCCTGATGAATTGTTATAAGATTTTAAGGGAATGTATAGGGTATTGTTCCCCGACATCAAATACCTCTCACCTACATTTTTTATAAACTGTATTTTTATTATCCTAGAAAAATAAATTCTTTCAGGCTGTTTATATATATACATAATATTTAAATGAGAACGATTATTTTATAATGTAAACCCGTTGTGCGTTTTAAAATTAAGAAAGGAAAAGATTGTGTATACTGCGAATAATTAAATTAGGCTTCCAAAAATGTCTGATTTGGAAATTGTTGCACTTAATATTATTACAAAATATACATCAATTAACTCTGACTTACAGTTGTTTAGATGTATTTCAGTAAATGATTCGGATGGGGAAATTGAAAGAAGTGTCTAGATTAAAAGAAAAAGAAAATTTTTTCCTTACATTGAAAAAAAACAGAGAGACTTTAAGTAACAAGTTTCAGATTTTTAATGTTGTATTTATTCTGGATCAAATACTAATTAAAATATCCAAAATCAGTAGAGCCAATCGTTCAGCAATATGCAAAACATATGAAATTAAACCTTCATTTGGATATTATGCCGCACAGAAGTCAATATATTTTGGAGATAAATTTCATCTGATTTTCTAGAAGAAAGGAATTTTTCATTCTTTCGATTTTTAGACGGTAAATGTCTTGTTTATTAAATGATATTAAAGAAAATTTTTAGAATTGCTTTTTAATAGGAGATAGAGGATATTTCAACAAAGAAGTTAAAATGGATTCGTTCAACTATTCTATGATAAATTTTTCAGGCCCGATGTGTAAAAACCAACATAATTTTGTAAAACTTTCAATAATGAAATCAAAAAACAGAAAGAGGGTTGAAACCAAGATTTCGCATTTATGTGGACAGTTCACAAACAACAACAAAAACTTTGCAAAAACATTTCAAGGTTTAGCAACAAGAATAGTGTCTAAAATAAATTCTTTTACGATGATTCAATACCTAAATTTTTCATATTTAAAAGAAGTTTGAATAAATTAAAAATTAATTTGTGCTAAATGCACAACAAGTTTTACTTCATATTAAAGATTCTTGACACTAAAAAATCTTTACATTTCTTCAGATTAGTAAAAAAGGGTAGGGAAGGGATTTTCTCAAAAAAACTTTCTTTTTAAAACATGCTCTTTGATATTATTGTTTAATTTAATTCTCTATATATTGAAAGATCATTCTTAATCCCTCTTCATTATCGAGATTTATTTTATTTTTTTTGATTACTTTCAGTATATTTTTTTCTTTTTCTGGAAAAAGACTTGCAAAAGAATTCTTATTTTTTGGTAATGCCGTTAGTTTATCATTGAGTATGATAAAAAAAGTCTCTGGTAAGTTATAAAACATAGCTTGTTTATCTTCTGTATAACCATTTTTGGCCTTTTCAAAGGGCTGAAATTTACTTTTAATTTTTTTAAATACATTATATTTTTTTCCTTCATACACTATAAAATAATATCCCGTATCAATAAGTTTTAACTTTTTGCCAGTTAAAGTTAATAGAATAGTGTCATAATTTGCTGTTTTTGGCAAAATGAATGGTTTTCCATTTTTAAGAAATTCAATGTTATCATTATACATGTCATATCTTGTCATTACTTGATCAGGATATTCTGATATTTTGCTCGCTACAAAATCTTTAGTAAAATATGGGCTACCTTCTAATTCTGAGAGATTATCTTTCCCAATTGTTTTGAACCACATGTTTTCCATTAGACGGTCCCCTCTAAAATCTAAATCCGTTTGACAATAAATGTATGAACTTAATACAAGAGCTACTAAAGTGATAAGATTTTTTATCATAAAAAATTTATATAAGTTTATATAACAAATTTAGCAAAAAAATAAATATAAAGGTTACTTAAATTAAAATAAATTAAATGTAAAAATATAATTGTTAGTTTAATAATATAAAAAAGGAAATGGAAAGGAAATTTTTATTCTTTAATTTTCAGAAATCAGGGAGTTAAAAGGCTGTGGTGATAGTCTATGAGGGCGATTGATAGATTGTATTTGGTTCGTTGGAAGATAATGACTACTTTTGCCGCCTATTATCAGGAACCTCTACGGGAGGTAGCAACCTGCAACAACAAGCAAGGTGCTAAAGCGATAAGCCAAACTTTTTTGGAAAAAATGTTGTCTATCTTTTGTAAAGTTCCTGTGTTAAATTTTTAAATTTTATGAACTCTACAAAAGCAAATTTTCTCAGTTTACTTCCTTTTTTAATTTTCGTAGGTACATTTTTAGGTGCCGGAATTGTATTGCAAGATTTTTATGCCTTGCCATCGCCTATTGCCGTGAGTATCGGTATTATTGCCGCCTTTGCCATGTCTAGGTTGCCTCATCAAGAAAAAATCAAAACTTTTTTACACGGTTGTGGAGAGTCCAGTGTATTGACCATGTGTATTATTTATCTATTGGCAGGCGCTTTTTCTACCGTAGCACAAGTTTCAGGCAGTGTAGATGCGGTAGTGAATATCGGGCTAACCTATATCTCTGCAGATTATTATGCTCTAGGGATTTTTCTTTTGGCATCATTTCTTTCCTTGTCTTCTGGAACCTCGGTTGGTGCTATTGTCGCATTAGGGCCTATCGCGATACAGTTGGCTCAAAAAAGTGGAGCAGACCTTAACCTCATTGGGGCAAGTCTTTTGGGTGGTGCCATGTTTGGCGACAATCTTTCGGTGATTTCTGATACTACCATTGCAGCAGCTCAAACGTTGGGCAGCAGCATGAAAGATAAGTTCAGAACCAATTTTTATTTGGCTGCCCCTGCTGTAGTATTAACGGTGGTGATTTTATTGATTATAGGATTTAGCAATCCTGTTGCGCCCATTGCCTACACGCCAACTCCCATTTCTTGGGAACTTATTTTCCCCTATTTGGTGGTTTTGGTATTGGCTTTTTTAGGGTTAGATGTATTTCTTGTGTTGGTCATCGGGATATTTTTAGCGGGAGCCATTGGTTTATGGCAAGGAAACCTTACATGGTTGAGTTTTGCCAAAGCCAGTTATGAAGGCTTCACGTCTATGACCGAAATTTTCTTATTGTCTTTGCTTACAGGAGGTTTAGCTGCCTTAGTAGAAAAAGCAGGGGGAATTCAATATTTATTGAACAAAATAGAAGCTAAGATTAGCTCAGCCAAATCTGCACAATTGGGAGCAGGATTGATTACAGGTTTGGTAAATCTCTGTATTGCCAATAACACCGTGTCGATTTTAATCTCTGGGAAAGTGTTGAGACCTATTTCTGAACGTTTTGAAGTTCCTGCCCGAAAGATGGCTTCTGTGATTGATATTTTTGCGTGTATCGTTCAAGGGTTGCTTCCTTATGGTGCTCAGGTTTTATTGATTATCGGTTACAGTAAAAATAAAATCAATTATGTGGATATGCTCTCGCATTCTTATTATTTAGGGCTTCTGTTCTTAATGGTGGTGGGTTCTATGTTTTGGGGAAGGTCTAGGAATGTGGTGCCTTCGGGAGGCTCAGGCAACGTGTAACAGAAAAATTGGTGGCTGAGCTTGTCGAAGCCACAGCATCAACAAATAAACTCTGCTTTTCAGATTTAATGTTCTTTTGTCTTGAAACAAAAGAACCAAAAGTTCAAGTCTGGAAATCCTCAGCTAAAAAAGAATAACCTTTTCTAAAAACTCTGAAACTCACTCGGCAGAATGCCGAGCTTAAACAGCAGACTTTTTTAACGAAAAGGTTATTCATTTTTTTTACGCTTGCGGTTTCCTAGGACATCAATTAAAATAGGTAATTTTTCAACGTCTATGTTCCTAGGTTAAAAGTTTTAATATCACAAGGTTCACGGAGAGTTGTTGAAATGATAGCGTTTTTGAGTTCCCAAAGGAACATCAGAGATGTTCTTTAAAGCACACGGATTTTAATGCAATAGATATAAAACTTTATTATAATTTTTTGCACCCTTACTTGTTAATAACTTTTATCAATGTTGTTTGCAAGTTTTTTTCATATTACCTATTATTGTACTATTAATTAATTAAAAACCTAATAATTATGCCTTATCAAATTAACATTAAATCGTTTTTATATTGTTATGTCCGACCAAAAAAGACACACCAAAAGCTTAAGCGAGCCGCTATTTTATGATAATGCGGACATGAAAAGGCTTTTTAATTTTAGCGACAAAACTTTGCAACGCATGAGAAGCAATAAAAGTATTCCCTTTGTTAGAATAGGGAAGAAATACTTTTATCCTGTACAGTATTTTAAAAATCTTGCAGACCAAAGCTGCCAAGATTAGTCGCTCATTTACATCATCAGTTTTTCTATATCTGCAAAAAAGCATTTTTGCTTTAATATTTCTATTACTTATTTGCAGGAACTGGTGATTCACTCATTATTATCTTTCCCAGTTAATTTTTTTACTCTCGGTCACTCAACTGATTCTTGAACTGATGCCTAAAACTGTCGATGTTGGCTGAGCCTGTCAATGTTGGCTGAGCCTGTCGAAGCCACAATATTTCACTTAGACTGTCTCAGTGAGCCAAAAATTTCTGAACCGATGCCAGACTTGTCGAAGGCAGAAGACAAAATTCATGGCATAAGAAAATGATTTTTTCCACTCCCTATGTCATTCCGTAGGAATCTAAATTATTTTTAAAAGCAACATGAAAATTTTTCACCTTCGATGCTTTCGACAGGCTCAATCAACGACTTAGAAATATAATTTATGCCTTAACTGCTAACTGAACCGATGCCTGAGCACAGACTGAAGGTCTGCGAACGAAGTTCACGAAGGCAGAAATGATATTTATCTTTTTAAAACGGTGGCTTCGACTACGCTCAGCCACCAGAAATATTTTAAAGCTCAGCTTCCGTAGAAATGTTCAGCCACCAGTTTTCTTTTACTCTTCTTTTGGTCTTCTTCGGAAAAAGCACCTTTTTTCCGAAGGAGTATGGGAGGATTCTCGAAGAACACTCGAAGAAGTGTAAAACCAAGGTGGTCAAAACTGGACATTTCTGGACAAAAAAAGACAAACAGAGACGAATTGGGATATTCTTAGTCATTGGCAGACTTTTATAGACAAAAAAGGTCAAAAATAGTCAAATAAAGACGTGTAACTATAAGTATATCAATACTTTAAAAAATTGTTTCTACTTTTGACCTGTATAACAAATAAATAAAATTGCCATGGCAGAAATTAAAAAAGGAATCCTTGGCGGATTTTCCGGAAAAGTAGGCCCCGTAGTTGGAGCCAATTGGCGCGGTAAAGACATTATCCGCAGTACCCCAAAATCTTCTTCGAGACCGAAGACGGATAAGCAAATTTTGCAACAACTAAAGTTTAAAACTACTATCACGTTTTTGCACCCTTTGCGCAATATCCAAAATCGGTTTTTTGGAACAGATGCGGGAGCAAAATCTAAGGTAAACTTAGCTGCTTCTTATTTCATTAACAATGCAATAGAAATAGTAGATGGTTTACCCGCAGTAATCTATAATAAAGTGCTCATTACTAGAGGAGACCTTACAGGTTTTCAAAATGTGGAAGCACAAGCTGCAACAGGTGGCGTGATAAATCTCACTTGGGAAGATAATGGATTACAAGGCAACGCTTTAGCCACCGACAAAGTAAGTGTGGTATGTTATTTTGAGGCGGTCTCAGCATTTGAGATTTTTGAAGGGGTAGCGTTCCGCAGTGATGCAGAAGCCAGCATTACGCTCCACAGTTCCTATCAAGGTATGGAAGCGCAAGTCTACGCTTTTATCGCTAACGAAGCCGAAACACAAGCCTGCAACAGCGTCTATCTGGGCGCAGTAACCTTAGGGTAAGAGAATCCACTCGCATGAGTGGATTTTTAATGTTGAATTTTCTTTTGTTTTACGGCTTTCCTTATTGGTGTTAAGATGGGTTTTTATTATATTTGATGTTTATTATGTAATCATATGTTTGATAAAGCTTATAACCAAGTAAAACAATTAGTAGAAGATTTCAAAGCAAGCGAAAGCCATTTTCTTTCAGCTACCTATTCGGAAGCAGAAGTAAGGAAAGATTTCATAGATAAGTTTTTCACCATTTTAGGCTGGGATGTAGACCATCATTTTCAGAAGAACCCTTTTCAGCAAGAAGTAAAAGTAGAAAAAGCACAAAGACAAGAAGGACATCAATCTCAAAAACGTGCAGATTATGCTTTTTCATTAGCCCCAGATTTTAAACGTACTCTTTTCTTTGTAGAAGCCAAAAAGCCATCACGTTTGCTAAGACAAAATAAAGACGATTATTTTCAGACAGCAAAATACGGTTGGAACTCTCAAACAGGAATTTCTATTCTTACCGATTTTCAGGAATTGGTGATTATAGACTGTAGATTTAAGCCAGATTTTGATACAATTCTCAAAAATGAGATTAAGTATTACCGATATGAAGATTATGCTAATGAAGAAGTTTTCTCAGAAATATATTGGCTGTTTTCTCGTGAAGCAATAGTAGCAGGTAATCTTACTACTTTTATAGAGAGTTTGCCAAAACCTAAAGCTAAAGAAAAACAACTCAAATTATTTGAGGGTAAATATCAGAGCATAGACGAAAGTTTTCTGAATTATATAGATGACATTCGTTTACAAATGGCACAAGCTTTCCACGCCAATAATCCAACTTTAGACCACTATGATTTAACAGAAGCTACGCAGAGAACCATAGACCGATTGGTGTTTATCAGATTTTTAGAGGATAAACAAATAGAACCAGAGGATTTAATGCACAGCATCTCTACTGCAAATTATCCTTGGCAAAAGTTTATTGAAATATCCAAAAGACTAGATGCTAAGTATAACGGAGTAGTTTTTAAGGAGCATTTTATAGATAAAAAAGCATTTTTAGGAGCAGATGAAGAACTTTTTAGAAGTATAGCAGCAGACCTAGACCATACCAATACACCTTATGATTTCAATTATATTCCTATTCATATTTTAGGGAATATATACGAAAGGTTTTTAGGGAAAATTATCGTTATTGAAAATGGCAAAGCTTCTATAGAACTGAAGCCAGAAGTAAGAAAAGCAGGCGGAGTTTTTTACACGCCAAAATACATCGTAGATTATATTGTAGAAAACACCGTAGGTAAACTTATTGCTGACAAAAAGCCAAAAGAAATTGCTAAACTTACCTTTGCAGATATAGCCTGCGGAAGTGGAAGTTTCTTAATTGGAGTTTTTGATTATTTGCTAGATTATCACAAAAACTATTACAACGAACATACAGACGAAGCCGAAAAAGAGGGTTGTAAATATGATGCTGAAAAAGGAGTTTGGACAATGAGCATCAACCAAAAAAAGCAAATTCTCATTAACAATGTGTATGGAGTAGATATAGATTTACAAGCTACCGAAGTTACACAAGTTTCTCTTTTCCTTAAATTGTTAGAAGACGAAACCATGGGAACTGTAGCAGAGCTGAACCAATTATTTGTGGCAGATAAAATATTACCCGATTTGTCTAACAATATAAAATGTGGCAACTCTCTTATAGGCACAGAAATAATGGCAGATGTACTGGATTTTGGCAGAGAAGAAATGCGAAAACTTAATCCTTTTGATTTTGAAACCGCCTTCCCAAATGTTTTTAGAAAAGGAGGATTTGATGCAATTGTAGGAAATCCGCCGTATGTAAAAATTACGGATAAGTTTCAATTAGATTTCTTCAATAAAACTTATAAACATCAGAATTATCAATTAGATTTATATCTTCTTTTTTTAGAAAAATATTATAATGTCTTGATTAAAAATGGTTTACTAGGTGTAATTATTCCAAATACTTGGCTTCAATCTATCACTTTTACGAACATCAGAAAATATTTAATAAATGAATTTTTATGGAGAAAAATTTTACATAGTAAAAAACATATTTTTGATGCAGTAGTAGATACACACGTTATTATTTTTGAAAAAAATAAACTATTTAAAAATAATTTTGTTCAAATTGACTCAGTTGAAAATGGAAGTCCTATTTTTTATCAAAACTTAAATCAGAATGAATTTTCCAAAGATGGTGAAATAATTAATATTTTGGCAAAGCCAGAAGAAAACAAGTTGTTTTTGAAAATTAAAGAAAACTCTCTTTTAGTGAAAGATATATCCAAAACTTTTTCAGGAATTACTGTTTATGAAAAAGGGAAAGGTATTCCAAAGCAAACAGAAGAGTTAATTAAATCAAATCCTTATGTAACAGAAACTGATACTTTTGATAGAAGTGAAAATTGGCTACCTCTGATGCGAGGTAGTTTAATGAATAGATATAGCAATTTATGGAATAATAATTATTATGTACTTTATGGTAAAAATCTTGGTGCACCACGTGATTCTAAAATTTTTGAATGCAAAGAGAAAATAATAATCAGGCAAACATCAGATAAAATTATAGCAACAATTATAACAGAAAATATTATATGTAGAAAAAATTTACATATTTTAATATCAGATATGGTTGACCATCTTTTTATTTTGGGAGTTCTAAATTCAAAACTTACAAATTTTTATTATCAACAAATCAATCCAGAAAAAGGAGAAGTATTAGCTGAGGTCAAAAAAACACATGTGGAGCAGCTGCCCATTCCCAAAATCACTTCCGAAAATCAACAATTGCATGATGATTTGGTGAAATTGGTAGAGCAAATGCTAAAAGCCAAAAAAGAAGAGCAAAACGCACAATCAGACCATGAGAAAAACCTCTATAAAAATCTCACAGAAAGTCTAGATTATAAAATAAATAACCTTGTCTATAAACTCTATAATCTTACCCCAGAAGAAATATACTTGGTAGAAAATTCATAATAACTAAAACTATGGAAATTTTTAATACAGAATGAAAGTCTGTGCTCAGGCACCAGAACGAAAGCGGTGATTGAGCGGAGCCGAAATCACAGGGATGAGAATAAGAACGTGCCTTCGACAGGCTAAGGCACCGAGAGTATTAGTAAATATAACACGGTGATTGAGTGGAGTCGAAATCACCAGATGAACAAAATATCAGTTCTGCCTTCGTGAACTTCGTTCGCAGACCTTCAGTCTGTGCTCAGGCACCGAGAGTAGTAATAAATATAACACGGTGATTGAGCCTGTCGAAATCACAGGGAAGAGGAATAAGAACGTGCCTTCGACAAGCTCAGGCACCGAGAGTAGTAGTAAATATAAAGCGGTGATTGAGCCTGTCGAAATTACAGGGATGATGAGTGAGAACGTGCCTTCGACAGGCTCAGGCACCGAGAGTAGTAGTAAATATAACACGGTGATTGAGCCTGTCGAAATCACCAGAGTAATAATATCACTTCGACAAGCTCAGTGACCCAAACGGTGGCTGAGCCTGTCGAAGCCACGCAATAAAAAAAAACTAAAAACCATGAAAGGATATATGTATATTTTAGAATGTGCAGATGGTTCTTATTATACTGGGAGTACTACAGATTTAGAACTAAGACTGCAACAACATCAGTCGGGTGAAGGAGCTAACCATACCCGAAAAAGGTTGCCTGTACGATTGATATATTACGAAGAATTTGACAGAATAGATGATGCTTTTTATCGAGAAAAGCAGGTGCAGGGATGGAGCAGGAGAAAGAAAGAGGCTTTGATGGAGAACAGAGCAAACGATTTGCCTTTATTATCAAAAAATTATACAGATAAGGATTGAAAAATATGCCTTCGACAGGCTCAGGCACCGACTTGAAATAGCAGTTCTGCCTTCGACAGGCTCAGGCATCGGTTCAGTGACCGAGGGTGGAAACATAATACCGGTGATTGAGCGGAGGCGAAATCACCAGCGTAATAATATAACACGGTGGCTGAGCGGAGTCGAAGCCACCACAATGAAAAATCTTTCCTACAAATACTTGAAAATCTGCTATTTCTTTCGTAAATTTAGGGTATCAATAAAATAAAAATTATACTGATTTTTAATCTTAATGGTATGAACTGTTTTAGAAGTTTTATCTATCTTATCGGTGTGTTCTTGTTGGTTCAGTGCAATAAAAGCGCTGGAGCAGAGGAGGTGCATTATGATACGATTCAGCACCAACAGAAAACAGATACCGTCCAAAAAGATACGGTGGTGAAAAAAGAAATAAAGTATCATGCTTTTGTGGTTAAAAATAAAAATAAAGACTTTAACACTTTAGAGAAAAAGTATTCTCAGGAAGAGTTGCATGCTATTTTAGCCATCAATCGTTTGGATTATAAAAACAAATGGAGAGCCGATACCTTAGTGGTTCCAGACGTGATGGAGAAAGATTTTACAGTGTACAGTCCGTTTCCTAAAAACGTTTCTGCGGCTAGAAACATTCAGAAGTTGGCGATGTTCAGTTATTCCATTCATGCGTATGCCTTGTATGAAAACGGGAATCTCATCAAATGGGGACCTACTAGTATGGGCAAACAAGCAACACCTACCAAAATGGGGCTCACCTTTACCAATTGGAAGAAAGAAATCGCCATCAGTACCGTGAATTCTGATTGGAAATTGAGATGGAACTTCAATTTGTATAATTATTTAGGGATTGGTTGGCATCAGTATGATTTGCCGGGGCATCATGCTTCACACTCTTGTGTTCGTTTGTTGGAGGAAGATGCCTACTTTATGTACAATTGGGCAGATGAATGGATTCTGAACAAAAAAGGGACTATAGCCTTGGCTAAAGGTACACCTGTGATAATTTTTGGACCACCGGTATTCAATAAAAAACCTTGGTTACAACTCATCAAATCTCCTCATGCCAATGATTATACCGAGGATCAAATCAACCATGAGATTCAACCGTTCTTACCAGAAATTCTGAAACAACAAAACATTAAAAGACAATATCTAGAACACGCTCCATAGTCATTTGCTTTTTCAATATTAAGCATTTAAAGCATTTCATGCAGCATCAGAAAAGTGTAGTAAGTGGTTGAAATCGGGATGATAAAAATCTTCTTTTATAAATTATCTTTTTGAGACAATAATTTTTTATCTTTATCCTCCTAATTGTAGACTATGGCAAAACTGAACGCACTATTCTTTACGTTTTTCTCTCTGTTTGTACTGGCTCAATCTTCTGATGTTGATGCGGCTAAAGGTTTGGTGCAGAGAATTGCTCCTGCTTATGCCAAAAAAATAGTTTTTCATCAAGAAAAAAGTAAGACTTCCCCGGATTATTACGAGCTGGAATTCAAGAAAGGGAAACTGCATATTTCTGCCAATAATGCCAATGCAATGGCGGTAGGTTTTAATGAATACCTCAGAACGTATGGTCATGTTTCGGTGTCATGGTATGCAGATAATGCGGTGAAAGTCCCAGCGAAAATGCCTGTTTTCAAAGGGAAAATAAGCAATGAAGCAAGAGTTCCGCATCGTTTTTTCTTGAATTACTGTACTTTCGGGTATACCATGCCTTGGTGGAAATGGCATGATTGGGAGCGTTTTATCGATTGGATGGCGCTTAATGGTGTGAATCTTCCTTTGGCGATTACTGGTCAAGAAAAAATTTGGCTCAACGTGTGGAAACAGTTTGGTTTAAGCGATGAAGAAATCAGAAGTTTCTTTACAGGCCCTGCTTATTTGCCTTGGCACAGAATGGCGAATATCGACCATTGGGAAGGCCCTCTACCGATGTCTTGGATTGATGGTCAAGCCGAATTACAAAAGAAAATTTTAGCAAGAGCGAGAGCTTTCAATATGAAACCTGTGCTGCCTGCTTTTGCAGGGCACGTTCCAAAAGCATTGCTGAAAAAATATCCCAACGCCAAAATTACTTCTCTCGGAGAGTGGGGCAATTTCAGTGAAGAATATCAAAGTTATTTTTTAGATTCTTTTGATCCTTTATTTCTACAGATTCAAGAAGTCTTCCTGAAAGAACAAACCAAGGAATTTGGCACTGACCATATTTACGGCATAGACCCTTTTAATGAAGTTACACCGCCTAGTTGGGAGCCAGAATATTTGGCTAAAGTTTCTCAACATATTTATGAATCTCTCACTCATGTAGACCCGAAAGCGAAATGGTTGCAAATGGGTTGGATTTTCTATTACATGCAAAATAAATGGACGAATGAGCGCATTAAAGCTTATTTGCAAGCAGTTCCGCAAGATCAACTGATGATGCTGGATTATTTCTGTGACCATACGGAAGTTTGGAAACGTACAGATTCTTTTTTCGGTCAGCCTTACATTTGGTCTTACTTAGGGAACTTCGGAGGAAATACTACTCTGCATGGAAATCTAAAAGATGCAGATGATAAAATAGAACATGTATTGCAAAATGGAGGCAAAAACCTCTGGGGAATAGGGGCTACGCTGGAAGGTTTCGGAGATAATCCCGTGATGTATGAATTTATCTTGGATAAAGTTTGGCAGAAGGGTCATAGTATGAAAGATTTTGTGAAAACCTATGCCAAAAGCAGAGTTGGAAAAGAAAATGCCGATGCTGAAAAAGCTTGGGAAATCCTTTCGGAGAAAATATATGTCCAAAATTCTGATGTAGGAAAAGGCGATTTGACTCACTCTAAACCTGTCTTTGAAAAAGCTTACAACTGGACTGTGAATCCAGATATTGCCTACGATAACCGTGACCTTGCTACCGCTTGGAAGCATTTGATTGCCGCAGAAGCCAATACTGATGAATACAGAGACGATTTGACTGCAGTTGGGAAACAGGTATTGGGGAATTACTTTTATCAAGTCAGAGACCAATTTACACAAGCTTATCGTCAAAAAGACGTTGCTAAAATGAAAAAAACAGGAGCCGAAATGCTTCAAATTATTCATGACATTGATGAACTACTCGCTTCTAATCCGAATTATTTGGTTGGAAAATGGATTGCCGATGCAAGAGCCATGACCGATATAGAACAAGAAAAAGCCTACTATGAAAGAGATGCCCGAAAAATCATCAGCGTTTGGGGAGAAAAAGGCAGAGATCTTAATGATTATGCCAATCGTTCTGTTGCTGGACTCATGAAAGATTATTATGGCGGTCGCTGGAAAATCTTTATAGACGAGGCGATTCTAGCTGTAGAACAGGGCAGAAATGCAGATGAGAAATTGATTTTAGAACGAGTGAATCAGTTTTCATGGGATTGGTCGGAAGCACAAAATCCTTATCCATCAACACCAAAAGGAAATACGCTGGAGATTTCTAAGAGATTGTGGGAGAAGTATCGTTTAGAATTAGATAATTAGATAATGGTGAGGTTGTAAAGTTGTTAAGTCGTAAAGTCGTGAAGTTGTTAAGTCGTAAAGTCGTGAAGTTGTGAAGTTGTAATAATGGAAAAAATAACACATTATACATTTGAATATAAAATATCTAATACCAATTACCTCAAACTAAATATGAAGTATGAGATATGAAATTCCAAATACCAATTACCAATTACCTCAAACCAAATATGAAGTATGAAGTATGAGATATGAAATTCCAAATACCAATTACCTCAAACCAAATATGAAATATGAAGTATGAAGTATGAAATATGAAATTCTAAATACTAAATACCAATTACCAATTACCAATTACCAATTACTAATCACCAAAAATACCTAAAACCTATATAAAAAATAAAATTATGCAGTTGAGTAATCGTTCTTTAGCCTTAGATGTCTTCCGTGGGATGACGGTGTGTTTTATGATTATTGTAAATACTTCAGGGAACTGGGGAACTACTTTTGCGCCATTGCTTCATGCGCAGTGGAATGGTTTTACACCTACAGATTTGGTTTTCCCTGCCTTTCTTTTTGCCGTAGGAAACTCTATGAGTTTTGTAATGGATAAGTGGAAAAAAATGTCTCAACAGCAAGTCTTGACGAAGATTTTCAAAAGAACATTCATTATCTTTTTACTGGGGTATCTCATGTATTGGTTCCCGTTTTACAATGTAGATGCAGATTTTAATCTCAAAAGTTTTCCTTTTGTAGAGACTCGATTTCTAGGGGTATTGCAGAGAATTGCGCTTTGTTATGGCCTAGCTTCTTTAATTTTATATTATTTCAAACCTAAGTTTTCTTTGTATCTCAGCGCCATTATTTTGTTGGGATATTGGCTCGTTTTTATTGGATATGGACCTTATGACATGCAGCACAATCCTGTTCTGGACTTGGATTTGCAATTGTTTGGCGAAAGTCATCTCTATCATGGCGAAGGTTTTGCCTTTGATCCAGAAGGATTTTTGAGCACTTTCCCAGGTTTGGTAAATGTATTTGCAGGTTATTTTGCGGGGAAATTCATTCAAGAAAAAGGCAGAAGCTATGAAGGTATTGCCCAATTGCTTTTGGTAGGGTTTTTATTGATTGCAGGTGGTTTTCTTTGGAATTATGGCTTCGCTATTAACAAAAAACTATGGACGAGTTCTTACGTATTGCTCACCATCGGTTTGTCGATTTCCATTTTGGCTTTGATTGTTTATTACACCGATTTTCTTCAACAGAAAAAAGGCATTTATTTCTTTGAAGTCTTTGGCAAAAATACCTTGGCGATTTATTTGCTTTCCGAGCTCATCGTTCCGCTCATGTGGAGAATTCCGATTGCAGGACAAGCTTCATATACTTGGATTTATGAGAACTTATTTACCCCTTTTGGTGCTTATTTTGGAGCGTTTTTATTCTCTTTTGTGTACATGCTTTTGTGTTGGAGTGTAGGTTATATTCTAGACCGAAAGAAAATTTATATTAAGATTTAAAATGTCTTTTTAATAGATATAAAGAAGCTTTTTAGGCTTTTTTTGAAAGCATTTTAAGTTTTACTACCTTTGCAGCATGAATCAAGACACTATTTGTGCACTCGCGACTGCCAATGGAATTGGAGCGATAGGAATTATTAGAGTTTCTGGAGAACAAGCCATAGTAATCTGTGAAAAATGCTTTGACGGAAAAGCACTTACCCAACAGAAATCTCATACGGTACATTATGGTTTCATCAAAGATGGAGATGAAGTCATCGATGAAGTAATGGTTTCTATCTTTCTGGCTCCCAAATCTTTCACCACCGAAAATTCTGTGGAAATTTCTTTCCATGGTTCGCCGCATATTGGCAAAAGAATTTTAGAAGTCTTGATTAAAAATGGAGCCAGAATGGCAAAAGCAGGTGAGTTTACCATGCGTGCATTTATGAACGGTAGAATAGACTTGAGTCAAGCCGAATCTATTGCCGACCTTATTGCTTCAGAGAATGAAGCTTCCAGAAAAGTGGCACTTCAACAGCTTAAAGGTGGTATTTCTCAGGAGATTTCTGTGTTGAGAAATGATTTGCTCAATTTTGTTTCACTTATTGAATTAGAATTAGATTTTGCCGAGGAAGATGTAGAATTTGCAGACAGAAGTGCATTAGTACAGTTGCTTCAAAAAATAGAAACTAAACTGAAATCTTTGATTGACAGTTTCCAATACGGAAATGCGATTAAAAGTGGAGTTGCAGTAGCCATTATCGGAAAACCAAATGCTGGAAAATCTACTTTACTGAATGCTCTTTTAAAAGAAGAAAGAGCCATCGTTTCTGACATTGCAGGAACGACTCGTGATACGATAGAAGAAGTGTTGCATATTAAAGGAAATGCTTTTCGACTTATTGATACCGCAGGTTTGCGTGAAACAGAAGATGCTATAGAAGCGATAGGCGTGGTAAAAGCCAAAGAAAAAGTGGCTCAAGCTGATGTTTTGGTGTACCTTATTGATGTAGCGACTACCGATTTAAAAGACGACCTTGCGATGCTTCAAGAATTGGCAAGAGAAGATTTGAAAATCATTATTTGTCTTACCAAAATTGATGAAGTAGAACAAGCTGAAGAAAAAGCGCAAAACATCGCCAAAACCTTTGAATCTGAAATTCCTGCAAATGAGTTGTTACAAATTTCGGCTAAGGAAAATATTCATCTTCAGGATTTAAAAGATGAACTTTCTACCTATGTAGAACACCTAAAATCTGAAAGTAACGTGGTGATTACCAACCAAAGACACTACGAATCTCTTCAAAAATCTATTGACGCGGTTTATAAAGTAAAAGAAGCCATTACTCATCAAATTTCTACTGAATTGTTGGCTTACGAACTTAGAAATGCTCTGGAACATTTGGGTGAAATCTCTGGAGAATTTACCAATGATGAAGTATTGGGGAATATTTTTTCTAAGTTTTGTATCGGGAAATAAATATGCTTTCCTTTAGTTTCTTTTTCTTTCTTTTATTTGATTTACAGTCATTTATGTAAATTTTATTTTCTTTTATTAATCTTTTATTTATATATTTGTACATCTATTGTACACCTCAAAGCAAATGAGGTGTACAAAAAATACATAAGGTGTACAAATTTGTTTAAACGAGCTAATAGTAAGAGTTCAGTAAAATAAAAAAAATGAAAATAACTTTAAAAGAAAAAATTCTTAATACAGGCAAGATAAGTCTCTATTTAGAATATTACAAAGGTTCAACGGTTGATGCTAATGGAAAAAGACAACATTTAAGAACTCAAGAATATTTGAAAATTTATTTGCATCAAAATCCTAAAACGACTAAAGAGAAAAATGAGAATAAAGAAAATTTAAAACTTGCAGAAAATATTTTGGCTATAAGAAAGACAGATTACATTCAAGGCAAGTTTGAAATGAAAAGCACCACAAAAGCTAAAAGAACTTTTCTCAATTTCTTCTCTGAAATGGTAGATGATAGAGAAATTAATTTCTCTCATGATAATTATGGTAATTGGAAATCTACTTTTGTCCATTTAAAGAAAATAGTTCCACCGAATCTAACTTTTGATGATATAGATGAAAATTTCGTGAAAAAAGTAAAAGATTATTTTGATAATAAAGCACAAACAAAAAGCAATTTACCTTTATCTCAAAATTCTAAAGTATCCTATTTTAATAAATTTAAAGCCTGTTTAAAGAAAGCTTTTGAAGATGGTTTTCTTTCTATTAATTATTCTACTAAAGTAAAATCCTTTGAACAAGCGGAAAGTCAAAGGGAATATTTGACTTTTGATGAACTACAATCTTTGGCAAAGGCAGAATGCAAGTATCCAGTTTTGAAAAAAGCTTTTCTTTTTTCGTGTTTATCTGGGCTTCGTTGGTCGGATATCAATACTTTAATGTGGTCAGAAGTTAGAGATGAAGGAGAACTAAGCAAGGTAAATTTTAGACAAGAAAAAACGGATGGCGTGGAATATTTGTATATTTCAAAACAAGCCAGAGAATTATTGGGAGACAGACAAGCTCCACAAGAAAGAGTTTTTCGAGGTTTGAAATATGGGATGACGTACAATACTGAAATTATCCGTTGGTGTAATCGTGCAGCAGTTCCTAAGCATATTACTTTTCATTCAGCAAGACACACAAATGCTGTTTTGCTTTTGGAAAATGGTGCAGATATTTATACCGTTTCAAAAAGATTGGGTCATAGAGAATTGAGAACGACACAGATTTACGCTAAAATTGTAGATTCTAAAGCTAGAGAAGCTGCTGAAATGATACCAGAATTAAATATTGAAATTTAAAAATTCTCGTTTTTCTATAAAATTTGATGAAAATCGTTTTGTAGTCCAAACTAATCCAAATTAATCTTTTTTAGACTTTTGGCAATCCAAATTAGTCCTGATTAGTCTTATTTAGCCCACAAGTGCTTGACTGTATTGTATTTGTAGTTTTTCATTCTGACTTTTGCTTCGTTAAATCGAATAAAAGAAACAGATGGAAAATAACGAAATCATCATCCACAAACTCAACCGAATTGAAAAGCATATTTTCGGACTAAAGACAATTCTTAATGTAGAAGAGCTATCAGATTATACCGGCTTCAAGAAATCTTACATCTACAAATTAGTTCATAATAATTCTATTCCATTTTCAAAACCTTCGGGAAAAATTCTATTTTTTGAACGAAAAAAAATAGATGAATGGTTGCTAAAAAACAGCCATAAATCCAATGATGAAATTCAACAAGAAGCATTAGAATTTTCTTTACGCAAAAAATAAAGCCTAACTGTGACGACAGTTAGGCTTAAAAGTTTGTTTTACTTGGAAATAAAGTACAAACATTAAAAAAATTGGTTTCCTTCCATAATTTAAAAAACGTATGAACGAAGAAAAATTCTTGTATCAATCTGATACACCTTCTAAAACCATTTATGATCGAGCGATGAAATATTTAGACGAAAAATACAACATTCGTTTCAATACCATTGCTTTGGAGTTGGAGATTCAGTTGAAAGAAAATATGGGAAATTGGTTTGTTCTTAACATCAATTCTTTATTGATAGAATTGGCACAATCTGGTATTGATATTAATATGAATAAATTGGAGATTCTGGTTAGAAGCCATTTGATTCAGCAATACAATCCAATTCGTGAATATTTTGAAAATTTAGAAACTTGGGATGGAGAAAATTACATCAAAAATCTCTGTCAATACCTTAAAACTAATGATGATGAGGCATTTTATTATCATTTTGAAAAATGGCTTACAAGAGCTGTTTTGTGTTCATTAACCAAAGGATATGTCAATAAACAATCATTGGTTTTGGCATCGCATCAAAACTCGGGAAAATCCTCTTTTTTACGGTTTTTAATTCCACCAAAATTAGAAAATTATTACACTGAAAATATCTCCATCGACAAAGATGGAATTATTTCCATTTGTAAAAATTTGATTTGCAACCTTGATGAATTGGCGGTTTTATCTAAATCTGATGTCAATACGTTGAAATCTTTCATTTCAAAAAGCAGTGCCAATATTAGACTTCCTTATGCAAGAAAAGCCGAGTTTTTAGAACGGATTTGCTCATTTGTAGGTTCTACCAATCGGACTGATTTTCTTACCGATGAAACTGGAAGTATAAGGTGGTTGATTTTTGAGGTTTATTCTTTTGATTTTGAATATTCCAAAGAAGTTGATATGGATAAAGTCTGGTCTCAAGCTTATTTCAATGCTTTTGAAAGAAAAAATTACAATCCCGAATTAACCGCAGCAGACATCGCTGAAAACGAAAAACGAAACGAGAAATATGCACAGGTTTCAATGGAGCAAGAACTTATTTCTGCACATTTTGAAAAATCAGAGAAAATGGAAGAATTTCTTACAGCAACCGATATTATGTTGGCGATGAACAATGCTTTAGGATTGCGATTGAATAATGTAAAAATCGGAAAAGCACTCACCAGTTTAAAATATCAAAGGATAAAACATCCCAAACTTCAAGTGTACGGATATCTCATCAAAAGAAAAACAGAGTAAAACCTACTTACCAAAGTTACCAAGTTACCTTAAAGGATTTAAACAATTATCAATCAATGATTTATTAAGGTAATTAAATTTTAAAAATAGTTACCTAAAGTTACCTTAATTAAAAATTTATGGTAAGTAGGTAAAAACAGGTAATTGAAAAAATTTGCCTTAAAGTATTGTTAATCAATGAAAAGGTAATTAGGTAAGAGGAATTAAAAAAACATAGAAAACAAATAGAAAAAAATGAACTGCAAACAATTTAACAGCATATCGTTGGAAGAAGTCCTCGTTTCTCTTGGACACCTTCCAACCAAACAAAATGAAAAAGAAGCGTGGTTTCTCAATCCTTTTTCCACAGAAAACCACGCCTCTTTTAAGCTAGATAAAAGAAATAATATTTGGTATCTCCATTCCGAAGGAATTGGAGGAAAAAATACTGATTTTATGATGAAATACCTGAAAGCTTCCGTAAAAGAAGTTTTAGAATGGGCGGAAAAACAGAATTTTTCTTCTTTTCAATATCAAAATAATTCTAATACGAAGCAAAAAGCCCTAGCTAATAATTATACAATAATTGAAGTCAAAGACATTCAGCATCAAGCTTTATTGGAATATTTAAAAAGCCGAAAAGTAGAAAACCAACTAGAATTTTTAAAAGAAATTCATTATCGAATGAATGACAAAAATTATTTCGGAATTGGTTTTAAAAACGATTCTGGAGGTTACGAAATTCGCAATAAATATTCCAAAATTTGTTTAGGAAAAAAAGATGTTTCAATGATTAAAAATGGTTCTGAAAATTTGAAAATCTTTGAAGGTTTTTTTGATTTTCTCTCCTTTAAAAATATAGAAAAATCTTTGAGCGATGAAAAGTCTGATTACATCATTTTAAATTCCGTTTCGATGATTTCAAAAATTAAAAACTTACTCAAAAATTATAAAAAAATAGAACTTTATTTTGACAATGATGAAGCAGGGAATAGAGCTGTAGAAACTCTTAAGAAGGAATTTGAAAATGTGGAAGATGACAGGATTTTGTACAAAGATTTCAAGGATTTGAATGATTGGGCAATATCTTCTCCAAACTTGGAAGAAAAACTCGGCGGTTCTTTAGTGCAAAAAGTACCCAAAGTTTACAATAAGCGTGGTCGCTGATTGTAAAATTGGGATTTTTGATTTCTTCCTATCGTCAGAAATATTTTTAAAAACACTTAATTACAAACAATGAAAAACGACTTTTTACAAGAATTTATCAACCAAGCTACCCAAGAAAACGAAGCCAAAATTGCTCAGGAAAAAAGAAAAAGACACTTCCGAGAATTGGGCAGAAAAGGAGGTTTGAAAACCAAAGAAAATAAAAAATTAGATAAAGTGATTTCGATAAGAATGACCCATTCTGAATATGAAACACTCATTCAAAAACAAGAAAAATATTCGCTAAAACTATCAACCTATATCCGCAATGTCTTGTTTGAAAAAGAGTTAAAAATCAATGAATTTCAAACCGATGATATTTTACTTCAATTTGGAAATAACTTCAAAAAAATAACCAATCTTTTGCGAAATCGAGAATGGACTGTTTTTGAAAATAAGAAAGAAATCATAGCAAAAATTGAAATAACGGTCGATTTGATCCATCAATATTTATACACGAAAGTTCATAAAAATGAATAATTCTGCAACCACAAGAACCATCACTAAAATAGCTTTAGAATACAACGGAAACGACAAAGGAACCGCCGAAATGGTAGCGTCGAATTATCTTTTAAGTTCAACAGCTGAAGGTCAATTTCAGGAAATGAAAACCGTCGCAGATAGAAATTCGAACGTGAAAAAATGGGCTTTAACGGGCTATATTTCTCAGCCAGACGAAATCGGAAGAAAATTGACAGATCAAGAATTTGTAGAAATTGCCACTAAAGCTTTAGAAAAAATTGGAGTAACAGATAAAAATCAATACCGACTAGATATTCATAACAGTACGAAGCAAAAACATATTCATTTTATCGTGAACAGGGTTGATATTTCAGGGAAATGTACGGTAAAATCACACGATATTGGACGAAGATTTGGAGAAGCAGTTCGAGCAGTTTGCAAAGAAAAAGGGTTGTTAACCGATGTAGAAATCGGAATTCAGAAAAAAGCTGAAAAGCTAAAAAACTTAAAAGAAACCCTAAAAAAAGTAAAAAACTTTGATGAACTTATTTTGAAAATGAAAGCAAAAGGTTTTGAGGTTCAATTATCTACGAATGTAAAAGACGGAGTTTCAGGAATGCGAATTGTGATGGAAAAAGATAAAAATCTCAACACAGAAAGGATTTATAAAGCAGGTTACAAACTTTCTGAAATTACCAGCAAATTGAAAATTGCAGACATCAAGGCGATTCTCAATGAAAATAAAGAGAAAAAATTGGATGATGAAACTATTTTTTCTGAAAACTCAAACCAAGTAAATAATGGGAATGAGCTAAAAAGCAATTCCGTAATCAGCGAAGTTGGAAAAGCAATTGAGCAATTTTTACAACCAACTTATGTCTTCAATTCAGACGACGAATTATTAAGGAAAAAGAAGAGAAAATCAAGATAACAATTAAAAAATCAAAAAATGGAAAATCAACAACAAAAAGATGAAACGAAAATCAATGGAATGGAACTGCTGGAAAATGTCATAAAATCGAATGAAAAAACGGTTGCTTCTAACATCGAAAATATAGAATCTAAAGCGAAATTGAGTGCAGATATTGAAGATTTAGTTTTGGCGATTGGTCAAAAACAATTAGATTTTGAAGTAGTGAAAGAAATTCATAAGGAAACATTAAGTTTTTATGAGCAGGAACAAATAAAAAGAGTTGAATTTCTTGCCAATATTCCTACCAAAACAGAAACAGTACTCTCTCAGGAAACCATTGATTTTTATGGCAACCTGGAAAGGAAAATAAAAAGGAATGGGAAATTTATTTGGGGAGGATTTGGAACTTTTATTTTGGGGATTTTCACTTTGATTTTTTCCATCTTTTTTGCAACTAATTGGTACAAAGAAAGCATCAAATCAAAAAGTGAACTTCGCCAAGATATTTTAAATGAAATTGCTGGTGAAGGAAAAAGAATAATTGATGAAAAAGAAATAAAAATCCTAAAAGAAAACACTGAAATTATGCAACTTTGGATGAAGAATAATCCTAAAAAAGCAGAAGATTTTTTGAGATTTAAAGAGGGTTTCGAAGCGAGTAAGAAATCAAGATAAATATCTTTTTGTCTTTAAATGTTTGTTATTTCATTCAAATGGAATGTATTTGTTTAAAATATCAAACAATTTTAATTTAAAATAATTTCCTAAAATAAGATGATGAAGTGTTTGGCAGAAAGTTACAGGACTTGGAATTGCTCTGCAAACAATTGCGACATCATCATTTATACTAATTACATTTTGGTAAGAATTTTTTGCCAAATTTTTTAATTTTTTGGATAAAAATAGTCAATTTACGTTTTCCCGTAATTTTCTTTCATTTGCTTTTTGTAATTTTGAAAGGAAACAAAAAAACAAATGGCAACCAATAAAAATGCACAACTTCGATATAAAGCTTTAGACCAATGTTTTTCCAATTTTTACAAGAAATTTTATATAGATAATTTAATAGAATTTTGCTCTAATGTACTTTCTGAACATTACGCAAAATCAATGTCCGTTTCTCGCCGACAGATTTTTGACGATATAGATTTTATGAAAAGTGAAGCTGGTTTTGATGCTCCTATAGAATCTTATAAAGACGGACGAAAAGTCTATTACCGTTATGAAAATCCCGAATTTTCTATTCTCAAAAAACCATTAACCTCTACAGAATTAAATACGTTAAACGAGGCATTAGAAACTTTGAATAGAATGAATTCTCTCCCTGGTTTTGATTGGGTAAACTCTATTCAAACCAAATTGAAATCAGGACTGGATTTGGATAAAACCAATCAACAAATCATCAGTTTTGAGGAAAACGAATTTTTAAAAGGAATTGAGTTTTTAAATTCCTTATATCAGTATATTATTCAAAAACAATGTATAGAAGTTTATTATAAAAGTTTTAAATCAGAGTCAGAAAGTACATTTGTTATTTCACCTTATTATTTAAAGCAATACAATAATCGTTGGTTTTTATTTGGTTGGAATCACCAGTTTGAAAATATTCAAAATTTAGCATTAGATCGAATTTTGAAAATAGAATATTCAATTGAAAAATACATCGTTAACGAAACTGATTTTAATGAATATTTTGAAGATATAATTGGGGTTACGAATGATAAATCTGCAGAAGTTCAAAATATTAAAATTCAACTTTCTGACAATATCATTCCCTATATCATTTCTAAACCGATACACGGCTCTCAAAAAATTTCAGGTAATATTTTGACTTTAGAACTTAAAATCAATTACGAGTTAGAAACCTTAATACTCTCTTATGGAGAAAATATGAAGGTAATAGAGCCTCCGATTTTGGTTGATAAAATCAAAAACAGGATAAACAAAACATCTAATTTTTATTAATGCACTTCTACTGCATTAATAAACTACATTTTTGAAAAAAAAATAAAAACATAACCATGGGATATTTTACAACTTTTCAAAGCAATTACACAGTAAACAAACATGATGTTAAATTATGGAAACATCCACTTTCTGATATTGAGTTCAAATCTTTAGTAGAAACTTTAAAATTTTCTAATGAATTAAATCTCGATCCAAGAGACGCTACACTATTCTATGCGGAATGGTGGAGAAGAAACTATAATGGAGGCAAACCAAGTAAAGAATTTATATTCAAATCAATTGGTGGTAACATACAGTTTAATCTTGATGCACAACGATTTTACAAAATTGCGAAAAAAGGTGCAGAAATGCTTGGCATAAATTGGATTTCTAAACAAAACACGTTGTATTTCCGCACACTTTTATTGCAGGGAGGGCTTCCTTTGAATCATATTTCTGCAAATAAAAGTAATTACAAAAATTTTTTGATTGCTGTTTTAGAAGAACAACCAGAAAAGATAGAAGATTTTATCTTCCAATCTAGTATTATTAATCTTTTACCACCATCAAGTCGGAATGAAATAATATTTGAAAATTGCTTTGAAATCGTTCAATCCATTTTGAAAGATGATAATTTTTATGATGAATTATTCAAATCAAATGAAACAATAAAAGAAATTACTGATGCTTTAAAGATTAAGAAAAAGGCATTAGAAAAAAAGGTAAGATTTTTCAAACCTGAAAATTTTTGGAAACTAAACACCGAAAAAAATAAAATTAGTTTACGATTAATATTTAATGAAAAATATAATTCTGACTCTTTATCACAAATTTTGGGTTTTGCTACAGTAAATAAAACTTATCAGTTTTATTTGAATGATAAACTAATTTGTACTTTTATAAAAATGCTAAATGGTGATTATAAAACAGATTGGCACAATCAATCGGAAGAAATTTGGAATGGTGAACCGATTCTTCCATTGGCTTATGTGATGACTAATGACGAAAAGATTGAAGTAAAAGATTTTATTCAAACGATACCTAATTTAGAAGCACCTACATTATGGTTCCCAATTTCTGATAATAACTGGAAATTAGTAAAAAGTAATGGCGTTTCATCTGAAAAAGCACTTCTTCTACATCCTGAAATTTGGATATCTGAAAAAGATTTCAAAACTTTAAAAATTAATAACAACAATATAAACTACAGCATTTTTGAAGGAGAAATTGAAATTGTAAATTGTAAAAATCACAAAAAAAGAATATACAAAACCAATGTTTCTTCTTTTGATTGGACTATAATTAGTCAAAAACCAAATTGGATATTGAATTCAAATATGCCAATAGTAAGAAATAAACCTGAAATTTTGTTGTACAATGAGAAAAATGAGAAAATTTCATCTAGTAATTATAAAGTTTTTGCAAAATATCATGATCCATTTCAAGAATGGCAAGACTTATCAAAAATGAACAATTTTCCTGTAGGATGTGTTGATTTAAAAATTGAAAAAGACGGAATTATTTCTTATGATTTTTGTTACAATATTGGTAAACTTGACGTTATTTTTGCCAATCAAACAATAAATTTTGCAAATGTAAATATTAGAAATAATCAGTTTAATTTCAGGTTAGAAGAAACTCCACTTCTAAATATTGAAAAGAATGAAAATGATTTTTCGCTCCAATTAAATCAAGAATTTTTCAAAATACCAAAAAGTATAAAAGCTAGCTTAAAAATTGGAACTTCAAAAAGTTTAGTTTTTGATTTAGAATCTCCTTTCAAAGGCATTGAACTACTGGATAATGAGGGGAAAATAATAAATGAAGATGAAAAGATAACTTTTAAAAACCTCCATGGAATTAGAATTTTAACTCCAACAAATGCAAAAGCATTAATCAAAATGCAAAATGAATTAAGAAGTGAAGTGGTGATAATAAAGGAATCTGAAATTAGTTTGCTCCCATTAATTTCCTTTAAAGATGAATTATTAAGGTTGTATTATTTGGCGGACGCAATGGATTATAAAAATAGAGTAAAAATAGAATTGTTATCAGGAAATAAAAGTAAAACTTACTATATTTCTAGGTTTACGCATACTTTAGATGTGGAAGAACAAATAGAAAAAAAAGTGAAACTTTACGATTCTATAGATGAATTGGAACTTTTTGCCGTTCCTTTAAATTGTAAACCAGAACAAATCAATTTGATTCCTTTATCTATTCTTGAGAATGGTTATAAAATCCCTGAATGCAATTTTACTAGCCAATTCATTATTATTTCTTCAAAAAACAATAAAATACAACTCATGCCTCGTTTTGTAAATACTAATAATGACTTTATTGGAGAAGACAAAAATGAAAGAATTGAAAATTATCATAAAAAATTAGAAAATTCGGACTTTCAATCAGATTTATGGAAAGAACTTTTAGCCTATTTTAATATTTGTATCAATCACAATTTACCTTTCTCTACTTTTGACCAAATAAGGGCAATTTCTAGAAGCTCAAAAGTTTTAGCAAAAGCATTTTTCTTTTTAGGAATTAATCAGTTGGACATCGATGATTATATGCAGAAAATAATTCCTGAATTAGAAAAAGATTTAGGAATTTGTTTCCATTGGATAAAAAAGGAAGATTGGAAACTTGCCCTTAATGAAATTTGCGAATTAATAAGATGGGATAATTTCCCATTAGTTTTTGACACTTTATCAAAATATTTTGCTAATAATAATTTGGAACAAATTCCACATTTTCTTAATGATACAAAACCAAATGTTTCACCTGTACTTAATCCTAATATTATTGAAGTAAGGTCTAAATTAAACTCCAAGGTTTTGAATGGATTGCCCAGAAGTATTCCAAGAGTAAATGATTATTACAAAATCCCAAAAGATGGCCATCAAAACATCTTTTTATTAATTAATTCACCAATTGCTGTTGCAGAATCAATACTCGGCATTAATACAAATTATCCAATTTGGGGCGGAGATGATTTCAGAGAGAAAATTAGAAGAAATATACAGTATTCACAATATTTAACGCCAGATTTCTACAATCACATTATTTTACACACCTTAAAAACACAAAACTAATACTTATGAATTTCGAAAAATTTTATACGAAAACCGAAAACCGATTAAAAGATGCAATCCTTTCACTTTGGGCAACTGGTGATAAAGAAATGCAAGACTATTTCAAATATCTCTTATCTGAACAGCCCATCATTGCTGATGCAGTTTTTCAGGGAACTTTCCCTTGGGAACAAGCCGATGTAAATTTTGAAAATACTAATTCGGTTTTCAACAAAGATTTTATTAATGCTTTGGATAAAATTAAGGATACTGAATTTCAATTTCCTAAATCTAGGCATCCTTATAAACATCAATTAAAAAGTTGGATAGCATTACTTAACGAAAAAAAATCAATTGCGGTAACTACAGGAACTGGCTCTGGAAAAACAGAATGTTTCATGCTTCCTGTTTTACATGATATTTATGAAAATTGTAATAATCAAGAAGGTGTAAATGCTATTTTTCTGTATCCATTAAACGCGCTTATTGCAAGTCAACAAAAAAGAATGGATGCTTGGTGCAAAGCATTAGGAGGAATTAATTATGCACTTCTAACAGGTTCTACTGAAAATTCCGCAAAAAATCCAGAAAAGATAAAAGCAATTCCTCAATTAATTTCTAGAGAACAAATAAGAGAAAACCCTCCGCAAATTTTATTTACCAATCCTACCATGTTGGAATATATGTTGGTAAGAAATGCCGATGTTCCTATTATTCAAAAATCTCAAGGGAAACTTCGATGGATTTTGTTAGATGAGGCTCATACACTTACTGGTTCTAAAGCCGCAGAAATGGCACTGTTGATTAGAAGAGTTATTTCTTCCTTTGGAGTAGAAATTAAAAATGTAAGATTTGCCATCACTTCTGCAACTGTAGGAAACGGTAATACAGATGTTCTTAAAAAATTTATGTCAAATTTGTGTGGAATTTCTACTGACCAAATTGAAGTGATACAAGGTAAAAGAGTTAATAATGCAATTGACAATAAGGATATTCCTGATTTTTCAACTACACTAACTTCAAAAAAAATAATTTCGCTTCGTAATAAATTATTAGAAAATACAGGATTTACACAAAAGGAAATTGGTGATATTTTAGGAATTAAGGATAAATATGAACAGTTAAAAGCTATTGATTTTATTGCAAATCAAAAAATAGGTAATGAAAATCTTTTACCAGTAAGAGGGCATTTTTTTACAAGAGGAATTGGTGGCGTTTATGTGTGCGCAAACCCAAATTGTGCAAAACATGAACATCATAAACCAACTAAAGCTCTTGGAACGATGACTACAATTGCAGAAAAAAACTGCGAATGCGGTTTTCCGATGATTGAATTGGTATCATGTAGAAGCTGTGGAAATATGATGTTAGAAGGAGAAAATGATCAAGGCAAGATTACACAAAAAGCGACTAAAGGATATGAAGCATTTCAAGTAGATTCTGATGATGAGAATGAAATTGAAAACAACCAACAAACTTCAGTTGTGCGATTTATTAAAAATAAACCTTATCAAAGACTTACAAATAAACAATATTACACTTGTTCTATAGAGCAAAACGGTACAATTGACAAGAATAAAGGTGAACATTTTATTATGATTGATGATGGTAAATGTCCATTTTGTGGAAGTGGAAATGATAATCCTATTCATTTCAGGATTTCATCTGCTTTTACCAACCGTATTTTATCTGATATTATTTTAGAACAAACGCAAGAAAAAAAAGAAAAATCTGCTCTTACTTTATTTGATGGTAAAAAATACATCTCGTTTACAGACAGCAGACAAGGAACAGCAAAAATTGCTGCTCAAATAAACATAGACGCAGAAAATGATTGGACTAGATTTCAGGTTTATCATTTTTTAATCAAAAAATATAAAGACAATAAACCAGATGCAACTATTGAGGAATTGCATGAAGCCAGAGTTCAGTTGCTTGAACAAATTGACAAAGCTTTACCTTTTATGAAAAAAGGTTACGAAACGCAGTTAGAAGAAATTGAAAGACAAATTGCTAATAACGGGATTTCAGATTTTTCCACTTTCAGAGTTACTTGGAAAGATGTAATAAATCATATAAAAACAAAACAAGACTTTAAAACCCTATTTCTAAAAGCAGCAAAAGGTAGAGATTTTGCCACACAGCAAGATTCTTATGCAAAAAGTTTGTTATATGACCAGTTTGCGAGAAGATTAAAAAGAGAACGTTCTTTGGAAAATTTAGGGTTAGTAAACCTTGTGTATCCATCTTTTGATACTTTAACATTACCAGATGAAGCCAAAGAATTAGGAATTAATTTAATGGAATGGAAAGATCTACTTAAAATTTCTGCAGATTATATTTTACGAGATCAATTTCATTTTGATTTTGATGAATCGCTGTATCTTTTTTCAACCAATTTTTATAGGCCACAACTCATTTATCCACACAATTCAGATATTGTAAACGCAGAAAAATGGACTCTATTCAATTCTAATTCTAAAACACAAAGCAGATTAATATTGCTTATATGTGCTGGTTTAGGTAAAGAATGGCATGATAAAGAAAATATTGACGCAAAAAAACAAGATCAATTAAATGATTTATTGCTGAAAATTTGGAATACTTTAAAATCTACCATTCTGAAAGAAGATAATGGTGGCTATAAAATAGATTTTATTGAAAAAACTTGTTTTGAATTGGCTGGTAAAGAATTTCTATGCCCTGTTTCTAAACGTTTGCTTGACAAAAATTTTAGAGGTTATACTCCATGGATAAAAGGAAATTTAACTTTTGAAAATCTTGAAAATTATTACATCAATCAAAATATTGAAATTCAATTTCCAGTATTTCCATATCCAGAACAATTAAATGAAAAGAATGACAAAGTGCCTCGTAATGTTATAGAAAATTGGTTAGATGAAAATAGTATCGAAGCAAGAGAAAAAGGATTATGGAACAATTTACATGAAAGAGTATTTGGTTATGAAAAACTATTTTTAGCGGGCGAACATTCTGCTCAACAAAAAAAAGGAAGACTTAAAGATTTAGAAAAACAATTTGAGGATGGTGAAATAAATATATTAAGCTGTTCTACCACAATGGAAATGGGAGTTGATATCGGCGGAATTTCTGCAGTAGTAATGAGCAATGTTCCACCAATGCCTGCAAACTATCTACAAAGAGCTGGTAGAGCGGGAAGGCGTAGCGAAAATAAATCTTTGGCATTAACTTTCTGCGCTCCAAATCCCATAGGATTGCGTACTATGAATAATCCAAAGTGGGCTCTAGAACACAAAATTGCACCTCCTATTTTAAAATTTGATAGCAATAATATTGTAGAAAGACATATCAATTCTTTGCTTTTCGGACTTTTTATTCAATCTAATCAAAATGCAGGATTGAATATCAAAGAAAAAATTCAAAATTTCTTTTTTGACGATGCTCCAAATATTGGCGAAAATTTCATGAATTGGATTTATAACGTAGATGTTAGATTATACCACCAACAAATAAAAGATTTGGTAAAAGGTACTGAATTTGAAAATACAGACCATTCCCAACTCAAAATGAAAGTATATGATAACTTTATGAAAGTAAAAAATAATGTTCAAAAACAAATGGAAGGTTTTGATAAAAAATTACTTGAAATAAAAGAAACGATGGGCGAAAATAGCCCAGCCTATAAAGCTGTTGCCTACAGAAAAAAGAACTTTTTAGAAAAATTTATTCTTAACTATTTAGCAGAGATTAATTTTCTTCCTAATGCCGGTTTACCTACAGGAATTGTAGAATTTGATCATACCAATTTTGAGGACATCAAAAGAAGATTGAAAAGTAATCTTTTTTTTGAAAATCCTTCTTACCCAATTACCAGTGCATTAACTGAATTTGCTCCTGGAAATTCAATTTTGATTGATGGTTTAAATTATAAATCTGCAGGTATCATTATGAAAAATGACTGGGGAGAAACTGGTGAAAAAAATATAGTACAAGGTTGTAATTCTTGTGGTTATCAATTTATACCACCTGTTGAAAACAATATAAATGATAGTTGCCCTCATTGTCATGAACAAGGTACACTAAAAGGAATAGATTTAGGTGATTATAGAGGTAGTTTTACCGAACTTATTGAACCTGTTGGTTTTGCAGTAGATTTATCTACCTCTCCGAAAAGAGTAATTTCCGAAAAATCTAAACCACAATATTTAGAACCACTATTGTTAGGTGTAAAACCTTGGGAGAAAAAGCAAAATACCATTTTAGATATTAGATCAAGTGGAGAAAATAGAGAGTCTGAAGTACTTTTTTACAATACAGGAGATGGCAAAGGTTATAGTGTTTGTTCGGATTGCGGAAGAGTGGAAACTTATCATGAAAAATTAGCATCTCATAAAAGATTGCGAGGTGGAAAAACTGAAAATGGCGAAAATATTTGTACCGGTTATCCAAATCATATAAAAAGCAATGTTATTTTAGGAGCAAGATTCAAAACTGATTTTACAGAATTACGAATTTTGAATATAGATGGAAATCCTATCAATGATAAAGTTTTAATGTATTCTTTAGGCGTGATTTTTTCAAAATCTTTAGCAGAATATTTAGCCATTGAAGAAGCTGAATTAGGTTTTGGTGTGAAACAATACAAAAATTATCAGACCATATTTATCTATGATACAGCAAAAGGTGGTGCTGGTTACTCTTCGCAATTTGGTTTGTATATTAACGAAATTTTGGAAAAATCCTATCAAATTTTACATCATTGTGATTGCGAAGTGGCTTGTACTAAATGCTTGATTGATAGAAATACACAATGGCATTTAGAAAATTTGGATAGAAATATTGCTTTAGATTGGCTATTGTTTGCAAAAACAAACCAACTGCCAGAAAATTTAAGTCATACAAATCATGATATCCATCCATTACTTGCCAATATTTCAAATGACATAAGAAGTTTGCAATATCATTCTGGTATTAAATCATTAAATATTCATATCAACAGCAAAATTTCAGATTGGGACATTGATGAATTGCAGTGGCTAGAGAATTTAAAACGTGAACTAATTGAAATAAATCTTATAATTGAAGGTAATCCTGAATTCAAAAATTTCAATGAAAAACTTAGTTTATATAAGTTAAACTTCAATTATAATTTAAAACAAGGAAATTCACAAAAAATTGATGATTATTTGGTTCATGTAAGTGCAATTCTAAATAATGGGAAAGTATATTCGTATATATCAAATCATTCATATCATAGTTTAAACGCAAATATCTTAACTAATTCTGAAGAAAAGTATTATAAAGTTAACATACATCAAATAGAAGATTATCCAGATTTTAACTTACCACAGTTAAATTCAACAATCGAAGAAGTAAAAATCACGAATTTGCCTTACGGTTTTTATAGTCATCAATTAGCAGAAACTGTATTGGAAAATCTAGAAAATAAAATAGAATTTATTAACCAAGTAAAAGAAAAATCTTTTAAAGTCAACTATTTTGACAAATACAACCTATCAGAATTTTCAATGAGGTTATTGCTTCAATTTGTAGACACATTTCAAAAATTATCAGAAGTAAATATTAATGAATTTAATATTCACTTAGCCGAAAATAATTTTAAACAATCAAATAATACTCCTTATTACATCATACATGAATATAAAAACATTGGAGATTATGAAGAAGATTTATCCAAAATTTCTAAAGATTTAGACTTTGAAGTAAATCTTATAAAAGAAAACCAATTGCCACATTACAGATATTTTGAATTTATTTCAGATTCTTTATCGTTTACCATTAGAATTGATGGAGGAATTGCCCATGGAATAAAGCCTGTAGAAAGACTAAAATCTACAGAAATGAGTTTTGAGAATGTAGAATTTAAAATTAGAAAAGACGTACTTCATGATATTATTTATACGATTAGTAAAAGTTAAATCTGATTAATGCGCTTCTACTGCATTAATCTATACTACTTTTCCAAAAAATAACTTAATTACAATGAATAAAAAGTCCCAATTATACCTCGTTCTTACCAAACAATGGTTCACGGAAATTTTAGAAGGCAGAAAAACTGAAGAATACAGAGATTTTACGGATTTTTATATTAATCGTTTATGTGAATTAAATGAAGAAGGAGAAATTATAGACACTAAAAAATATGATACAGTGAAATTTCAAATGGGTTATTCTAAAAACGCACCACAAATGATAGTAGAAATAAAAGATATTATTATAGAAACTGATGAAAATGTGGATTTAGAAAACGGAGATTTACTCACTACCGAAAACTGTAACTTCACAATTTTGCTGGGAAAAATTTTAGAAAAAAAATATGTTTGATTTTATTGGAGATATTCACGGATATGCTGATAGTTTAGAACTGCTTTTGCAAAAATTAGGATACATAAAAACAGAACAAGGATATAAGCATTCTCACCGAAAAGTTTTTTTTCTGGGCGATTTTATAGATAGAGGCCCGAAAATTAGAGAAACTTTGCACATTGTAAAAACTATGATTGACAACGGAAATGCATTAGCAATTATGGGAAACCACGAATACAATGCTATTGCTTATAATACTTTAGACCAAAATGGAGATTTTCTTCGGAAGCATTCTGCAAAAAATAGGGCGCAACACAGCGAAACCATCAATCAGTTTAAAGGATATGAAAATGAATACAATAGGTATATAGAATGGTTCAAAAGCCTTCCTTTATTTTTTGAAAACGAAAATTTCAGAGTGGTTCATGCATGTTGGGATCAAGAGAATATCAACTTTCTGAAAAAGAAACTGAAAGGAAATTGTTTGAAAGAAAACAATTTGAAGGATTTCTATAATCCCAATACAGAAGAGTACAACACGATTGAAGAAACATTAAAAGGCAAAGAATTAAAACTGCCAGATGAAATATTTTTTTTAGACAAAGACGGGCATCAAAGAAAAGAAATTAGAGTAAAATGGTGGGAAGATTCATCAAATCATAATTATAGAACTTTTGATGTTCATTTTGATGAAAACATTCCTGATCTACCTATTTCTACTGATTACAATTTCTATTCAGAAAAAGAAAAGCCTGTCTTTTTTGGACATTATTGGTTGCAAGGATTGCCAACCATATTAAAGGAAAACGTCTGTTGCCTAGACTACAGTGTTGCAAAGGGCGGAAAATTAGTAGCTTATAGATTTAATAATGAAAAAAAACTTTCTAATAATCAACTGGTTTATGTATAAATAAATGGCAAAACTTTAATGGATGCACTTCTACTGCACAGCTTTTATCCAATTTTGGCCTATTAATCATTTAGAAATCCAAACAGTATGAACACACTAAGAGAACATCTTGCCAATTTTCACATTGCAGGTTTCACGTATTATGATGCGCCAATTTGCTTTAGCAAACTGAAAATAGGTACGCATCTTCGCTTAAAACTAGAAAAAGATAATAAGTTTGATGCAAGAGCAGTTGCCATTTATTACAAAGATTTCAAATTAGGTTTTGTACCAAGAGCCGAAAACAGAATTTTCTACAAATTGCTTATTACTGGTCATAAAAAAAGCATAGATTGTATAATTCAGCAAGTAGATGCAACAGCACATCCCGAAAACCAAGTGAGAGCAATCGCGTATCTCAAAAATCTTGATTAATTTTTAAAAATGGACTACACAATCTATTTTTTGAAACTCAGTTTTATTTTACCATCTTAAAACCTTATTTTTGAACATAAATTTTTTTAAAATAATGTCTTTACAAGAACTTAAACCAAAAATAGACCAAGTCTGGAACGCTTTCTGGAGCGGCGGAATTTCTAATCCTCTTTCTGTAATAGAGCAAATTACCTATCTGCTTTTCATCAAAAGATTAGATGATTTACAAGATTTGCAAGAACAGCAAGCCCTACTTACAGGTAAGCCCGTAAACAACCCTATTTACACCACAGAAGAACAGCAACTAAGATGGAGTAATTTTAAAAACCTAGAAAGCGAAACCATGTTCCGATTATTCCAAAAAGAAAACGGAATTTTTGATTTTATGAAAAACTACGGCGGAAAAAGCGCTTCTTTTTCTAAATTTATGAAAAACGCTGCGTTTATGATTCCTACTCCCAGATTATTGGTGCAAGTAGTAGACATGCTCGATAAAATAGACATGAATGATACCGATACCAAAGGTGATGTCTATGAATACATGCTGAGTAAAATTGCAACTGCGGGAACTAACGGACAGTTCCGTACACCAAGACACATTATCAAAATGATGGTAGAATTGGTACAGCCCACACCAGAAGATATCATCTGTGATCCTTCTTCTGGAACTTGCGGATTTCTGGTGGCTAGTGCAGAATATATCAAGGAGAATTACGCTAAAGAACTGCTAAAACCACAAGCCCAAACCCATTTCCAAAACCAAATGTTTATGGGAATGGAGTTCGATCCTACCATGATTAGAATTGGTGCCATGAATCTTATTTTGCACGGTATAGAAAATCCACAGCTCAAAGATGTAGATTCTCTTTCCCAAGCCAATGCAGATTTTCAGGAAAAAGCCACGCTGATCTTGGCAAATCCACCTTTTAAAGGCAGTTTAGATAATGATTCTGTAGACGAAAAAGTTCTGGCAATGGTAGATTCTAAAAAAACAGAATTGCTATTTCTAGGATTAATGATTAAAGGAATGAAAATAGGCGGAAGATGTGCCGTAATTATTCCAGATGGTGTACTGTTTGGCAGCAGTAAAGCACACAAAAAAATCCGAAAAGAAATCGTAGAAAACCAAACCCTAGAAGCCGTGATTTCTATGCCTAGTGGAGTTTTTAAACCGTATGCTGGGGTAAGTACCGCTATTCTAATTTTTACAAAAACCAATGCAGGAGGTACAGAAAAGGTCTGGTTTTATGATATGAAAGCAGATGGTCTAAGTCTAGATGATAAACGCCAACCGGTAAAAGAAAATGATATCCCAGATATTATAGCAAAATTCCATAACCGTAAAAAAGGGGTTTCGGTAACTTCGACAGGCTCAGTTACCCAAACTACCGCTTCAGTTACCAGAAGCGCGGAGGCTGAGCTTGTCGAAGCCAGCAGCAGAACCGAGCAATCTTTCTTCGTTCCCAAAACCGAAATTGCAGAAAATGACTACGACCTAAGCATCAATCGCTACAAAGAAGTGGTCTATGAAGAAGTTCAATACGAAAAACCAATCACTTTAATTCAAGACATTAAAAATTTGCAAGCAGATAATGCCAAAAAGTTGTTGGACTTAGAAAAAATGTTAGGATAATGGAGAAAGTGAAATTGAAAGATATAGCTGAATTTATTAAAACAGGAAAAACTCCTCCAACGAGTCAAAGTCAATATTTTGATGGTCCAATTAATTGGTATACTCCAGGCGACTTTAATAATGGAAAAAAATTAAAAACTTCAAAAAGAACTTTATCACAAAAAGCTTTAGATGAAAAAAAAGCAATTACTTTTCCTAAAGACACTTTACTAATAACTTGTATTGGAGATATTGGGAAAACTGGAATTAGTCAAGAATATTGTTCCTCAAATCAACAAATCACAGCTATAAAGCCGAAAGATATAATTGATGTGAATTATTTATATTATTGGTTTTTGACTAATAAAAATGTTTTAGCGAATATTGCGAACAATGCTGTTGTTCCTATACTAAACAATAAAACTTTACAGGAAATTGATTTTAATTATCCACCGCTTGCCACCCAACAACGCATCGCCGCTATTCTAGACCAAGCCGATGCCATCATCCAAAACAACCGTGCCATTGTACAAAAATACGATGCGCTAACACAAAGTTTGTTTTTGGATATGTTTGGTGATCCTGTGAAGAATGAGAAGGGGTGGGAGAAAAGAAAATTGAATGATTTCTTAGAAGTATTAGTTGATGTAGGTTCTAATGGTGGGAATGATTGGGTTTCAGCCAATATTAAAATGAAAGATGAAGAAGATTATGCTTTAATGATTAGAACTGTCAACTTAAATAAAAATGACTTTGAAAATAATTTAAAATATGTTTCTGAAGAAACATACAATTTATTTAAAAAAACCAAAGTATATGGCGGTGAAATAATAATGAATAAAATTGGAAGCGCTGGTGAATTTTGGTTAATGCCATATTTAAATAGACCTGTTTCATTAGGATTAAATCAATTAATGATGACATTTAAAAATTTAGATAAATTTTATTTCTATTTCTATTTTTCAACAAATTATGGAAAAAAATTAATTAACTCTAAACTAAATGGTGCGACAACAAAATCTATTACTAAAACAGCATTAAGAGATTTAGATATTTTATACCCTCCAATGGAACTCCAAAACCAATTCGCAGAACGTGTAGCAATGATAGAAGCCCAAAAACAACAAGCCCAGTTAGAGTTGGCAAAAAGTGAGGAGTTGTTTGCTAGTTTGTTGCAAAGAGCGTTTAATGGGGAGCTGAATTAATGTGTAAATGAGAAAACTTACCAATGAGTCTATCAACATTTTGCCGTGAAATAACATAGTAAATGTTGATATAAATGTTGATATGTTAAAAGCTTAAAGGTGTAAATAAACTTAAAAATACATAAAATAAAGCTTATTTAATTATATTTTTACCAAATAAGCAGATTATAATCTATCTATTTTATTTATATTTGCATAAATAAGCAAAAAAATGAAAGCAAAAGCATTTATTCCGTCAGATAAAATTATCGAACGCTTGCAGTACGAAAACCCTTGGTGGAACACAAAAGAAATTCCATCAGGTTATAAAAACATGTCGAAACGCTTGTATTTTAACTTGTTTTATCCTTACGTGCAAGATACAGAGATTAAAAGAGCTTTGGTATTAATGGGGCCGCGTCGTGTGGGTAAAACCGTAATGATGTTTCATGCCATAGACCAATTGATTCAAGAAAATGTAGATCCACAAAAAATATTTTTTGTAGGTATAGATAATCCTATTTATATCAACCTGAGTTTAGAAGATTTGCTAAACCTTTGTAAAGAGGCCATAAAAGCAGCTTCATTAGAAGGCTGTTATGTGTTTTTTGATGAAATTCAGTACCTCAAAGATTGGGAAAGGCATTTAAAAGTATTGGTAGATTCGTTTCCCAATACAAAATTTATCGTTTCAGGTTCGGCTGCAGCGGCTTTAAAATGGCACAGCACCGAAAGTGGCGCAGGCAGATTCACCGATTTTATGTTGCCTCCGCTTACTTTTCAGGAGTTTATTCATCTGAAAGGAAAAACCCATATTATGTATGAAGGCACGATAACGTATGACAATAAGTTAATTCCCTATCATTTAGCAAAAGATATGGAAGAATTGAATAGAGAGTTTATTAATTATCTCAATTTTGGAGGATATCCCGAAGTAGTTTTATCAGAACGTATTCAGAGTGATATGGGCAGATATGTTAAAAATGATATTGTTGATAAAGTTTTACTTCGCGATTTACCCAGTTTATATGGCATTAAAGATGTTCAAGAGTTGAATCGTTTTTTTAGTTACATCGCTTATAATACGGGAAATGAATTCTCCTATGAAACGATGAGTAGAGACAGTGGTATTCAAAAAGATACCTTAAAAAAATATTTGGAATACTTAGAAGCAGCTTTTTTAATCAAGGTATTAAACAAATTAGACAGCAAAGCCAAACAACTAAAACGGATAACCAGTTTTAAAGTATATCTTACCAATTCATCATTGCGAACGGCTTTGTTTTCTCCGGTTTCAGAACTAGATAGCGACATGGGAAATATTGTAGAAACGGCTATTTTATCACAATGGATGCACAGAGAAAACCTTAATTTACATTATGCAAGATGGAAAGATAAAAAAGAAGGCGAAGTGGATTTAGTGCTTTTAGACGAAAAATTTTTTAAACCAGCATGGGCTGTAGAAATAAAATGGAGCAATCGTTATTTTGAAAAACCTAACGAATTACAAAGTCTTTTGCATTTTTGCGATAATAATAAACTATCAACAGCATTGGTTACAAGTATTAATAAAACAGGAAATGTAACGATGCAAAATATTGATTTGTGCTTTATTCCTGCAGCAATTTATGCGTACAATATTGGAGTAGGCACATTAAGAAGAAAAGGTGTTGAATAAAAAATCACAACTAAAAAAAAAATAAAAACCATGAACGAAATCATTTGTCCACATTGTCACAAAGCATTTAAAGTAGATGAAGCCGGTTATGCCGATATTCTAAAACAAGTTCGCGACCATCAGTTTGAAGAAGAACTGCAAAATAGATTAGCTTTAGCAGAAAAAGACAAGCAAAGTGCTATACAAATTGCAGAAGCTAAAGTCCGTGAAGCTTTACAAGAACAGTTAGCACAAAAGGAAACGGCATTAATCCAATTAAAATCTGAAAAAGAAGCAGAACTAGCGCAAAAGTTAGCACAGAAAGAAACAGAAGTAGCCAACTTAAAAGCAGAGAAAACCAACGAACTCACGCAATTAAAAGCACAGTTAGACAATGCAGAAGTAGCTAAAAAATTAGCCATTACAGAAGCCGTTCAAAAAATTGAAAAAGAACGAGATAACTTGTTGAATGAAGTAAAAACCAAAGAACTAGAAAAACAAAATCTAGAAAGTACATTGGTGCAAGAATACACCGCCAAGTTACAGAGCAAAGAAGAAATCATAAAATATAAAGAAGAAGAAATCGCTCGTGTAAAAGACATGAAGGCGAAATTGTCTACCAAAATGATTGGCGAAACCTTAGAGCAACACTGCGAAACGGAGTTCAATAAATTAAGAGCTACCGCTTTCCAAAATGCCTATTTCGAAAAAGACAACGATGCACGTTCTGGTAGTAAAGGAGATTTCATTTACAAAGAAACAGACGAAGCAGGAAACGAGATTATTTCCATCATGTTTGAAATGAAAAACGAAGGCGATGAAACCGCAACCAAAAAGAAAAACGAAGATTTCTTTAAAGAACTAGATAAAGATCGTAACGAGAAAAAGTGCGAATATGCCGTTCTCGTAACCATGTTAGAAGCAGATAGCGAGTATTACAATACTGGTATTGTAGATGTGTCTCACAAGTATCCAAAAATGTATGTGGTGCGTCCACAGTTTTTTATTCCAATTATTACCTTATTGCGAAACGCAGCCATGAACTCGTTAAAATACAAAGCAGAACTCGCTTTGGTAAGAAATCAAAACATCGATATTACCAACTTTGAAGAGAAAATCAATCAATTCAAAGAAGGTTTTGCCAGAAATTACGATTTAGCCAGCAGAAAATTCCAAACGGCCATTGATGAAATAGATAAAACAATCATCCATTTACAAAAAACGAAAGAAGCATTATTATCATCAGACAATAACCTTCGTTTAGCCAATCAAAAAGCAGAAGATTTAACCATTAAAAAGTTAACACATGGTAATCCAACGATGAAAGCTAAGTTTGATGAGTTGAAATAATAAGAATCTAATGCAATAATTAGAAGACACTATCCCACGAAGTGTGTAAGTTAAAAAGTTAAGGCTTGGATTTATAATCTGAGCCTTTTTTCAAAAAAATACGTAAATTAGTCCAGCAAAAACAAAATCCATGAGTAACTTTACTTCTGTACCTTATCCATTTATAGAAATAGTAAAACCAGCTATAGAAGCAGAAAATTTTGTGTATGATAATACAGAGGTGGCTGGTCTATTCTTAAGAAAAGGTCTAGAAGCATGGGTGCATTTTATCTACCAAAATGAACCAGAGCTTACCTTACCGTATGATACCACCATTTCATCACTTATAAAGGAACCCACTTTTATAGAAATTGTGAATAATGCAGGTGTTTTACAACAGATGAACGCCATCAGATTATTAGGAAATAAAGCTGTACATAATTCTGGTAATAAATTAAAAATCAGCACTCAAGAAATTATTCATCACCTGCATTTATTGCATGGTATTTCTTATTATTTCATTAATCTCTATGGAGAAGAATACATAAAACCACCCCAATTTTCTGATGAAAACATTCCATTGGCTCAGAAAATTCAACAAAATATTCTGAACCAAGAGATTCTAAAACTGAAAGAACAACTCACCCAAAAAGCTGAATTAGAAAAAGAAAACGCCCAACTACAAGCGCAAATGCTGGCCAATCGTTTGGCGACACAGGCTACAGTTCTCCCACCTAAAGATCCAAATGAAGCACTCACCAGAACTTATCTGATTGATAATCTTTTGCAAGAAGCAGGCTGGGATTTGTCTCTTCCTAACGTTAAAGAATTTCGAATAGAAGGCATGCCTAATAATAATGAAGAAGGTTTTGCAGATTATGTTCTCTGGGGAAAAAATGGAAAACCTCTTGCTGTAGTTGAAGCCAAGCGTACCAGTAGAGATCCGCAAGTAGGAAGACATCAGGCAGAATTATACGCCAAAAATTTGGAGATTAAGTATGGCCAAAAACCAAACATTTTCTTAACCAATGGTTACGAAATTCATTTCTATGACTGGAATTATCCTATTCGTCAATTACAAGGTTTTTATACCCAAGACGAACTAGAACTCAATATACAGCGTAGAAATTCTAAAATACCACTGCATCAAATAGATGTTAATGCCAATATTACAGATAGATATTACCAGATAGAAGCCATAAAAGCAGTGGCCAATCGTATGGAAGCCCATTTTAGAGGAGCACTTTTGGTAATGGCTACTGGAACAGGTAAAACCAGAACTGCAGCATCTTTAGTAGATGTTTTTACCAAAGCTAATTGGGCAAAAAGAATATTATTTTTGGCAGATAGAACAGCACTCGTAAAACAAGCCAAAGACAATTTAAATGATTATCTACCACATATTCCTTCTGTAAATCTCCTACAAGAAAAAGAAGACCAAACCAGCAGATTGGTGTTTTCTACATATCAAACCATGATTAACTTAATTGATAAAGAAGTAGATGGAAACCAAAGAAAATATGGAGTTGGTCATTTTGATGTAGTGATTTTTGATGAAATTCACCGTTCGGTTTACAACAAATATAAGGCGGTTTTTAATTACTTTGATGCTTATAAAATTGGGCTTACTGCTACTCCTAAAGATACTACAGATAAGAATACCTACGAACTTTTTGACTTATCCGAAGGAAATCCTACCTACAACTATGATCTAGATAAAGCCGTAGAAGACGGTTATTTGGTTCCTTATAAATCTTACAGTGTGAGTACACACTTCCAAAGAAATGGAATAAAATACCACGAACTTTCAGACGAAGAAAAAAGAGAATACGAAGAAAAATTTGGCGACTCAGAAACTGGTGAAATTCTAGATGAAATAGATGCATCTGCATTAGACTCTTGGATTTACAATACCGATACGGCAGATAAAATCTTAGATACCTTACTAAAATACGGGATTCGTATAGAAAATGGAGAAAAATTAGGAAAAACCATCATTTTTGCGAAGAAACATGATCACGCAGAATTCATCAGAAAAAGATTCAATGCAAATTATCCACATTATAAAGACCAGTTCCTGAAGGTAATAGATTATCAGGCAGAATATAAACACGACTTGTTGAGTGATTTTAAATTACCCAATAAAATGCCTCAGATTGCATGTTCTGTTGACATGTTAGATACTGGGATAGATGTTCCCGAAGTAGTGAATTTAGTCTTTCTAAGACCTGTAAAATCGAATGTGAAATTTTGGCAAATGATCGGTAGAGGAACCCGATTATGTAAAAATTTGTTTGGTTATCAAGACCACAAAAAAGAATTTTTAATTTTAGATTTTTGTCAGAATTTTGAGTTTTTTAGCGAAAATCCTAAAGGAACAGAAACAGAAAGACCTCAAACGCTCAATGAAAAATTATTTAATTTTAAGTTGAGGTTGAGCCAGATTCTTTTAGAACAAAAAGAGGAGGAAGAAAAAAAATTAGGAATAGAGTTTTTAGACCAATTGCATCAGCAAGTTGTTTTGTTATATACACAAGAAAAGAATAGTTTCATCGTTCGCCAACATTTAAAACTCATAGAGAAATTTCAAGATAAAAACGCTTGGAATAACCTCTCTCAATCAGAAAAACATGAACTTATTACCTATATTGCTCCTTTAGTTTTTGATACGGATACGGATAGTGCTGCCAAATCATTTGACTTACTCATGTTTGATCTTATTCTGAGTAGATTAACAGGAACCAGCAGACAAAAAAACCTAACAGAAAAAGTTGTTAAAACGGGTAAAAATCTTAGCAAACAAACCAGAATTCCTCAAGTAGCCGCAAAAATTCAAGTGGTTTCTAAAATGTACGATAATCTATTTTGGCAAGATATTACTTCAAAAAAAATAGACCATCTGAGATTAGAAGTAAGAGAATTAATTAAATTCTTAGAAACGGATAAAAGAGAATTTGCAGTAACACATTTCGAAGACCAAATTACCAAAGTAGAAGAGTCTCCAGCTATATACGAAGCCCTATCTTTTGATAAAGAAGCTTATAAAGAGAAAATTCAACAGTATGTGATGGAGCATAAAACAGATTTAACTATTGATAAAATAAGAAAAAATATAAAAGTTACTCCTGCTGATATCCAATACTTGGAAAAAATGCTTTTTGAACAGGGAGAATTTGGCAATAAAGAGACTTTTACAAAAGCCTTTGAAAAATATGATGAAGATGGTAATAAAATTCAAGCACCAAGTCTAGGGGAGTTTATCCGTTCTGTAGTAGGATTAGACAAAACGGAAGCAAAAAATGCTTTTGCCAAAATTGCAGATGAAGCCAACTTCAATCATAAACAAATGCAATTCGTAAACCTAATCATAGATTATTTCTCAGAAAATGGTGTGGTAGAAATTAAACAATTAATGGAATACCCTTTTAAAGATATTGATACTCGTGGTATTATTCATCTTTTTGGAAATGAAAAAGCCCAACAAATAGTTGATATAGTAAACGAAATCAACCGAAACTGTAGAGTAGAGGTGATGTAAAAAACTAATAACTTATGAAGAGTGCAGATACGCTGCATAGATACGTATTTATTTTGCTCTTGTAAACTAATAAAAGTTCTTTGATAAGCCTGTTTTTAAGATTTTGATTTTGCCTGCTGTTGGATCTTTCCAAAAATCGGCAGGTGTTCTGAAAGGTAGCTTTCAGAATAAAGGTTATGGATTTATTGAGTTATATTTAATTTATTATAATTTTAATATTATTTTAATTTATAATGATCAACTCATCTCCTTAATAACCCTCACTTTTGTTGAATTTTATAATTGAATAGATAAAGAAAACAAAAAAACAGGCATCAAAGAATGTTTAATAAAAGAAACATGAGAATCCAAGAAATAACTCAAGAACAAAAACAAACAATAGAGAAAGCATTTTCTTTATTGCGTGATACAAAAGACTTTTGTATCCTTTTGAATTATTGTCAAGGGTTAATATATTCTGAAATTCATGTAAATTTTAATGAGTATCGTTTAAGAACTTTGGCACACCCAAATTCTATTAATCGTTATAAAACATTTAAAGTAAGAAAGAAAAAAGGAGGTTTCAGAACAATACACGCTCCAAAACCAGAACTGAAAATTCTTTTAAGATGTATTAATCTTATTTTACAAGCCATTTATCCTGTTCATGAAAACGCATATGGATTTGTAGAAGGGAAATCTGTAGTAGATAATGCTCAGCTGCATTGCAACCAGAATTACGTATTCAATATAGATTTGAAAGATTTTTTTCCTAGTATAGAAATAGGAAGAATATTAAATAGATTAAGTTTTCCACCCTTTAACCTTAATAAAGGAAATAGAAGAGAAGAAATTGGCAATTATATTGCTTGGTTGGCTTGCGAAAATATTTTAGTAGAAAGAGAAATTGATGGGAAACTTATAAAAACGGTAAGAAGAGTTCTTCCTCAAGGTTCACCAGTTTCACCTATATTAACTAATATTATTTGTGAGAGATTAGATCGCAGATTAACTGGGCTTGCAAAACGATTTGGGGTCAGATACAGCCGTTATGCGGATGATATTACCTTTAGTTCCATGCATAATGTCTATCAAAAAAATGGAGAGTTTCGTATTGAAATGGAGCGTATAATTACAGAGCAAAATTTCTCGATAAACCAAAATAAAGTGCGCTTACAAAAAAACAATGTAAGGCAAGAGGTTACGGGAATCACGGTTAATAAAAAGACTAATGTTTCTCAAAAATACATTAAACAATTAAGAATGTGGCTCTATTATTGGGAAACGTATGGGGTTAATAAAGCATTGTCTTTGTTTTTACAATCTTATATCAAAGATAAATCGCATGTAAAGAATGCAATCCCTTCTCCTGAATTTATGGAAGCTGTAATCCGTGGGAAACTCAATTATCTTTCTATGGTAAAAGGAAGAGAGAATACTACATATCTAAAATTGAAAGATAGATTTGAAAAACTATCTACTCAATACTTGGATATTGAAAAAATACTTAATGTTTGGGAAACAGAAGGAATAGAAAATGCTATAAATATTTACGAAAAAATTGTATAAAATGGCAAAAGATAAATACGATTTTATTCAGGAATTATTGGAAAATAAAAAACTGCAACCCACTCAAAAAGAGCGGGTATTATTGCTTGCCAAAGAGGAGATAAAGAAAGATGGTGCTTTGGGAAAAGAATTGGAAGAAAGAGTGAAAAAGTTGGAGGAGATGATGAACAATTCAAATGATGACTTGCCTAGTACTACTTTAAAACCAATTGAAGAAGCATCAACAGAAGAACAGTCATTAGTTTTACCTAAATACATTCCTTCTAAAAATTTATGGAAGTTTTTAAAAGATTATAATCAAGATTTGATTCTAAAAACTACTTGCCACGAAATTGATAGTGATGAATTAAAAAATATTTTAACGTTTTGTGAAATTGAAGAATATGATTTTCTAAAACATAAAGAAAAAGTTCAGGAACAATATAAATCACTTTTTTTTAATAATAAAAGGTATTTTGTTGACCATAAAATAAAGAATTTGATTCTATTTTATCTAACAGGAAAATCATTTTCAGGGAAAAGTGAAGGTTGGACAGATGAAAACATAAAATATAATTGGGAATCAGAAGAACTGAAAAACTGGTATAAAAACAACGCCAACAAAATTCCTCATCCTAACGAAGGTTTAGCCGGTGTTCAAAAAAATGATGGGTTAGAATTAGAAAATCCTATTAAATTAAATTTAATCAAAAATAACCAGCAAATAAGATATTTTTCTGAACTGGTTTTACATTTTAAACATCTATTCCACGTGAGAAGTGATAATTCATTAAAAAATATTATTGAAAATTGCAACAATTCAGAGGATTGGGAAAATAAAGTAGATTTTAAAATAAGTAAAAATTTCCCCTCAACTATTGAATTTTTTACGAATGTAGAAAAATTAGTGCAGGCATATAGAATTTTAATCAATCTAATAATTGAGGTTACACATAATAATCATTTAGAAAATCCAATTGTTGAATTAAAATTAAAAGAAACTGAAAATGGTGTTGAATTTTCAATTCATCACATAAATACTGTGTTTCAAAAAACCATACAAAACACTAAAGATAGAAAAGGTTCAACATTTACAAATCTTATTAGGAATCAACTTAATGGTATGTGTGATTTTTATGTAAAAGCATGTTTTGAAGATGGGAAATATGCCCTAATTAATATTTGGGATGGAAAAAATTCAGATGTAATTCCCTCAGATCCAGATTTTTTTGAAGGGTTTGAAGGCGTTGAATATATTTTAAAATTTAATAAAAAGTAAAATGATATTTTTAATAGATGATAAAAAAGACAGACAATCAAAAGATTATGATTGGACATTAAGAAGGTTAGATTGTTTTAAAGATCATATAAAACCTATTTATTCTTTGAAACAGATTAATGAAGAAAATCTAAGGAATGATATTTTTAAAGAGGGAAGTATAGTTTTACTACATGAGTCATTTTTTGATAATGTTGTAAATAGACAAGATAATGATTCTCTTAAAATCCGTAGTGAATTGGATAAATATATCTTAAGTAAAAATGGTTATGTAGTTTATTTTAGCGGTAGCAAGAGTTCAAGAACCAATTCAGGGAGAATTGCACACATCCCTGTATCAATTTTATATCAAAATTTAGAAGTCTTTATTAAAAAAAAATCAGAAGGTGAAATTAATTTAGATTATATTTTGTTTGGTGAAAACCCTAAGATTGAAGAAGAATTAATCACCAAGTTAGTACAAGCAAATAATGATTTTGATGCAAATGTAATCACTGCTAATTCTTCTAATGTTGTTTTTGAAACAGAAGGACGACAAAATGTTCCAGTGAAGGTTTTAAATTCTAATAAGAAGAAACTGTTTATTGTTGACGGATATGAAAATCAAGTTTCTGATTCCTTTTTAAATTTTATCATTTCTGCAAATTTATCTGAAACTAAATACGACAATATATTTATACCCCTTTGTTTTGGTCCAACACTTTCAGATTATAATGGGTTACGTTTGGCTACATTGATTCGTTGTACTAATACTATCAATCAACTAAGTAATATTTTCATATACGGTTTTGTTGGTGTGGACTATTTTTATGATAATAAGTATTTTAATATTCTAAAAACAAAAAACATTCAATTAATAGACTACAAAAGACAGGCATTTAAAGAAGCTTTAGAAAAAGAAATAGAACTACTCACAATTGAAGAATTGCCAAGAGAAATAAGTAAATTAACATTTGAAGTGCCAGATAATTATGAAGATAACCATTCAATTGCAAACGAATTTGGAATTTACCAATTAGCATATAATGCTGGAATTAATATCAATGAAATTACAGATTTCGATAAGGAAAAATTAAATTCAATTTATTTTAAATGGCTCATTGCTAAGAATGGACTTTATGAAGATTTACCGGAAAAAGATTACAAAGAGAATGAAATATTTAGAACCGAAAGTCAGAACATAGGATTGAATATTGTTGGAAAAATTGATTTATCTAAAATTCCTAAAAAATGAAAATTTTAATAATTGATGATAAGGCAAATTATGGTTGGAAACAATTAATCACAAAAATGTTTCCATTCCAAGGAATATCCATTGATACGGCTTTAGATTATGATTCAGCTTTGAATCAAATTGAAAACAAATATGATATAATTTTCTTAGATGTAAGACTATCTGCTGAAGATCATGATAATAAAAATGTCGTTGAGTTTTCAGGTTTTAAAATTTTAAAAGTAATTAGAAAAGAGTTTACTGCTATTAATTTTTCAACCCCCATTATTTTACTAACGGCTACCAATAAAATTTGGAACATAGATGCTTTTCGAAATTATGGAGTAGATGCTTATTATATAAAAGAACATCCAAATTATATTTTTGATAAAGAAACGTCGAAACAGAATTATCTTAACTTAAAAGAAAATTTTAATAGACTTTTAGAGGAGGGAAATAGAAGAAATGAAATATGGTATTTATCCAAAAATATCATTAATAAAGTCTCGTCGCATTATTATTTTAAGGGAGATAAAAAATATGAAAATGTAAAAAATAGAATAATTGATAAAATTAAATTGGGCTTTGTTTATTTATTCAAAGAACAAACACAAATAGAAAAAGACTTACTTAAGACGAATAATGAGGCTTTGGCATTTATTATTTATTGGTCAATTTTAGAAGAGATTATAAAAGGATATACTGAATACAATACTTGGGATAATATGGGTAATTTCTTAGGTTCTTGGAAATTTAGAAATAAAGAGTATTTTGTTGAAAAATTAAATAACGGAAATTTAAAAGTAAACATTTCAAAAAATGAAGGGAAACATTTTGTTAAGAATTATATTGAATATAAGCAAAATGATAACAATTTTAAAAAGTACGAAGATGGTTATATTAATTTGAGCGAGCAAGTTTATTCTTTGTTAGCAGCATATTCTAAAAATATTCAAGATTTTAATCAAAAGTCTAGAGAGTTTGGAGAAATTAATTCATTTAGAAATAATGTTGATTTTATTCATAGCAACATAAGAAACATTTATGAAAAAGAATTAATAAACGCTCAAGATCTTAAAGAGCATTATGATTACTGTAAAAAAAATCTAAAATTTATTAAAAGTATTTTAGATTTAATTTAATTAATGCACATATATTGCATACCAATTTTTCATCTTTGCTCAAAGCAATATAGATAAACATTTGAATACTAAAAAACAGAAATATATGTCTTACTTTGAACTTAACATTATTCGTCCATTATATGGGCAAAGGAAAAAGATATCTGCTTCAACTCTTAAATTTGGAGACCGCTTTTTTTTAGAAGATGATAAGTCTCTTTGGTTTAAATTAGATGTGGAGCCAACTAATAATCAGTATTTATGCTCAAACGATAGAGGAGAAACTAAATTACTAGATGGCAATATTAAAGTAACAAGAATAAATGGAATTAGAGATTCTCTTTATTCACAAGCAAAACAGATTGTTGAAAAATATCTAGAAAATTAATTTTAAAAAAATGAACATTAAGTCCTTTTTTCAAATCACCCTAAACCCAGACCAGGAAAAAGTTATTCTAAACTTAGAAAGTTTTTTGGAGAGTAAGGATTCTGTTTTTATTTTAAAAGGTTATGCAGGAACGGGTAAAACAACACTTATAAAAGGACTGGTAGAAGCTTTGGATAATGAAAAAAAGAATTTTTTAGTATGTGCACCAACAGGTAGAGCATCGAAAATATTAAGAAATAAGACGGGATATGGAAAAACAATTCATTCTACAATATATGATTTTGATAATCTTATAACAATCAATTCAGAAAATGAAGATTTTGCTGAACATTCTTTTCAATTTTCTTTTCCTATTATTAAGCTTCAAGAAAATACAATCATTATTGTAGATGAAGCCTCTATGATCTCTTCTAAAGAAAGTAAAAATGAACTTTTCAATTTTGGAACCAACATTTTACTCAATGATTTGCTCACTTTTGCTCAGCTTCATAACAGTCATAATAAAATGATTATTATTGGAGATCCCGCACAGTTGCCTCCAGTTGGAGATAACAATTCTTGGGCATTAGAAAAATCATTTTTTGATGATAAAAAGATTTTGGCGAGAGAGGTTTTTCTTACTCAAGTGATGAGGCAAAATAATAATTTGATTTTAGAAAATGCAATGTCAATAAGAAAATGTATAGAGAATCCAAATCATAAAGAACTAAAATTTCAATTTGATGAAGATTCTTGTATTAATTTCAACAATAAAAATGTTGTTACTAAATATTGTGAACTATTTCCTTATCCTGATTTTGAAAACGGCATCATTATTAATTTTTCTAATGCTCAAAATTATTGGTATAACAAAGAAATTAGAGAAAATTATTTTCCAAACTCATCGAATATCGCTGTTGGTGATATTGTACAGATCATAAGTAATAACTACCATAAGTATAAAACAGAAATTTATAACGGAGAGTTTGCCAAAGTTTTGGCTGTTGGAGAAACGATTTCTCAATCTGCTCCAGTCTATGTAGAGGTTAATGGAGAAAGAAAAAAGAAAACTATTACCCTGCTTTACAGAAAAGTCACTTTAAGATTGCCTGATTTTGATGATGATATTGAAGCTTATATTAATGATTCATTACTAGAGTCTACGGCAAGAGATTTAACGATTGATGAGATGAAAGCGGTATACATCAATACCGTAATGCGTTTCAAAGAAAGTCATCCCCATTCTAAAATAAAGTCAGAAGAATTTAAAAATTTTTTAAAATCTGACGATTTTTATAATGCAATTAGAGTTAAATACGGCTATTCTATAACTGGACATAAATCACAAGGCGGGGAGTGGAAAAGTGTTTTTGTAGATTACTTTGGTAGAGTAAGTTTAAGAAAAGATCCTTTAAGATGGGCTTATACTGTTACAACTCGTGCCTCAGAAAATTTGTATGCAATAAATTTTCCTGAATTTGGACAATTCTATAAATTAAAATTTTCAAATATTGGAAATATTGCTCATTTACCAAATGATGCTTTTAATTTTGATAAAGTTCCAACATCTCCTCTGCATAAAAATAACGAGCACAAATGCAAGAGTTGGCTGTTCTGGAATATATTAAGTAAAATAGAAGATTCTGAATTTAACATAGAGTACATTAAATCAGAAGAGTATCTAGAAAAATATACTTTTAGATATTTTGACGAATTAATTATAGTTCATTTTCATCATAAACAGTCTGGATTTTTCGAAAAAGATTTTGAAATTACTTCTAATAAAACTTCAGCAACTGAAAGATTAGAAACGCTATTATCAAAAAGAAATGAGGTAATATTTCCTTTTGAATATAAAGCTACATTGCCTTTTTTAGAAGGTTTATATAATATCGTTTCGGCTTCTTGTAATGACTTAGATATTAGAATTTTTAATATTTCTGAAAATATTGATAAGTATTATATAAACTATTATTTTGAAACGAGCAATAAGATTTCTTACATACAATTCTTTTTTAATAAAAATGGAGAATTTTCTACCGCAATGCCAAAAACATTTGGCGATATAAATGATGAAAAACTATTTAATCTAATCGAAAAAATTAAGGAATATGCTACAATCCCAACAAATTAAAGAACTTCGCCAATCGGGCAAATTAGATGAAGCATTAAATCTTGCTTGGAAAGATCTAGAACAAAATATTGATAATGTTTTTGCTAAAAGAAATTTAAGTTGGGTTTATTTTGAGTATATTAAAAAATATACTACTGAAAGTAACATCAGTGGCTTTAGTGAATACTTGGAAAAAATACAAGGGTTAGAATTACCAGAAGATGAAACAATGTTAAATGATTCTATCGCTTGGAAAGTTGGAGTTTTATTTTTTCATTTAATGAAGATGCCTAATTTTCCTTATTCAGAAGTTTACAAAATAATAGACATAATTAGAAATTTTCAGTATACAAAGCCTTCAGAATCTTATAGTTTTTTACTTAAAGCCATACATAAAGTACTTAAGCCTAATAAAGAAAAGTATATTTCATTTATAGATTGGTGGAACTTGGATAATTTAAGAAAAGAAGATTTTGAGAAAGAACTTTTGCCTAATGGTAAATCTGTAATGTCTATTGCAGAACAAGTATTTACGGCATATTACAAGTCATTAATTCCTTCAGTTGAAAATCCTATAGAAAGAGAGGTTGTTTTTGAAAACGTGAAAAAAATAGATGAAATTCTTAAAAAACATCCAGATTTTGTTTATTTGGTTTATTTTAAAGTTCAGATGTTATTGGCAATTGGAGAAAAGGAAGAGTTGAAAAAAAGTTATTTGCCTTTTGCTCAAAAAAAATTCTCTGAATTTTGGGTTTGGGATTTAATGAGCCAAATCGTTGAAACAGATGAAGAAAAGTTGACTTGTTTATGTCAAGCTTGTAAATCTGGAAAAGGAGTAGAACAAATGAAAACTGGAGTCTATTTAAAAATGGCAAAGTATTTTTTATCGAATGGAATGTTATCAGAAGCCAAATCTGAACTCTTGAAAATAAAAAAAATTAAAGAAAAATTCCTGCAAAAAATCCCTTCTGAAGTCATTAATTTATTGTCATCTGAAAAAATAGAAAATACAAAAGAAACTTTATCTAATAATGAATTTTATAATAACAATACACAGAATGTAGATGCAATATTATTTTCAAACTTTCCTGCTCAAAATATTTTTGTTAATAATGTGAATCAAGAGAAAAAGATGATTAGCTTCATTACAGATGATGAAAAAATAGGTTATTTTAAACATGATAGAGTTAATCCAAACCTTAAAATTTATGTTGGAGATGTTTTAAGTGTGAGGTTTAAACAGATTTCAGAAGAATTTCCTTCAAAATTATTGACATTAAAAAAAACAGAAGACATAAGTTTGAGAAATAGAAATATAAAAGAAGTTTTTGGGAAACTAAAAATATCTCAGAAAGGGTTTGGTTTTGTAGATGATGTTTTTATTCCGAGTTCAATTATAGAAAAAAATAAATTCATTGATTTCGAATCGTTAAAAGTAGTTGCTGTTAGAAAATATGATAAACAGAAAACTCAACTTTCTTGGAATTATTTAAAACACAAATAGATGCCTACAAAAAAACAACTCATAATCAAAGCTTTCGAGAACCTTGATGCAGACATGTTAGAGGTATTACTTAATGATGGACAAGCGTATCAAGATGTTCCTAAAGATATTTTTGTAGAAGAGTTGAGACGCTATTTCACAAAAATAAAAACCTATGAAGGTGTAGATCTTAATTTTAAAGCATGCAAAGGTCATTGCGGATCATGCAATAAAGAAAAAACAGGTTATTCTTTCATAAACTCAGAAAATGTATCTATGATGAGTTTGATTTTTGATGAAACTGAAGACGACTATACAGACATATACAAGTGTGGCTCTTTCTCCCCCATAGATAAAGAAATTGAAACCGAGTGGTCTAGTATTTCTTTTTATGAAGAAGATAAGGTCAACTATCTGCCAACCGTTAAAAATTTTCAAGACGAACGATTATCTACCAAAGCAGTAAAAGAGATAGAAACGGAAATAGATAATGAGGGAATTTTGTCTGCCGATTTTTGTGTAGAGTGGTATCAAAATTATGAAAAACTTCAAAATTGGTCCGAGATCTTTAACGGTAAAACTTACCGTTATAAAAAAGAAGTTATAGATTACATTTCTAAATTAAGTTTTGTAGTCTCCATGATGAAAGCCGAAAAACTAGCATATAAATATTGGCAAGAATTTATAAATATACCTGTAATTTCAGAAGAATCCATTAAAGATTGGCTCATCAGATGTGATCATGATTTGCATTATTTTATTTATGGATTCCCTTACCAGTCAAATTTTAAGTTGAAGTATTTTGAGGAACAAAATATAAAATTTGATTTAGAAAGTGTTTATTACATCCAAAATTTGTCTGAAATTCTCAATAAATATTTTGATTGGATTCCTATTCCCAATCCTATTACAGAAAAGGAGCAAGAAAACATTACTTTTGAAAAAGATAGTGATTATCCTTTTTAAAAATACAATTTATGACTATACTCAAAAAAAATGCAGATACAGTAACGGTAAAACTACCTTTTATAGATTGGCAAATTTTTTAGTAAATGTTTCATGTATTTAACGCGTGAAAAATAATTCATTAAACATAAGATAACCTATTATTGAATTATTTTTCATACATTAGCAGAATAGAAATGATAAAGTAATTTATGCATTGTTTTTCATTCATTAATTAGTAAAAGTATAGGTTATGAGCGATATTTCATACATAAGTAATCTAAGCGACAAAGCAATTTTGGTGGAAATTGGTAATTTTATCCAACAAAAACGCATCAAACTAAACCTTACGCAGCAAGAATTGGCAAAGCAAGTTTCAATTAGTCGATCCACACTTAGTTTGATTGAACGTGGAGAAAACATCGCACTCATCAACTTAATAAAAATTTTACGAATTTTAGACGCTTTATATGTTTTAGAGAATTTTAAATTAGGTGAAGAACTAAGTCCAATGCAATTGGCAAAAGGCGAAACCCAAAAAAGAAAACGGGCTTCTAATCGGTCTAGTAATCCAAATAAAGAAGATTTAGGATGGTAACAACAGCATATATCAATATTTGGGGAAAACGGGTGGGTGCAGTTGCTTGGAATCCTGCTACAGAATTAGCAAGTTTTGAATATGATCCCAAATTTCCTTTGCAACAATTTCCTATAGCCCCCATCAAAATGCCTTCTAAAAAAGGGATATATAGTTTTCCTGAACTTAGAGGAAGTGCTACTTTCAAAGGCTTACCCGGACTTTTAGCAGATGCTTTGCCAGATCGCTATGGTAAAGAGCTTATCAACTCTTGGTTGGCAAGACAAGGGCGACCAGATAATTCTTTAAATCCTGTAGAACTGCTTTGTTTTATAGGGAAACGAGGAATGGGTGCGTTGGAATTTGAACCCATTTTACAAAAAGAATCGGGTTCTTATGATGTAGAGATTGGTGATTTAATTGAAGTTACCAAAGCATTATTAGAAAAAAAAGAAAACATCCAAATCAAAACATCTCACAATATGGAAGATGTGATGATGGATATTCTGAAAATGGGAACTTCTGCAGGAGGTGCTCGTCCGAAAGCCATTATTGCCTTCAACGAAAAAACTGGACAAATAAAATCTGGGCAAAGTACTTTAGAAAAAGGATTTGAGCATTGGCTGATAAAATTTGATGAAGTGAGCGATATACAATTTGGTGCTTCTAAAGGATATGGAAAAATAGAGATGGCGTATTACCAAATGGCTACAGATTTTGGCATTGAAATGATGGAATCTCGTCTTATTGAAGAAAATAGGCGAGTTCATTTCATGACCAAACGTTTTGACCGTAAAAATGGCGAAAAAATTCACACCCAAACATTATGCGCCATTCAACACTATGATTTTGCGAATATTACGTCTTACAGTTACGAACAGCTATTTCAGACCATGCGTCAGCTCAAACTAACCTATGCAGAAGCCGAGCAAATGTATAAGAGAATGGTTTTCAATGTGATTTCCAGAAATTGTGATGATCACACGAAGAATTTTGCATTTTTGATGGATCAATCTGGTAAATGGAAATTAGCTCCTGCTTATGATATTTGTTTTGCTTATAGACCAGAAAGTGAATGGGTGAGCCAACATAATTTAAGCATAAACGGAAAAAGAAAAGATTTTACTCGTGAAGATTTATTAAAAGTAGCTGAACAAAATTCTGTACGAAATCCTGGAAAATGGATAGATGAGTGCATTGCTTTAGTTAGAAATTGGCGTGATTATTCCACAAAATACTCTGTAGATGAAGAAAAAGCTAAAGCAATAGATTTGCTTTTAATAAAAGAACTTAAATAAAAATTTTTATATTTTTAAAGTCCTAAAAAGTAATCTTTTTTACCTCTGATTACTATTTTTATTGAATTGATGTAGATGTTCACGATCTTTTATCTGTACCTTATTTGTACCATAGAATTATAACTAATTGATTTTCATATATTGTTATTTTTGAGCAATTAAATCTGAATTAGAAAGACATCATTTATTTCCAAAAGCTTGGTTGATGCGTAATGGAGTTACCGAACAAAGAAATTATAATCAAATTGCCAATTTTGCTTTAGTAAAATGGAATGATAATATTGTAATTAGCTATAAATAACCCAAAGTTTACTTGCCAATTTATGCAAAAAGATTCGATGATAACGAATTAGAAAAGATGCGTTTTTGGCATGCTTTACCTGAAAATTGGCAAGAAATGAATTATCGTGATTTTCTTCCTGAAAGGAGAAAGTTAATTTCTAAAGTTGTTGAAGAGGCCTATAAAAAATTATAAAACATCTAAGATGGATAACAATATTAAAATTTCTCGAAAAGAACTTTATGATAAGGTTTGGGCTACTCCAATGACTCAATTAGCTAAAGAGTTTAACTTATCAGATAATGGTCTGCGAAAAATTTGTATTAAATATGTTATTCCTTTACCGCCAGTTGGTTACTGGCAAAAACTTCAATACGGTAAAAAAGTTGTTAAACCAGACCTGCCTGAAGTAGAGGAAGAAAATGAGATTAATATTCACGTTGATTCTCTAAAAGAAAATATTTATTCTGAGAATTCAATTAGAAGAATTGTTACCGCAGAAATAAGAAGTAATTCAGCTCTGATTTTGAAAGTAAATGATAGTTTAAGTAATTCTGATGATATTGTAATTAAAACACAATCTAACCTTGAAAAGAAAAAATTATCAGAATCCTATGAAAGAGTAAAAGGAACCATTAGTACAGATCGAGGATTACCTAGCATTGTAGTTTCTCCAAAAAATGTATCGCGTTCATTGAGAATTTTGAATAATCTTATTAAGAATTTTAAAGTTTTAGGTTATAAAATTTTCTTGAATGATGAGGGCTTAAATGTTGTTGCTTATGATGACGATAAAATGCTAATCTACATTCGGGAAAAAAGCAAAGTTTTGTTAACTCCAAATCGATGGGGAGGAAACGACAGAGATTTAATTGCTAATGGTAAATTAGCAGTAAAAGTTGGACGGTTTGGTACTTTTGAGTTTGTTGATACAGATAAGAATCTAATAGAAGACCAAATCGAAAAAATCCTTATCAAAGTTGAAACTGAGTTTCGCGAAATGGATGAAAGAAGAAAACTTTGGAAGGCTGAGCATGAGAGACAAGAAAAGTGTAGAAAGATAGAGGAAGCCAAACAAGAGTTGAAAGATAATGAGCTTAAAAAATTCATTGGATTTTTTAATGATGCTCATCGTTGGAAGAAGTTTACCGTTCTTAAAGAGTATTTTGAGCATGTGAAGAATATAAATCCTGACGATTTGGAGTGGATCCAATGGGCAGAAAAGAAATTAGATTGGTATAATCCCGCTAAAAATGAATTTGATGATTTGTTAGATCATGTGGATAAGGATACTTTAGAGGATACTTCTAAGAAGAAATGGAAATGGTAATTATCCATACTCACTAAATTTGGTGCAAATTTAGTGAGTATGGAGTGAAAATACAAATGATGAGTATTTTGTCGCAAATATTTACTAAATTTGCGACAAAATAAATAAACATATTGAATGGAAAGTATTGACAGTAAAATACTTGAAAAAATAAAAAAAGCGAAGAGGGGTTCGCTTTTTTATACTGAAGATTTCTTATCATTTGGTAATTATAAAGCAGTATCTAAAGCATTAGAACGTTTGGTGAATACCAATGAAATTTCAAGAGTTTCCAGAGGAATTTTTGCGGTTTTGGAAAAAGATCCAATTATTGGTGAAGTGTATCCTAGTACAGAAGAAATAGCAGAATCTATTCGAAAAAGAGATAAAGCAAGGTTAATTCCTACAGGAGTTTTAGCACTTAATGCTTTAGGGCTTTCAACTCAGATTCCTATGAATTTAGTTTATTTAACAGATGGTTCAGCAAGAACAATTAAATTAGGAAAACGAAGTGTTGTATTTAAAAAGGCGAGTCCAAAAAATTTAGCTGTTATTGGGAGCATCAGCGGTCTTGCTATACAGGCACTTAAGGAAATAGGAAAGGATAACATAACAGAACAAGAGTTAGAAATCATTATTAAACATCTTAAAAAAGAAGAGCCTTATCGTTTAGAGCACGACATAAAACTGGCTCCAGAATGGATACGAATTATCATGAGAAAAGCATTGCCTGAGAAAAATGAAAAATAAATTTCTAGAACTTCCAAAAGAAACCCGAATTAACATCTTCAACAGAGTTGCTGATCAATTGGGAATTACTCCTTTTGCAGCCGAAAAAGATTGGTGGGTTACAAGAACCTTATCGATCATTTTTGAAATGGAAAATGTTGCCCCTCACTTAGTATTTAAAGGAGGTACATCATTAAGTAAGGCTTGGAATTTAATAGAGAGATTTTCAGAAGATGTTGATTTGGCTATTGATAGGGCATATTTAGGATTTGATGAAATCCCGAAACGAAAAACCAATTTGCGTAAAAAATCTGGAAAATTCATTTCAGAAGAGTTCTTTCCCGATTTAAAAGAACGATTTTTATCAAAGGGGATAGGAGAAAATGTGAATTTTACATTAGAACCAGCTCAATCATCCGATCAGGATCCAAGGATTATCAATATATTTTATCCCAATATTATTGAGCTTACAGGATATATAAATCCTCGAGTTCAGATTGAAATTGGTTGTAGATCTTTGATTGAACCCTATTCTGATAGCTTAATTTCCTCATTGGTAGATACTCAATTTAGAGAAGCTGATTTTATTGAAAAACCATTTTTTGTTCCTTCAGTAAATCCAGAACGAACATTTTTAGAAAAAATATTTCTTTTGCATGAAGAATTTCAGAAATCTCAGGAGAAAATTAGAGTAGATCGTTTGAGCAGACATTTATATGACTTGTATATGCTTTACAATTCTGAATTTAAAGATAAAGCCCTAAATGATGAAGCCTTGTACCGTGAAATAGTACAACATAGGTTAGAATTTAATAGAATTGCAGATGTTGATTATTCATTACACAGTTCTCAAACCATAAATCCAATTCCACCAGACACAATAATTAAAAAGTGGGAACAAGATTATGAAACCATGAGATTGGAAATGCTTTACAGCGAAAATCGTCCTACTTTTTCTGAAATTATCGAGATATTACAAAAATTAAAATCAGAAATCAATAATTTAAATTGGACAATTGAAGTTTAAAAATGTACTACTTTTGTACACCTCAATACACTTTAAAGCACCATCAATAAAAGAAAGTTAAGATTCTGTATCGGGAAGTAGGTTATATAGTTATGAAGTGATGAGGTTATGAAGGGATAGAGTGAAAATTTGCTTGTTTTGATTAAATGAAATGAAATGTCAAAGATTGCAACTCCTCGACATCTGACATCTTAGACCAAATATCATATTCTAGTTAAATAACAAATACGAAGATAAAAATGATAGACTTTATTTTTGGCTTTTTCGGATTATTTATCAGACTTGCTTTTGTGTATAAGTTTGATTTAAAAAAAATGAATGCAAATAACTATCCTGAAGAAAGTCATATAAACACAATAGCAGGATTACTTTTGATACCTATCGTAATTATTATAGGAGTTATCCTGTTTTTTATAGAAAAATAAAGAATAGCTCTCTGAATATTTAACATCATTTGAGATAAATAAAAAGCCATTTTTAGACAGTCCCAAAAATTTAAAATTTTTTTTAATATTTTCATCCTATATTTTTAGTGGTTTTAAAATTCATTTTGAATAAATTTATAGAAAATCATAGTGTTTTTTGATATTATATTTAATCTATTTGTTTTAAATTTTACTTCAGAAAATTTTGTTAAAATAGCATTACTACCATTAATCTATAACTTTAAGCAGATTTGAAGTTTTTTCTGTCAACATTTTTATATCCTATTTCACGGTAAAGCTCAATTTTTACTTTTCTTTTAATTAAAATTGTTTTGATTACAGTTTAAAAATAATCTCTTTTTGTTTTTTTATTACTGATAGTCAGTCATTTAATTTTTAAATTACAATTGTATAGTAAATGTATATATAGCTAAATTTTATCCATATCTTATTTAAATATTAAATTTAGGATAAGAAAAATTGAAGAATATTTTCAATTCAGATTAAGGTAAAATAAGCTATTTACTATGAAAAAAATTGCATTAGTTTTTATTTGTTTGATGACACAACTCTTGTATTCCCAAAGTGCGAATGTAAAAATTGAAAATCAAGCGGATGGTCAAAAACTTTTAGTTGACGGAAAACCATTGATGATTAATGGTATGAATTGGGATTATTATCCTATAGGAACCAACTATAACTATTCGCTGTGGAATCAAAAAGATGATTTCATTAAAACAGCACTCGACAGTCAAATGTCACTTCTCAAAAACATGGGTGTAAATGCCATCAGAGTTTACACTGGCATTCCTGCCAAATGGATTACCTACATTTATGAAAATTACGGAATCTATACCATGCTTAATCATTCTTTTGGCAGATATGGACTTACCGTAAATGGAACTTGGATTCCGAATACAGATTACGCCAATCCCGCAACCAGAGCGTTACTCCTCAAAGAAGTAAAACAACTTAGTCAACAATACAAAAACACACCAGGATTACTTCTTTATCTTTTAGGAAATGAGAATAACTATGGTTTGTTTTGGGATGGTGCAGAAACAGAAAATATTCCTGTAGCCGAAAGAAAATCTACGCATAGAGCAGAAGCCATGTATAAAATCTTTAACGAAGCTGCTCTAGAAATGAAATCAGTAGACCAAAACCATCCTATAGCCATGTGTAATGGTGATTTATTATTTCTAGACATTATTGCTAAAGAATGTAAAGATATAGACATCTTCGGAACCAATATGTACAGAGGCGTTTCTTTCGGAGATGCATTTTTACGTGTTAAAAATGAATACGGAAAACCATTACTATTTACAGAATTTGGAGCCGATGCCTTCAATGAACTTACAGGTAAAGAAGATCAAGAAGCCCAAACTTATTATTTACTAGGAAACTGGCAAGAAATTTATGAAAATGCTTCAGGAATGGGAAAAGCTGGTAACAGTATTGGTGGTTTTACTTTTCAGTTCAGTGATGGATGGTGGAAATACAAACAAAATGAAAATTTAGAAGTTCATGATGCTAATGCTTCTTGGAGTAACGGTGGTTACATAAAAGATTATGCAAAAGGCGAGAATAACATGAACGAAGAATGGTTTGGTATCAGTGCAAAAGGAACTCCAGATGCTAATGGATTGTATCAAGAGTTTCCACGTTCTGCATATTACGCTTTGAAACAAGCTCATCAATTTAATCCTTATGACAGCTCATCATTGGTGAATTCTAACACCGTTAAAAATCACTTTAACCAAATTAATATTGCAGATGCGCAACTTAGAGCAAGAGGCGACCAAGCTGCCTTAAAAGCAGAAAGCAGTGACAAACTAAAAATAAGCAATTTAAGAGCTGATTTTAACACGTATAACACAGGTGGTAGTCTTATCACGACTCCCAAAGATAAAACAGATGGGTATAATTCTTACCCAACTCAACAAGGATTTGACCATACTCAATCGTATTACATTGGTGTAGAAGCGAATCCTACTTCTAATATGAGAGCCAATGTGAATGTAAATATTTTAGGAAATGTAGCCGAAAATCCTATTGACCAAATCTTTTATGAAAACAGAGGTAGAAGCGTAGAAGTTCTAAATGCAGATGGTACAACTACTCAAATGAAAGATCTGAACCGCGTACAAATTTACAGTGCGAGTTATCATTGGAATCATAAATGGTTTGACTTAGACGGATTCTACAGAACAGGACATTATCATTGGAGTTATGAAGGTGATATTTTTGGATTGTATCCAGAAGCCAATTACGGACCTAATATTGATATTTATAACGGCGAAGCACCTTTCGGATTTGAATTTGCAGGTAAAAAAGCCATCAATGGATTAAAAATCGCTTTCGGTCCAGAATTATGGTGGGGCGCAAACCCAGCTGTTTTGGTTAAATATTCCAAAAAAGTAGGAAAATTTGATCTAACGGGAGTTTTCCATGAAGATTTAGACCAAAGAGGCACTACTCAGAGTTCATTTGCCATTCCGCAACCACAAACGAGAAGAGCAACGCTTGCCGTTCAAAGAAAATTTGGAAAATTGGGCATTGATTTAGGCGGAATTTGGGCTGGTCAACCTTTAAACGGTAGAACCTTCCAGGTTTACAGAGATGGAAATGTTTATCAAGACCAAATCAATAACCAAGACAATTGGGGAGGAAAAGTAAAATTCACTTATGCAGGCGGAAGATTTAATTGGTATGCACAAGGTGCAGCAATGGGATTGGTTGCTAATGGTGGAGCAGATAATACTCAAACTTTTACTGGTTGGAGATTAAAAGACAGTGGAAGTGGTAACCAATATAATTTCTTGACTGGTTTTACTTTCAATATCGGAAATTTACAGATTGCGCCTAATTTCTTATGGCAAAAACCTATCGAAGGACCCGTTCCTTTTGGCTCTCCAGCTCCAGGAAGACCTAGAAATATTTTAGAAGATCCATTTGTAGTAAGAGCCAACAGAGAACAAACTGCAGGAGAAATTTTATTCACGTACGATCCTACACCAGCTACTTGGATGTACAGTTGGGACAGTGATAAAACCGAAGATGCCAAATTTGCCATCAGTGCAGGATTTGTTTACAGACATTTACCAACCACACAAGATGCTGCCATCGGAATTTTACCAGACGGAAGAACTACTTTTGCTTTCCCTGGTGCTGCTCCAGCAAAAGATCTTTGGGAAGTAAACACGAGAATCGTTTCTAAACTGAATAATGATTTTGGAATTATTGCCAATATTTATGGAGGAACTGCTCAAGCCAATGGTAGCGATACTAGAACTGTAGAAAGAGTAGGACTAGACCTAAGAACAATTTATAAAAAGGTGAAATTTATTTCTGCTGTTAAATTCAATGATTGGGGACCTTATGATTATCATAGAGATTACAACTTAACTTTCCCAATGCAATTAATCGGTGATTTATCTTTTGAAATCGGAAAACCAGAATGGTGGATTTTACCGGGAACTAGAATTGGTGTTCGTGGAACTTACAGAACTTTAGACCAATATTCTCCTAGATATGCACCAACTTATACAATAGATGCAGCTGGAGATTGGGTAGCAGATCCTACCGCAATAGGCTTCCCGAATGGAAACGAGTGGGAAATCAGAACGTATATTCAAATCAACATAGGCAAATAATTTTATCAATATGAAAAATATATTTACACATACATTCATTAAACCATTTTTAGGAATTTCTTTGCTTCTTGCATTGGGCTGTCAAAGAGATCTAAATGACCTAGAACCTGCTACTTATTCTAAAAATCCAGATGTTTTCTTAGACACTTTTAGTGCAGGACTTAACTATGCCGCATTTGGTGGTTCAGATGTAAAAGCTTTCGATGTAGATACTCAAGTGAAATATTCTGGAACTACTTCTATGAAAATTGCCGTTCCTGATTATGGAAGTCCAGAAGGAGCTTATGCTGGTGGAACTTTTTTTACTTCTGTAGGAAGAGATTTATCCGATTACAATGCCTTAACATTTTGGGTTAAAGCAACTCAATCTGCCAATATAGACGTTTTAGGTTTTGGCAATGATTTAGGCGAAAATAAATATCAAGTTTCACTTACTGGAGTTGCCGTGAATACAAATTGGAAGAAAATTATCATTCCAATTCCAGATGCTGCGAAACTAAAAATGGAAAGAGGAATGTTCTTCTATTCTGAAGGACCAGAAAATAATAAAGGTTACACTTTTTGGATTGACGAAGTAAAGTTTGAAAAAATAGGAACTATTTCTTATCAATCTGCAACAGTTTTAAATGGAGAAAACAAAACGGTGACTTCATTTGTAGGTGTAAAAAATGTGTTAGATGGTTTAACTGCTCAGTTTAGTCTGCCCAATGGTACTTCACAAGCAGTTAACCTTACGCCTTATTATTTCAATTTTACGACTTCTAATCCTAGTGTAGCCACTGTAGATGGAGTAGGTAATGTGAATACCATAGCAGCAGGAAGCTCTACTATTACCGCATCTTTGGGAAATAATGTTGCCAAAGGAAGTCTTATCATTAATTCTAGTGGTGCCTATACTCATGCTCCAACTCCAACCCAAGATGCTTCTAAAGTTATTTCTTTGTTTAGTGACAAATATTCTAATGTTCCTGTAGATTATTATAATGGTTATTGGGCACCATATCAAACAACTCTCTCTTCAGATTTTGAAGTAGAAGGTGACCATGTATTAAATTATACTAATTTCAACTTTGTAGGCATTCAAATGAGTTCACCACCGGTGAATGCAACCTTTATGTCACATTTGCATTTAGATATTTATTTACCAAATGCAATGCCAGCTGGATCTAATTTTAAAATACAAGTTTTAGATTTCGGTGCCAATGGAGTTTATGGAGGAAATGATGACAAAACAGGCGAAACAACTATTACAGCTCCTACTTTACAAGGTCAAAAATGGGTGAGCCTAAATATTCCAATAACTGCGTTTGCTGGACTTACTTCTAAAGCACATATTGGTCAAGTAATTTTTGTAGGAACGAATATTTCTGGATTCTATGCAGATAATATTTATTTTTACAATGACGGAAGTATCATTACCCCAACTCCTACAGTAGCAGCACCAACACCTACTCATGCTGCTAATACTGTATTGTCAATTTTTAGTGATGCTTATACCAATGTTACAGGCACAAATTTTAATCCTAATTGGGGACAAGCTACCCAAGTGTCACAAGTATCAGTCTCTGGTAATAATACTCTAAAATACGCCGGACTCAACTATCAAGGAACACAGTTTGGTAGTAATCTTAATGTATCTTCTTATGGGTATTTACACATTGATTATTATTCTTCTAATTCTACTGCCCTTAATTTTTATTTAATCAGTTCAGGACCTGTAGAAAAAGCGTATTCTCTGTCTGTTCCTACAAGTTTGGGAACTAATAATAATGGTTGGAAAAGCATTGATATTCCATTGTCATCCTTTTCACCTGTAGCGCTTAATAATCTTATTCAGTTTAAAGTAGATGGAAACGGAGATATTTTCTTTGACAATATTTATTTCCACAATTAAAATGATTCCTAATTTTTAAATTAAAGTTTATGAAATTTTTCGAAACCAAAAATATTCAAAAAGTAATTCTTACCACTAGTTTAGGACTTTTTTTATTGCCACTGATGAGTTGTGAAGAAGAAGCTGTACAAAATTTACCTACCCGAAATTGGGAACTTGTATGGAGCGACGAATTCGAAGGTAATGCAGGAACTTTACCAGACGCAAGTAAATGGACTTATGACATCGGAACAGGTACGAATGGTTGGGGAAACCAAGAATTAGAATATTACACCAAAAGAACTGATAATGTAAAACTTGATGGCACAGGAAATCTAGTCATTACCGCCAAAAAAGAAAATTATTCTGGTTCTGCTTTTACTTCTGCAAGAATTAAAACTCAAGGTTTATTTTCTCAGACTTATGGTAAAATAGAAGCCAGAATTAAAACACCTTATGGACCTGGAATTTGGCCAGCATTTTGGATGCTCGGAGATGACATAGGCACTGTTGGTTGGCCACAATCTGGAGAAATAGACATCATGGAACTTAAAGGTAATATTCCAAATGTGGTCTACGGAACTTTACATGGTCCTGGCTATTCTGGTGGCGCTGCCAAAACCAAATCTTATGGTTTGCAAAATTCTAGATTTGACCAAGATTTTCATGTATTCGGTATTGAATGGAAAGAAAACCAAATCGACTTTTTTGTAGATGGATTTCTTTATCAAAGGGTTACACCAAAAGATGTTACAGGAGAATGGGTCTATAATCATCCTTTTTTCTTAATTCTCAATGTAGCAGTAGGAGGGAATTTCGTGGGTTTTCCAACCGATGGAACTTCTTTTCCACAGAATATGTACATTGATTATGTACGTGTATACAAGGCTAAGTAAATTTTAATAATAACCAAAAATTTTTAATTATGAAAAAAATATCTATTTTTTTGATGTTTATGCTATCAGTGTTGGCTTTTTCACAACCAAGCACTAATGCTCCAACTCCCACTCATGCATCTACAGATGTTATTTCTATTTTTAGTGATAGCTATACTAATGTAGCCACTAATTATAATCCATACTGGGGGCAATCGGGCACAGTTAATACCAATTTTGAGGCAGTTTCCGGTTCTGGAAATAAAATTTTAGTTTACTCTAATTTTAATTATCAAGGGACCGACGTTTCAACCCAAAATGCTTCTGCAATGGAATATTTGCATATAGATGTTTGGACCAATAATGCAACCGTTCTTAAAGTTTCTCCTATTAATAATGGAACAGGAACAAATGAGAACTTAGTAGAGGTAACACTTGTTAATGGAGGATGGAGTAGCGTAGATATTCCTAAAAGTTCTTTTACAGGAATGACATGGGATTCAGTATTTCAATTCAAATTTGATGCACAATCAGGAACTACACCATGTACTGTATATTTAGACAATATTTATTTCTGGAAAACAGGCACTACGGCTTCTGCGGATGCTACTTTGAGTGATCTAAAAATAGATGGTGCTACCATTACAGGATTTAATGGAAGTGCAACCACTTATAACTATGGTGTTCCGGGAGGAAATCCTATTCCGCAGATTACAGCAGCTACAACTACTAATTCATCAGCTACAATAACTAGTATAACTCAAGCAAGTGCTATACCAGGAAATGCTGCTGTATTGGTAACTGCAGCAGATGGGACAACAACCAAAACATATACGATTTCTTATTTTTATAATTCGCCAGCTACTGCAGCTCCTACACCAAGTCATTCTAATGTGATGTCTTTATATAGCGGAGCCTACTCCAATATAAATGTTGACACATGGAATACTGGATGGAGCCAAGCATCTTATTCTGAAGTCAATATTGCTGGTAATGCCACAAAAAAATATACAAGTCTAGGATTTAATGGAGTAGAAACTACAAGTAATCCAATAAATGCAGGAGGAATGTCTTATTTACATATGGATGTTTGGACTCCAAATATTACCACCCTTGGCTTGAAACTTGTAAGTTTCTTAGGAGATGGATATGGAGGTGCTAATGGTGATTCTGAAGGTAATGTAAACGTAAACCTAACTAGTGGTGAGTGGAATCAATTGCATATACCATTATCAACTTTTACTTCTGCAGGCTTAAGTAGTTTAAATGATATTGAACAATTTATTTTTACCAGTACACCTTTTGGTAGTGGAACTTTATTTGTAGACAATGTATATTTTACAGCAGAAACATTAGGAGTTAAAGATATTAAAGCTAAAGAAAACTTCAAGATTTATCCTAATCCTGTTCGTTCTGGTGAAATGACTAACGCTAATATAAATGTAAAAAGTTTAGAGATATATAATTTAGTGGGGCAGAAGGTTAAAACCGTTACAGGTAAAACAATTAGTACTGAAGGCTTATCTAAAGGAATTTATCTTATAAAAGCAACGAAAGATAACGGCGAAGTTTTAACTTCTAAACTTATCGTTAACTAAAGTTTTATTTCATGATGTATTTTAGCGCTCGTTTTTATTAACGAGCGTTTTTTTTATAAAAAGTCGTATATTTGAAATACTTCATGTACAAGAGATACTTCACATATTTTTTATTTCTTATTTCTATTTTTTCTGGGGGACAAGTCATCGCAGAAAAAGGGATTCCTTTTATTAAAAATTATCTTCCTGAAGATTATGGAAACCATGGTAAAATCTGGGAAATAAAGTCCGCACAGAATGGTCTCGTTTACATGGCTTCTGAAAACGGTTTATTAGAATTTGACGGTAAAAAATGGAACCGTTTCCGAGATTACAAAGGATACACTCGTTCGCTTTTTTTAGCCAATGATTCTACTATTTATACCGGTGCAGACATGGATTTTGGGATTTGGAGAAAAAATAAATTCCAAAAATTTGATTATCAATCGCTTTATCCTTACAACAGAAAAATCGGTGGCGTAAATGAAGAGTTCTGGGGAACTTACTCTTATCAAAATCAAATTGTTTTTGTTTCTCATCAGAACTTATATCAATATTCCAACAAGAAAATCACCAAAATTCCTGCTCCTGTTCGTTTTTTTGAAAGTTTTCAAGTAAAAGGCAGAATATTTTTAGCCGATGAGAAAAAAGGTCTTTATGAATATGTGAATAACCAATTGGAGCTCTTGTTTTCTTATCCAAATGATAAAAATTTAGAAATTTCAGGGATTTATATTGATCAAAACGGTACCATTATTATCGTGACGAGAAGTTCTGGAATTTACACCTTCCAAAACGGAAAATTACAACCCGTTACTCTAGAAATCAGTTCAGAAATTATCAAAAATAAGGTTTTTAGTTTCACTTATTTTGACGAAAAATATTGGGCTTTTGGCACGATTCTCAATGGTTTATACATTACAGACCATCAAGGAAAAATCATTCAGCATCTCAATAAAAATAAAGGAATGCCCAATAATACCATTCTAAGTTTGCATTATCAAAAAAATGGAAAAATATGGATGGGATTAGATTATGGCTTATCTTGTTCAGATATTAAAAATAATGTGACTTATTTTTATAACACCAATACTAATTTCGGAACTGGTTACACCGCTGCTTTAGAAGGGGATTCTTTTTATTTAGGAACTAATCAAGGACTGTATAACGCTTCTTGGAACGCAATGGACAACAACATAGATATCAATCCTTTCCGCATCATCAATGGAGCAGAAGGACAAGTTTGGACTTTGCAAAAAGTAGGCAATACCATTCTCTGCGGACATGACAGTGGTTTATTTGAAATAGAAAATGGTCAACTGAATAAAATCTACAATGAACCAGGCGTTATGAGCATTTTGTCTTATAGCGATGACATTTTACTTACCGGAAATTACAACGGAATTTCTATTTTCAAAAAAGAAGGCAACTCATGGAAATTCGTCAAAAAAATGAAGGTAATTCTTGGCGCCATTAACCAAATTGTGAAAGAAAACAATCGTACACTTTGGGTGAATATTCCTAATTATGGTTTTATACGATTTGTGATGGATGCCCAATTTAATCCTATCAGCAAAACCATTATTAATCCTAAAATATTTAAAGGATATTTTCCTTATCTTTTTAAAGATCATTTGGGAATTCAAATTCTCACCAATAAATCAGAGTATCTATTTAACAATACCACTCATCAGTTTGATTTAATAAAAGAACAAGTTCATCTAAAAAATATTAACAATAGATTTACAGGATTTTATCTTCCAGTCGCTATAAATTCTGATTACGGTTTTTACTCCATTCATAATGGTTTTGCCCTTGAAAAGACCATAAAACAAAAACAGAATTATCCTTTTTATTCAGAGTTGCTTTTCAGAAAAAGTCAAGCATTTAACAATCAAGAAATGATTGATTTATATAGAGGTTCAAAAATTCCATATCGTTTTAATAATGTGAAATTTTCTTTTGTACATCCTCATGAAGCGGCCGTGCAATATCAGTATTATTTAAAGGGGTTTTCTGATGATTGGAGCAATTTTAGCGAACAAAATGAAATTGAGTTTTTAGGATTGAGAGAAGGAAATTATATTTTATTTGTAAAAGCTAAAAAAGGTGAGCAAATTTCTTCTGTAAAAAGCTTTTCGTTTACCATCAATGCACCTTGGTACAGAACCTACTGGAGTTATCTTTTCTATTTTCTTTTATTCTATGCCACTTATGTTATTTTGAAAAAAATTCACTTAAAAAGATTGGCAAAACAGAAAAAAATATTTTTAGAAAAAGAGAGAAAAGCATTAGAAGAACAAGCGGAAAAACACCGTCAAGAACTGCTTCTAGAAAAACAAAAGCAACTAGAATTAGAGCAAAATAAACTTAGAGAAGAGATTAAAAATAAAACGATTGAACTCGCTTCCAAAGCAAAAGATGATGATGACAAAAATAGAATTCTGCAGACCATTAATGAAAAAATAAGTGAAGCAGAAAGTAATCCTAATATTCTTAAATTAAAATTAGGAGAAATCCGAAGAATGGTTCAAAGTTATTTAGAAACCGAAGACCATACCTTCGAAATTCAGATGGATGAATTGCATCAAGAGTTTTTCAAGGCCATGAAGAAAAGATTTCCCAATCTTTCTATATATGACCTAAGATTGTGTGCATATCTTAAAATAGGCCTTAATTCTAAGGAAATGGCAGATATTTTTCAGGTTCTTCCATCGAGTATTAATGTGAGTCGCTCTAGATTAAGAAAAAAACTGAACTTATCACCAGACGAAGATTTATATGAATTTTTGAATTCTATAGAATAATTTTAGAAAAGTTCACTGGATTTTCCTTACCTTTAATAGAAAAAAATGAAAGCCTTTTTATCTTTTGTAGTTATCATTTCATTTTTGGTTTCTTGCCAAAATAAATCCTCTGAAAAAGTATCAGAACGAATTAAAACAGATACTATTCTCCAAAAAAATGGTCAGGTTTTGAGTTATACCGTTTTTGATAAACAACTCTTTAAAATGAAGCGTGATCGCACTGTTTATAGTGATCCTTACCAAAAAAGAATTGCTAAACTCGTAGAATACTATCTGGATAAAAATAACCAAACTGGTGTACAATTTCAACTTAAAAATCCTGAAGCGAAGCTGGGCTATTCTGTAGAAGAAACCGATTGGGAGGGCGTACTTTATACTCAAATTGGCCTTTTTACAATGGGAAAAACCAATATGAAAACATTTCAATGGTTATTTTATAATGCAAAAACCCAAGAACTCTATGAGTTTGATGTTCCAAAAAACACCCCCATATTATTTTTTTATTATTAATTCATTAAAAACATTAAAATACTATCAAAAAAATGTTTAAATTAGAGGTATAAAATCAAATATTATGAACACTATTATTAAACTTGTTATTACCGCAGTTGTGGCTTATTTATTGCCCAATGTTCTCAGTGGAGTACACGTTACTACTTTCTCAGCAGCGATTATTTTTGCCATTGTATTAGGGCTTTTGAATTTATTTGTAAAACCTATTTTACATTTATTTTCTTTTCCGATTACGCTTTTAACTTTAGGATTATTTGCTTTGGTCATCAATGCGATTATAATATTATTGGCAGACCATTTTACAGACGGCATCCAGATTGATGGATTTTGGTGGGCCCTTATTTTCAGTATTGTCTTGTCTATTATTACTTCTGTTTTAGAAAGCATTTTTATCAACAAAGAATAAATTTATTTCACTTAGATATCATCCAAGCCTCAAGAAATTGAGGTTTTTTTGTCTAAAAATTTTGAAAATCCTCTTCAAAATTCTGTAAAACATTTTATCTCTGGCTTTTACATCTTTACAAAAATTAAAAACAATCTATTAACCCTTTTAAAATGTAAAGCCATGAACAGAATATTTTTTATTTTATTATTTCTTATTTTCGGAAAATTGAGTGCTACCAATCCTGATGATCTTTTGGGAACTTGGATGAGCACAGATAATAGTGTAAAAGTAGAAGTATATAAAGTCAATAATCAATTTAAAGCCAAAGTTCTTTGGTTTAATCATCTATTGAGCGAGAGCAAAACGCCTATGCATTTGTCTTTAGATACGAATAATCCAAATCCTGCTTTGAGAAATAGAAAAATTCTAGGCATGGAAATTTTAGATGGATTGCGCTATGATGCTCAGAAAAAAGAATGGGTTAATGGGAAAATTTATGACGCTTCTAGTGGTAGATATTGGAGTTCTTGTGCCAAGTTGCTTCAAAATGGAATCTTAAAAGTTCGCGGTTTCTGGAAGGTAGAATGGATAGGAAAATCTATATCTTTTAAAAAAGTAGCCTAAAAAAAGACCTCCTAAAATGGGAGGTCTTTTTTGATTTATGCTCTGTCGTATAATTTTTCGTAAAGGTTAAAGAATTTTTCTTTTACCGCTTTACGTTTTAATTTCATCGTTGGAGTAAGCAATCCATCTTCAATCGTCCAAAGCGTAGGAGTAAGCTCTATTTTCTTAATTTGCTCCCATTTTCCTAAAGTAGCATTAAGCAAATTAATATCTTTCATAATTCTTGCTTTTAGCTCAGGAGAATTCGCCATTTCTTCTGGAGTTTTGCCTATTTTAAGATGTTTTCTCTCTGCCCAAAGCTTTGCAAATGCATAGTCGGGTTGTACTAAAGCACACGGCATTTTTTCGCCGTCACCTACTACCATAATTTGTTCAATAAATTTAGAACCTTTTGCTAAATTTTCTAAAACCTGAGGCGCAACATATTTACCTCCAGAAGTTTTGAACATTTCTTTTTTACGGTCTGTAATGTGTAAGAAACCTTCTTCGTCTATATGACCAATGTCTCCCGTCATGAAGTAACCATCTTCTGTAAATGCTTCTTTGGTTTTTTCGTCGTCTTTATAATATCCTTGGAAAACAGAAGGTCCTTTTACGGTGATTTCTCCATCTGCTTGGATTTTTACATCTAAGTTGTCTAAAACATGACCTACAGTTCCTATTTTCACTCTTTCGAAAGAATTTACCGCAATTACTGGTGAAGTTTCTGTAAGCCCGTAACCTTCTAAAATAGGAATTCCAGCACCGTGGAAACTTCTGTTCAGTTTGGTAGATAGGGCAGCAGAACCACTTACTAAAGTAATCATATTGCCTCCTAAACCTTCTCTCCATTTAGAGAATACCAATTTATCTGCAATTCTGTGTTTTAGAGATTTAGGCTTCTTCATATCATAATTTTCAAGCAATGACAATGCCCAATAGAAAATTTTGGTTTTTAAACCACCAGCTGCAGCTCCTTTGTCTACAATTTTATCATATACTTTTTCTACCAATCTTGGTACTACCGTCATGTAATGAGGTTTCACTTCTTTTACGTTATCCCCAATTTTTTCGATACTTTCTGCAAAGTGAATAGAAAAACCGTTGTATATAAATAGATAAGAAATCATTCTTTCAAAAATATGACAAATAGGTAAAAAACTCATTACTTTAATATCTGTATATTCTAATTTCCAATTTCTAGGAATTCTATGGTCAGAAGCCAACACATTTGCTACAATATTTCTATGGGTAAGCATTACACCTTTTGGTCTACCTGTAGTTCCAGAAGTGTAAATTAAAGTTGCTAAATCATCTGGTTGAATGGTTTTAGCAATGTCTTCTACTTCTTGTTGATTGTCATCATTTTCTCCCAAATCGAGTACTTCCTTCCAGTTTGCAGCTCCTAGAATTTCGTCAAAGGTGAAAATTCCTTTCAAACTTTCTACTTGAGGTTTTACTTGAAGTAATTTTTCGTACAAATCTTTATCTGAAACAAAAACGTATTTTATTTCCGCATTATTAAAGATGTAAATATAATCTTCAATAGAAATAGTAGGATATACCGGAACGTCTATTGCACCAATTTGCAAAATTCCCAAATCCATAATGTGCCATTCTGTGCGGTTATTCGTAGAAATTAACCCGATTTTATCACCCGGTTTAATCCCTAATTTTAACAGTCCTCTGGAAATTTTATTTCCTTGATTCACATATTCTTTTGTAGAAGTTTTTGTCCAAACTCCATTATATTTGGTCACCAAAGCATCCTCTTTCGGGAATTTGTATAGCGCATGATGAGCAAAGTCAAACAATCTTGTAACTGACATACTTTACGGTTTTTGATTTTTGTAAAAATAATACTTTTTCTTAATTAACAAATAGTTAATATCAATTTTCATTGAAATACCTAAAAAATGTATATTTACGGCAATTAATTTTAATACAAAAAATGGATTTTAATTTAACAGAAGAACAACTGATGATTCAGCAAGCAGCGAGAGATTTCGCGCAGACTGAACTTTTGCCTGGCGTAATAGAAAGAGACGAACACCAGAAGTTTCCTTATGAACAAGTAAAGAAAATGGGAGAACTAGGATTCCTAGGAATGATGGTAGACCCAAAATACGGTGGAGCAGGAATGGATAGTATTTCTTATGTTTTGGCAATGGAAGAAATTGCAAAAGTAGACGCTTCTGCAGCTGTAGTAATGTCAGTAAACAATTCTTTGGTTTGTGCTGGTCTAGAAAAATTCGCTTCTGAAGAACAAAAACAAAAGTATTTAGTTCCTTTAGCAAAAGGTGAAGTCATCGGTGCATTTGCACTTTCTGAGCCAGAAGCTGGTTCTGATGCTACTTCTCAAAAAACCACTGCCATAGATATGGGAGACCATTATCTATTAAACGGTACTAAAAACTGGATTACCAATGGTGGAAACGCTCAATATTACATTGTGATTGCACAAACTGATGTGGAGAAAAAACACAAAGGAATCAATGCTTTCATCGTAGAAAAAGGTTGGGAAGGTTTTGTAATTGGTAAAAAAGAAGAAAAATTAGGAATCAGAGGTTCTGATACACATTCATTAATGTTTACCGACGTAAAAGTTCCTAAGGAAAACAGAATTGGTGAAGATGGATTCGGTTTCAATTTCGCCATGGCGGTTCTAAATGGTGGTAGAATTGGTATCGCTTCTCAAGCTTTAGGTATTGCTTCTGGAGCTTATGAATTAGCACTTAAATACGCTAAAGAAAGAAAAGCTTTCGGTACAGAAATCATCAATCACCAAGCAATTGCTTTCAAATTAGCAGATATGCACGTAAATATTATGGCGGCAAGAATGCTTTGTTATAAAGCTGCTGCTGAAAAAGATGCAGGTCTAGATATTTCAGAATCTGGAGCAATGGCAAAACTCTACGCTTCTCAAGTTGCGATGGACACTACCGTTGAAGCTGTTCAAATTCACGGTGGTTACGGTTATGTAAAAGAATATCACGTAGAAAGAATGATGCGTGATGCTAAAATCACTCAGATTTACGAAGGAACTTCAGAAATCCAGAAAATTGTAATTTCTAGAAGTATTGCTAAGAAATAATTGGCAAATTCTTTTCAAAATATGAAAGTCGGATAAGCAATTGTTCGACTTTTTGTTTTCATATTTATCAAATTTTCATACATTTATTCAATGAAAAAATTAAGTCTTTTTGTCGTATTGTTTTCTTTAAATTTTTCAGCGCAAGTTCCTACTCTTACTGATGAAATCGCATTTCAATTATCTGAAAAACCGGTGCATTGCATCAATCAAGAATACCCCAATAAAACCGCACATGTTATCAATAATGAAATAGATGTAAAACTGACTCCCAAAGAATTACACCCTAGTTTTTATGGCTGTTTTGACTGGCATTCATCAGTTCATGGACATTGGATGCTCGTAAAACTACTCAAAGACAAACCTTTTCTCAAAAATAAAGAAGAAATTGTAAAAATTTTGGAAGGTTCTTTTCAAGCCGATAAAATAAAAGCCGAAGCAGAATATTTCAGTAAATATCAAGTAGCTAAAGGTTTTGAGAGAACTTACGGTTGGGCTTGGTTGCTTCAATTAGATGCAGAATTGGCGAGTTGGGAAAATCCACAAGCGAAAATTTGGCATCAAAATTTAAAACCTCTCACTGATGAAATCGTAAAATTGTGGAAAGAATATTTACCGAAACAAACGTATCCCAATAGAACAGGAGTTCATCCCAACACTGCATTTGCACTAAGTTTTGCCATAGATTGGGCAAGAACGGTTGGCGAAAAAGATTTTGAAAACCAACTCATCGAAAAAGCAAAATATTTCTATCTAAAAGACGAAAAAACGCCTGCATATCTGGAACCAGACGGAAGTGATTTCTTCTCGCCAAGTTTAGAAATCGCTGATTTGATGACCAGAATTCTTCCGCAAGATGAATATGTAAAATGGTTTAATAAATTCTACGAAAAGAGAAGTATTGAGAATATTTCACAGATTCCTGTAATTTCGGATATTAATGATTATCAAACCGTTCATTTGGTTGGTTTAAGTTTTACTAGAAGTTGGTGTATGAAAAATATTGCTCAAGTTTTACCTAAAAATCACCGACACAAAAAGCATTTCGAGGAAACTTCCGCTAAATTTTTAGAAAATGCTTTACCATTGGTTTTTAAAGGAAATTATGGTGGCGACCATTGGTTGGCTAGTTTTGCGGTGTATGCTTTGAGTAAGTAATTTAATTTTAAAATAATGAATAAATCTATCTTTAATAATGAATATTTTTATAAAGGAATTTTATTAATTCCGATTTTTATATATTTTATTCTGAGAAAACATCTCACAATAGAAATAATATTTCCATTATTTATTATTTCTTCAATTATCAGCTCTTTTTTTGCTTATAAAAAAGGCAAAGGTGAGTTTTATCTCTCTTTATTTCCTCTAGCCGTAATTATTGTGGTTTATATTATGATACTTATTAACTAAAAAACCCTTCAGAACATTCTGGAGGATTTTGTTATAAATTTTTAGAGGGTATAAGATAAATTCATGTAAAATTTAAATCTGCTAATCAAAAAATTTAAAAAATACACACATAGTTTGTCATGCTGGAAGCATCTCAACAAAGAAAATTTAGATTCCTTCGGAATGACAAACTTTATGTTTAATTGGGATTACATAAATGTGAAAATATGTAAATAAATTGTGAACTCAATAAATTTTACTCTTTCGGCATATATTTAGAAATATCGTCATCGTTTTTATTTTCCTCAGCATTTGTTGGTTGTGCATTTTGAGGCGTTTCTGCTGATGGTTTTAATGCTTCCGCTGCTTTTATTTTTTCTCTTTCTAAAGCCAATTGTCTTTGGAATTCTTCTTCGCGTTTTTTCTTATTTCTTTTTACCACGAAATACCAAACAATCCCGCCGATTAAAAATATTGGCCAAAACGGAATAAGCGCTAAAAATAATCCACTCAAAACCGCAAATCCTTTCATAAATGCATTAGAAGATTTATCCCCGAAAGTTTCGTCTTTTTGTTCATCATTCAGAATGTTTAAATCCTCAGCATTATTGGTTTCTGGAGTATTGTCTACCAAAGTGAGTTCCACATCACACATTTGGCTTCCTACATAATCATTGCCTTGCACTTCTGTATTTTTAGATTCTACATTTCCCAGACTGCTCATTTTATTCACCAATTCATTAAAATTACTCAATGGTACTTTTACGGTCAAATATTGTTTGGCAATTCCTTCGTTTTCGGTATAATTTTCTGTGATAATATCTGCATTGTAAGTGCTCAATTCTTGATTTAACAGGGCTTTTGCAGCAGCCAAATCTTCTACCGAAACTTGCAATCTCGTTGTTTTCGCAATAGGGTAGAGTTCACGTTGAGGAATAGGTTGATTCTGAACTTGATTTTGATTTTGAACCTCTGGTTCAGATTGGTTTTGTGTATTATTTTTAGAAGTTTGTTTCAAAATTTTATTGGCCGTTTCAGCAATAACTACAGCAGCGTTGTCACCGCTTTTTATGGCATTATTTGCCGAATCAATCGCTTTTCTAATGTCTTGTGCTTGTTGGCTTTTGTTATCTAATTTTTTAAATTCCTTGTTGAGGGAATCTATGTTTACATTTCCTTTTTTAATGGCGTCTTCTATGATTTCTTTATGCTTATTGATTTCTGGAAGGATTATTTTTCCTACCGTACTGTTAGAATCATTGACGATTTTAGAAATAGAATCGAGGGTTTGATAACTTTCTTTTGCTTGGTTAAAAAGGCTATCTGCAGTTTTAAAGGAGTCAGCCGTTTGTTGAATATCGGTTTTATTACAAGCCACCAATAATAGAGTAGCGGTAAAAAGACTAAAAATTGTTTTCTTCATTTTAATAGTTTTGTTGATGCCAAACTTAATACAAAAAATGTTCCCTAAAAATAGGTAAAAAATCGTATTTGTATTAAAATTTTGAAAATCAATGAATTGTAAAATAATTTTCAAAATTTTTACAAAAAAAATCTCCAAGTTTCCTTGAAGATCATTTATAATCTAAAATTTATAATTTAAAATTATTTCGCGTGATTCCATTCACTGATGAAGTGTAATTTTACATTCGGGAATTTTTCTTGAGTCATGTGAATCGTGAAAGCAGAATCTGCTAAAAACACCAACTGACCATGATTATCTCTCGCCATAAAACGCTGTTTTAATCTTGCAAATTCTTTGAATTCATCAGATTTTTCATCGGCTTCTATCCAACACGCTTTATGAATTCCAATCGGTTCATACGTACATTTTGCGCCGTATTCATGCTCCAATCTGTATTGAATAACTTCGTACTGAAGCGCACCCACTGTTCCAATAATTTTTCTGCCGTTCATTTCCAATGTGAACAATTGCGCCACACCTTCATCCATTAATTGGTCAATACCTTTCGCTAATTGTTTTGCTTTTAATGGATCATCATTATTGATATAACGGAAATGTTCTGGTGAGAAACTCGGGATTCCTTTGAACTGTAATTTTTCACCAGCAGTTAAAGTATCTCCAATTCTGAAACTTCCAGTATCGTGTAAACCTACAATATCTCCAGGGAAACTTTCGTCTACCACTTCTTTTTTATCTGCAAAGAAAGCATTCGGCGAGGAAAACTTCATTTTTTTACCTTCTCTTACGAGAAGATAGTTTTCATTTCTCTTAAAAGTTCCAGAAACAATTTTCACGAAAGCCAATCTATCACGATGTTTTGGATCCATATTGGCGTGAATTTTAAAGACAAATCCTGTAAAATTTTTCTCTTCTGGTTTTACCAATCTAAGGTCAGATTCTTTGGGTTGAGGCATTGGTGCAATTTCTACAAACGCATCTAGCAATTCTCTTACCCCAAAATTATTCAAAGCTGAACCAAAAAACACGGGTTGCTGTTCACCAGTAAGATATTGTTCTCTGTCAAATTCTGGATAAACTGATTCTATAAGTTCTAGTTCATCTCTTAAAGTAGCTGCAGCTTTTTCACCGATGATTTCATCTACTGAACTGTCATTAATATCATTGATAACGATGCTTTCGCCTACTTTTTGTTTCTTTTCTTCAAGAAACAACTGAATGTTTTTCTCCCAAATATTATAAATTCCTTGGAAATCACTTCCCATACCAATCGGAAGTGAAAGCGGAACTACTTTTAAGCCTAATTTTTGTTCAACTTCATCCAGCAAATCAAATGCATCTTTTCCTTCACGGTCTAATTTATTGATGAAGACCAACATTGGGATTTTACGCATCCTACAAACTTCTACCAATTTTTCAGTTTGCTCTTCCACACCTTTTGCTACGTCTATTACTACAATTACAGAATCTACCGCAGTAAGCGTTCTATAAGTATCTTCCGCAAAATCTTTGTGACCAGGTGTATCGAGAATGTTGATTTTCTTTCCTTTATATTCAAATGCTAAAACCGAAGTCGCCACCGAAATCCCTCTTTGTCTTTCGATTTCCATAAAATCGGAAGTTGCTCCTTTTTTAATTTTATTCGATTTTACAGCACCTGCTTCCTGAATTGCTCCCCCGAAAAGAAGTAATTTCTCCGTCAAAGTAGTTTTTCCAGCATCTGGGTGAGAGATAATCCCGAAAGTTTTACGTTTTGATATTTCTTGTAATAAACTCATTTGTAAATTTTGAAGTTGCAAAAATCGTTATTTTTATCGAGATTTGAAAATGATAGATGTATTTCAACGCAAAGGCGCAAAAATCTTCCAGCTTCTGACATCTAGCTTCCCGCATTTTTCTATCTTTGAAAAAAAATAAGTTTTTAGAAATTTTTCTTTAGATTTTTTTTGAACACCCATCAACTTATCATCCTTTATGAGTATAGACAATACAAAATACAGAAATTACATATTTGATTTCAAAGCGGCGGCAGCTTTATTTGCTGGACTATTTATTGGAATCATGGTCTTAGGGTTATATACGCTTTTTGCTTATTTTATTCTTAAACAAGGCTATGCAGAAATCCAAAGCAGTATGGTATTTTTCATCGTGAGCTATCTCTGTACAGTGCTTTTTCCGATTATAGGTTTTGATGTTTTTGTGATGAAAAGTCAAGGAAAAAAGCTCAATTTTAACATGCAAACCAGACCTTTTCATGTTTATCTTATGATTTTTCCTATGATGCTGGGAATGATGTTGGTTTCTGAGTTTTTAGTTTCAAGAATTCCTATTGAAGGAGAGTTTTTTGGCCCTTTGTACGATCAAATGTCTGATGCTTTTAGCACCATCGCTACAGATACTGCGGGAATTTATCTTCTTACGGTGCTTTTTGCGCCCTTTTTAGAAGAAATCCTCTTTAGAGGCATCATTCAAAAAGGATTGATTAATAAAGGTGTAAAACCAGCAAAAGCGATTATTTTTTCAGCTTTAGCCTTTGGAATTTTTCATCTTAATCCTTGGCAAACAGTCAATGCATTTTTATTAGGATTGGTTTTAGGCGTAGTTTATTACAAGACTAAATCCTTATTAATGCCCATTTTATTACATGCTTTTAATAATTTTATTTCTGCCTATTTATTACTGAATGGCAATTCAGAAAGCGTGACTGAAAACTTACATCTTTCTGAATATTACGGCCTTATAGTAGGAATTGTACTTTTATCTGTTTCTTATTATTTATTCATGTACCGAAATAGAATTTATTACAGAGAATAAGCGCTAAAAATTTAAAAATTATAAATCTTATATTTAATATTACATAATGGAAATCCTCGTTGCCACGCACAACTTACACAAGAAAGAAGAAATTCAACAGATTTTAGGCGAAAAATACCACATTACTTCACTTACTGATTATCATATTCACGACGAAATTATAGAAGACGGAAATTCTTTCCACGAAAACGCTTTCATTAAAGCCAAATTCTGCTTCGAAAAAACTGGAAAACCCAGTTTAGGAGACGATTCTGGATTGGTGGTTCCTGCACTTGATGGAAGACCGGGAATCTATTCTGCACGTTATGCAGGGAATCATGATTTTGATAAAAACATGACCAAAGTTCTTGAAGAAATGCAAGACAAAAATGATAGAGAAGCTTATTTCATCACCGTTTTATGCTTGTATAATGAACATGGAGTAGAATACTTTGAAGGTAGAGTTTATGGAGATTTAAGCACCGAAAGAAGTGGAAACAAAGGTTTCGGTTATGACCCGATTTTCATTCCCAAAAATCATGAAATTTCTTTTGCAGATATGCCTGCAGAACAAAAAAATGCCATGAGTCACCGCAAAAATGCTTTAGATAAATTTCTTGCATTTTTAGAAAAATAATTTTTTTATAAAAAATATCCCACAGATTCCACAGATTTCACAGATTAATAAATAGTTTTCTACTTTTGATATTAGAATAATTTTCACGAAATTTGCAGACTTTAAACCTCTAAAAATCATCATTTAAGCATTTTGAGCACCTATTTAACAATTCTCGGCTATAACTCAGCAATTCCTACCGTGAAATCTGCACCTACTGCGCAATTTCTAGAAATGGAAGAGCGTTGTTTCCTCATCGATTGCGGCGAAGGAACACAAGTTCAATTGAGAAAAGCTAAAGCCAAATTTTCTAAAATTAATCACATTTTTATCTCGCACCTTCATGGTGACCATGTTTTTGGTTTGCCGGGATTGATTTCTAGTTTTAGACTTTTGGGTAGAGAAACTCCACTTCATGTGTACGGTCCGAAAGGAATTAAAGAAATGATGGAAACTATTTTTAGAATTACCGAAACGCACCAAGGCTTCGAAGTGGTTTTCCATGAACTTTCTTCTAAAAAATCAGAAAAAGTTTTTGAGGATAATCGAGTAGAGGTTTTCACTATTCCGTTAGACCATAGAATTTACTGTAACGGCTATCTTTTTAAGGAAAAACCAAAAGAAAGACACCTCAATATGCAGGAAATTTCTAAATATCCTGAAATTGAAATCTGTGATTATCACAATTTAAAACGTGGCAAAAATATTCAGTTGAGCGATGGTTATATTCTCAAAAATGAAAATTTAACGAAACCTGCAGAACCTTCTGTTTCTTATGCTTTTTGTAGTGATACTCGATATTTAGAGAGCATTATTCCTATTATTAAAAATGTAGATGTTTTGTATCACGAAGCAACTTTTTTACATGATTTAAAGAAAATGGCAGATTATACCGGTCATTCTACTGCTCTAGAAGCTGCTAAAATTGCCAGAAAAGCCAATGTTAAAAAATTGATTTTAGGTCATTTTTCTAATCGCTACAATGATTTGTCGGTTTTTCTCAATGAAGCGTGTGAAATTTTCCCTGAAACTTATCTTCCGAAGCAATTGGAAGCCGTTAAAATTTAAGATTTACGATTTTTGATTTATCATTTTTATTTCGCAGTTAGAACTTCAGTCTAGTCAGCCAGTAAAATTTAAAACATCAAACATCCATCATCCCACAAATTATGATGAACGAGCAAGAAATCTTTGAATTTCTAAACCAAAAAGCCGAACAATACAATCATGTAGATTTTATTGAATTAGACCCTATTTCTATTCCGCATCAGTTTTCTTTGAAACAAGACATAGAAATTTCAGGATTTTTCGCGGCTACAATCGCTTGGGGAAATAGAAAATCCATCATTACATCTGCTCAAAAAATCATTCAATTCATGGGAAATTCTCCGTATGATTTTGTAATGAATGCGAGCCAAAAAGATTTCAAAAAATTAGAAAATAAAGCCGTTCACAGAACTTTTTCAGCCGAAGATTTTCAACAGTTCATTTTAAATTTAAAAAGCGTTTACACTGAATTTGAAAGTTTAGAAAACTTATTTCTTTTAAAAGAAAACGAAAAAAATTATTACCATGCCATCGAAAGATTTAGAACTCGTTTTTTAGGAGAAATTCCGCACAGAAGCCATAAACATGTGAGTTCGCCTTATAAAAATTCTGCTTCAAAAAGATTGGTCATGTTTCTGCGATGGATGGTTCGCCAAGATAAAAAAGGCGTAGATTTTGGCATTTGGAAAAACCTTTCTCCTCAATATTTATCCATTCCATTGGATGTTCACACTGCGAATATTTCCAGAAAATTAGGGATTCTCACCAGAACTCAAAACGATTGGAAAGCCGTAGAAGAACTCGACCAAATCATCAGAAAATACAATCCAGAAGATCCTGCTGTATACGATTATGCGCTTTTTGGGATTGGTGTTTCTAAAGAATTATTATAGAAAACTTTTCTAAATGTGGAGGAGTGCTTTTGCGATGGCAAAGTAGATTAACACACCTAAAATATCATTAGAAGTCGTGATAAACGGACCTGTAGCAATTGCGGGGTCTATTTTATTTTTCTCCAGAACAATAGGAACAATGGTTCCAATAATCGCCGCTACCATAATTACTGCTAAAAGAGAAATAGAGATGGTCACAGAAACCATCAAATCATTATGGTTAATCAATAAATTGAATCCAAAAATAATTAAAGAAAGTATCATTCCTGAAGCTGCAGAAACGCTTACTTCTTTGAATAAAGTTTTAAAAGTATCTTTTCCTAAAGTGTTATTTGCTAAACCTTGTACGATAATCGCCGAAGCTTGAACTCCAATATTTCCCGCAGTTGCCGCAATCAGCGGCACGAAAAACATCAATGCAGGAATGTCGTGCATCGCATTTTGATTGCTTTGCAAAACTCTAGAACCAATTAAACCACCTACCATTCCAATGAATAGCCAAGGTAATCTCGCTTTGGTTAAATGAAAAATGGTGTCACTAGAGTCAACGTCTTGAGAAATCCCCGATGCTAACTGGTAATCTTTTTCTGCTTCTTCGGTAATAAAGTCGATAACATCATCCACGGTAATTCTTCCGACTAATTTTCCTAATTTATCTACAACAGGAACTTCGAACAAGTCATATTTTTGCATGAAACGCGCTACTTCTTCAGCAGATTCTGTATCTTTAACATATTGAATTTTAGAGTTATAAACATCAGAAACTCGAGTAGAAGATGAAGTAGTTAATAATTTTTTGAGACTTAACAACCCGAGTAATTTTTCGGAATCATCTACTACATAAATAGAGTAAACTTCTTCCATTTCTTCGGCTTGTTTACGCATCTCTTTGACCGCAGAAATGATAGAAAGATTTTGATTCACTTTTACCAATTCGGTTGCCATCAAACCACCTGCAACATCTTCATCATAACGCAAAAGTTCTACAATATTCTGTGCGTGTTCCTCGTCATTTAAGTGCTGAATAATTTCATCTTGTTGATATTCAGGTAATTCTGCAATAATATCTGCCGCATCATCGGAATCAATTTCGTTGATGATATTATCTGCAATCTCTTTGGTAGAGAAGTTTTTTAGGAATTTTTTACGCTCGTCTTCGTCTATGTAGAGTAGTACTTCTGCAGAGCGCTCATTATCCATAATTTCGTAAAGAAATTTTTGATCTTCTTCTTCTAGAATTTCAAAAATATTGGCAATATCTACCGCTTCCACTTCCGAAATAGCTTCAGAAACAGCTTTTACATTTCTTTCTTCGATGAGAAATTGTAAGGTGTGAGATATTTTTTGCTCTTCAATCACAGAAATTAATAGGGATAAAAAGTTAGAATTTTTGCAAAAATACAAAATAAGAGTTCAAAAATTCGCATTAATAATCATTAAAGTCAAATTTTAGTCGATTTTTAATCGTAATTTTGTCAAAAAATTAAGCAAAATGAAGTTTAGAGAACTTAAAACAGAAAATATTACGATGCTCGATAAAATGGCAGACAGCGTTATCAGTTGGATTGGTTCTACCTCTTCATTGGTCTTTCACACTTTGCTATTTATCACCAGTTTTTTACTTCCGTTATTTAAAGTGGTGGAATTCGAAGAAATGCTTTTGGTTCTCACTACCATTGTTTCTTTGGAAGCCATTTACTTGTCGATTTTCATTCAAATGTCTGTGAACAAGAGCAATAAACACATCGAAGTGATTAAAGAAGATGTAAACGAAATTCAGGAAGACATTGATGAAATCCAAGAAGACATCGATGAAATTCAGGAAGATATTGACGAAATTCAGGAAGACATCGACGAGATTGCTGATGATGAAGACGAAGATGAACACAAAGAAAAAGCTCAAAAAGTAATTCTCAAGAGCAATGTTTCTAATAACAAGCAAGAAATCAAGGAATTAAAAGCGAAAATTCACGATTTACAAGCAAAACTTGAAGATTTAATTCAGAAAGATTTTAATTAATTTTTTGCAGCTTTCCATTCTTTCGTGAAGTTGATGAAATCTTCTACACTCAGTTCTTCTGCACGTTTATCCATAAATGCATGAGATTTTAACACTTCTGGAATATCTAGAGATTTCAGTGCATTACTCAGTTTTTTTCTTCTTTGGCCAAAACCCGTTTTTACAATCTGTTTGAAAAGAACTTCATTACCTTCTAAACCTTCTTTTCTGTTTCTGGTAAGTTTGATGACTCCAGATTTTACTTTTGGAGGTGGATTAAAAACGTTTTCGTGAACGGTAAACAGATATTTTACATCATAATACGCTTGAACCAAAACCGACAAAATTCCATAATCTTTGGTTCTAGGAACCGCAGCTGTACGTTCTGCCACTTCCTTTTGGAACATTCCCACCATTTCTGGAATCTGCTGATAATTTTCTATAATCTTAAAAAGAATCTGAGACGAAATATTGTAAGGAAAATTGCCAATTACCGCCACTTCTCCAGAGAAAACATCACTTAAATTAATTTTGAGAAAATCACCTGTAAAATGTTTATTTTCAAGTTTTTGATAATGTAATTTTAGGTATTCTATGGATTCTGTGTCTATTTCTGCAACGTAAGTTTCCGTAGGTTTTTCGAGGAGATATTTGGTTAAAACACCAGTTCCAGGACCTACTTCTAATACATATTGATATGGTTGAAAGTCAAGACCTTCTACAATTTTTTTGGCAATATTTTCGTCAGTTAAAAAATGCTGACCAAGATGTTTTTTTGCTTTTACGTTCAAAATTTTTAAGATTTTTTAACACAGTTTTGTGTTTGTTCAGGGGCAAATTTCGGAGTTTTTTTTCTATTTTAGCAGAAAATTTTTTATTGATGGCAAAATTAGCAGAAGATTTAAACAAGAAAAGGCTCCGTTCTAGCAACATTACCGTATCCATTAGTATTGCATTGGTATTATTTTTAGTAGGACTTTTTGGGTTGATATTGATAAATGCTCAAAAATATTCGGATTATATCAAAGAGCAATTGGTGGTAGAAGCTTATTTTGATGACTATATAGACCCTAGAGATTCTGCCAAAGCAGAGCAGTTGCAAAAATTAACTTACGAAAGAATAAAATTACAGCCTTTTGTGAAAAAAGCTAAATTTATTTCTAAGCAAGAAGCTACTGAACTTGCCAAAAAACAATTGGGTATAGAAACAGATGCTCTTTTTGAAGGAGATATTTTTCCTCCATCTGTGGAAGTTACTTTGAAACCAGAATACGTAGATCCTGCAAAAATAAGTGACGTTGTAAAAAAACTGAATGAAGTAGAAGGCGTAAAAGAAGTGAAAAACGATAGTAAATTAACGATTGAAGTTTACAATAACCTCAATAGAATTTTGACTTGGATTTTGGCATTTTCTATCTTATTCTTAATCGTAGCAATGGTGTTGATTAACAATTCTATCCGTTTAAAAATATTCTCTAAACGTTTCATTATCAAGACTATGCAATTGGTAGGTGCAAAACGCAGATTCATCTTAAAACCATTTGTAAAAGAAGCGGTAATTTTAGGAATTATAGGTGCTATTATTGGCTTAACTGCCTTATTTACAGGTTGGTATTTCTTTACCAGCGAAATCGGGACTCCATTTGTACAAGACACCAATCAATACATTTGGTTAGTTGCAATCGTTTTTGGAGTGGGAATTCTTATTACCGTCATCAGTACAGTTTTTGCAACTTGGAGATTCTTAGCATCTAGCGTAGATGATTTATATTACTCATAGAAAATTTTAAAAATGTCTAAAAAACAAACTATAGAAAAGTCTGAATCACAGCACAATCCTTTTTATTTTGGCAAAAAAAACTATCAACTGATGTTGGTGGGATTGGCTTTAATTTTAGCAGGATTTCTTTTAATGCTCGGTCCAGATGCAAATACAGTCGACGGAAAACTAGATCCTAATGCTTGGAATGAAGACATTTTTTCCATCAGAAGAATCAGAATAGCGCCGTTATTGGTGATTTCTGGATTTGTAGTTCAGGTTTTCGCGATTCTTAAAAGAAACAAATAAAAACATTTTAAAAACTAAAGAATTAAAAGATTTGAATTGGTATTTGAATCTTTTAATTTTTTTATCACAATACAGTTTATGGATTTAATCAGAGCAATTATCATTGCAATCGTAGAAGGACTTACCGAATATTTACCCGTTTCTTCTACCGCACACATGATTTTCACGAGTTCATTTTTTGGAATTCAAGAAGATGAATTTGTTAAAATGTTTCAAGTTTCTATTCAGTTTGGAGCTATTTTGGCGGTAGTATTTTTGTATTGGAAGAAATTTTTTGATTTTAAAAACATCAAATTCTATTTAAAATTGGCAGTTGCCGTTTTACCAGCTTTGGTTCTAGGAAAATTATTTGATGATAAAATAGAAACAGTATTAGAAAAACCAATTCCCATTGCAGTTGTTCTGATTGTAGGTGGTATTATTTTACTTTTTATCGACCAGATTTTCACCAAACATACGATAGATGATGAAAAAGATATTACTTTCAAAAAAGCATTAACGATTGGTTTTTGGCAATGTCTTGCGATGATGCCAGGAACGAGTAGAAGTGCGGCTTCTATTATTGGTGGAATGCAACAAAACCTTACCAGAAAAGCTGCCGCAGAGTTTTCATTCTTTTTGGCAGTTCCTACTATGTTAGCGGTTACCTTTTATTCGATTTTTGTAAAAGATTGGAATCATAATGGAGTGGAGCAAAAAGGTTACGAAATGATATTTGCGACTCCAGAAAACACGATGAGTTTTTTCGTGGGGAATTTGGTAGCCTTTGTAGTAGCAGTTATTGCGATTAAGTTTTTCATTGGTGTTTTGACCAAATACGGCTTCAAACCTTGGGGTTGGTATAGAATTATCGCAGGGATTTTATTGCTGATTTATTTTGGTTGGGTGAAGTAATTTCATATTATACTTTTTACTTTGAACGCAGAAGATTTTTTAAACGGACAAGTACTTTTGGTGGACAAGCCTTTGGATTGGACCAGTTTTCAGGCTGTTAATAAATTGAAGTACAAACTCAAAAGAGAGTTCCATCTTCCTAAAAAATTTAAAATCGGTCATGCTGGAACTCTTGATCCTAGAGCAACAGGCTTATTGATTGTATGCACCGGAAAATTCACCAAGAAAATTCCGGAAATTCAAGATGCGCCAAAAGAATACATCGCCGAAATAAAAATTGGCGTACAAACCGAATCTTATGATACCGAAAAACCAGAAATACTTAATACCGATTATTCACACATTACAGAAGATTTCATCCAAGAAACTTTGGCAAAATTTGTAGGAGAAATTGAGCAAAAACCGCCTGTTTTTTCAGCCATAAAAATAGATGGAAACCGCGCTTATGATTTAGCAAGAGCTGGTCAAGAAGTAGAAATGAAATCTAGAAAAACGACTATTCATTATCTCAATAACATCGAAATTCATATTCCTCTTGTTACTTTTACCGTAGGTTGCAGCAAAGGAACGTACATCAGAAGTTTAGCGCATGATATTGGTCAAAGTTTAGGAGTTGGTGCTTATCTTACTCAACTCAGAAGAACCAAAATAGGAGAGTACCATGTAGAAAATGCACATGCAGAAATTTTGGAAAATGAGTTTAGATTTGAAAATTTCTAACCATGAAAAACTATTACTTTTTATTCATTTTTATTAGTTTTTTAGGATATTCACAACAAAAAGAAAATCTTAATCAAGGAATTTATTGGAGCACAGATGCGCAAGTTGCCTATGGATTAGCAAAAGCAGTTGCAGATATCGTGAATGAAGATAATAATGTAGATTTTAATGTCAATGCAGGAATCACTTCTGTTATTGGTTTTCAACCGATTCATAAAATAGGTTTAGGCGCTGGTTTTCGATACAATTACATTTATGATAATATCCATAATTTGTATTTCTTGGTTCAGCCAAAAATTTATTTAGACAATGCCGCAGATTCTGGATACATTTATCTCAATGCTGGATTTGCCCTTACTAAAAGTGATGTGAAAAAAGCCAGAGTATATACTTTAGGCATTGGTGACCAAAACCCAATTAATGTGAGAATGAATTATTATTACTCCTTTTTTCTGGAAAATCACAGCATGAATTTCGGAGATGGACTAAAGAGTAACTTTTATATTGGGTTAAATCTTGGAATTACTTTTCACTCCAATAAAGTGAGAGAAGAATAAAAAAAATAAAATTTGTGGAAACGCGTATCAATAAATATTTATCAGAAGTAGGTTTTTGTTCGAGAAGAGAAGCTGATAAACTTTTGGAACAAGGAAGAATTACCATCAATGGCAAAAAGCCAGAATTAGGAACTAAAGTTTCTGATGCTGATGAAATTTGCGTAGATGGCAAAAACATCAAAAAAACAGAAAAAAAACACGTTTATATCGCCTTTAACAAACCCATCGGAATTGTTTGTACCACAGATACCAAGCGTGAGAAAAATAACATCATAGATTACATCAATCACCCGAAAAGAATTTTCCCCATCGGTAGACTTGATAAACCTAGTGAAGGATTGATTTTATTGACTTCTGACGGTGATATTGTGAATAAAATTTTACGCGCAAGAAACAACCACGAAAAAGAATACATTGTACGTGTAGACAAACCCATTACACCCAAATTTCTAGAAAAAATGCGCAATGGTGTTCCGATTTTAGACACTGTAACCAAAAAATGTGAAGTAGAACAAATTGATACTTTGCAATTTAGAATTGTTCTTACCCAAGGTTTAAACCGCCAAATTCGTAGAATGTGCGAATACCTAGGTTACGAAGTAAAAAAACTGAAGCGCATTAGAATCATGAACATCAAACTGGATCTACCCATAGGAAAATGGAGAGATTTAACCGATGCTGAAATGAAAGAACTGGCTCAACTTCTCCAAGATTCTAGTAAAACGGTGGATTAAAATTATTCTAAAATTTCTACCATGAGTTCTAATAATTCTTTTTTCAATTTGAAATAAGATTTGCTCATGGTTTCTTGGTATTTCCCTAGAGCTTTGTCTAAAATCTGTATTTCTGAATCGTTATACTTATTGTTTTCGAAGTAGATAAAATCTGCATCCACATATTCTCTTAGCACTTCTTGGTCTTCTTCTTCCATATACATGGCAAAAGTAGAAGATAAAAGCTCTGTAACTTTCTTTTTGAAAATCTTTTCTTTAGAAACCATAATGTTTCTGTTTCTCATAATCGTTTCGAAATCAAGCCTTTGAGACATGAAATTGATATATGGAACAAACTCTTGGAAAGCATTGTAATACTCATCAAAATCTTTATCTGTCTGTGTAAAACGGTTAGCCAATTCAGAAAATTTTTCTTTCTGTTCATGCGAAGCTTTATGCAAAAGATACTTTAAAATAGCATCATCATTTTCTTTGATTTTTTGGTCAACTTGTTCTTCTCTTTGTTTTAGAATTTTCAGGACTTTTGGTGTTTGACTTTTGGTGAATTTTGCACCGTCATAATCAAAGGTTTTCAATTTATACGTTCCATTTTGAATCATTTCTAAGACTTTAGCATCGTTTTCTAATGCATTTTTTTCAAAGACAAGGCTTACTTTTTCGTCTGAGAAAAAATCTTGAGCTATGACATCATCTACAGTAGAAGTTTCATTTTCAATATTTTCGAAAATTGGATTTTTAAAATCATAATAAGAATTAAAAATCTTATGGAAGGACTTTTCATTCACTATGCTTTTATATTGCTCTCTGAATTCTTCCTCGGAAAGAAATTCTTCTGTATGCGTAAGCATATTATACTCGAAGAGTTTATTGGTAAATTTCTCTGCGTATTTATCAAAATGCTTCAAAATGTTTTTAGAAATCCTATTGTCTACCTTTTCAGAAGGAATATTGAGTTTTTTGATGGCTTCAATTCTTTGTTTTATGGTTGGGTGAGAAGCCCATTGATCTTCAATTTGAAGCTTAGATTTATTATACCTTTCTATTTCATTTATATTGATATACGGCAAATCATTTTTAATTTCATGGTTATTTTCTTGAGCAAAATAATGCAACAAGGTAGTCTGATTTTGGTAGATATTTTTGGTGTCGGCTTTTACATTTTTGTCAAGGTAAAAATTCATCGCATTAGAAAGCGCCGATTCTGAAAGGTCTAATCTTAGAAGAGCAGAGGTTTTAACATCGGCACCTACCACATACGTAGCGATTGCATCTGCATTAAATTCCATCTGTCTGCTTAGCGACATGTGTTTCAGATATAAAAAATCATAAAACTTAGTCAACACCCATTGAATTCCTTCAATAATCCACGCTGCCAATCTTGTAAAAAGTGCAATGATAGCATGAGTACTCGCAAAACTTTCCATAGAATCTGCAAAACCTTTGTTATTGTACAGCATGTCGTAAATCATTTTATTGGCTTGATTTACATAGCTTCCTACCTTCATGCTTTTTTGAGAAAAATGTCCAAATTCGTGTGCAAGAATCGCTTTTAATTCACTTACCGTAGTGGTATTGATTAAACCCATTCCTATAGTAAGATTTTTTCTTACTGGGAAAAACATGCTCCAAAAAGGAGAGTTGTAGTTTACAAAAGCATTTACATCATCAGATAAAAACAGCTTTTTAGGTTGATCTGTTCCTACTTCTTGAACTACTTCATCTATTAATTTAAAAAGTTCGGGTTCTTGATTTCTTTTGATTTCGATAAATGCGCTGGTATCATTTTTCTGAAAATTAAAAATAAATTTAACCAAGAAAATCAATATAAAAACCGCCATTCCTATTAGACCACCAGAAAGCAAAATAACCAAATAATTGAATCTAAAATTTGCAATGATTTCAAATACTAAATAGCCAATAGCAGCGACTAATATTAGTGCCAAAGTGATTAATACTAAATAAACTAAAAAGAATAAAATGATGTAGAGAATAGCCTTGGTTACTTGTTTTTTATACTCCGAAGAGATAGGAGGTAATGTTTTTTTAGACATTGGTTTAATGATTATTTTTTTGTTTTTTTACTAAAGGAACATAAAATCAAATTCTAGAAAAGATTTTTTTGAAAAAAGAGTAGAGTACTCTGAGGAATTATGTGGTATTTCCCATTTTTAAAAATTTTTAAGAAATCTTAAAAATAAGAAAGGAGAATTTCTAAGATCTCATGGTTATTGTTTTACAGAGTAAAAATAATAAAAAAGTGGAAAATAAAAAAGACTGATGGCAAAACTTCTTTGCTTTTCTCAAAGCATTGTCGTTTCTGTCATCAGTCCGGAAACATTGCCTCTGCAATCTTTATTGCTTCAACTCCCGAAAAATGTTTAATTGCATCTTTTTAAATTCTATCCGCAGATATTTCTAAAAATTTTGCCATTTTTCATTAAAACATATTCCATTGCTCGGGCAATTTTATCAACTTGAATTTGGGTTGAGCTATTTTCTTGTCAAACACTTCTGTATTCTTCTGAAAAACAACCAAAGTCTACGTTGACTATTTTTAAGTCTTACTTTAAGAATCTAAGTTTCTTTATCTCTTTGTTTCAAAATTCTTGTGAGAAAATTTTAAAAACTATTTATTAATAAATTAAACTTTGTTCTTTTTTTGGTATTAAAATCAAGTTTGAAGAAACTTCACAACTTTCAATTTTCAACCTAAAAGTTTGACTTGTTTATTGATGTAAAGATAGCGTAGAAATTTACTTTTTATAGACTAATTTGCTTTCTGTTTACTCACTTTAAGATATGATTTATGCACAATCCTTTTCCTCTAAAAGTCTTTATTGATGGAAGGTTACAATTTTATTCACAAAATAAACACTTAGGAAGCCTCATAAAAATGTATTAGTTTTTAATTTTCAATAGATTGAAAAGTTATCAATTACCAGATTACTCCATTCTTTTTACAGGCTCTAGATGTTTTAATTCCTCTTCAGTAAAAAGTCTGTAAATAATTTTAAAAGTTATTCCTAATGGTGTTTCCAGAGAAAAACCGCCTGGTCCGAAACCGTCTGTAACATCTAACGTGAAATGTGAAAATTTCCAGTATTCAAATAAATCTCTATCAATCCAAAATTCAAAACCATCTACCAAACCAATCATAGCATCATTGGTTCTTACGTAGAAACCTCCTTTTTCAAAACATTGAGGCTGGGTTCCTTCGCAGCAACCCCCAGCTTGGTAAAACATTAAATCACCGTGTTTTTCTTTTAGCGTTTTAATGACTTCCAACGCTTTTGCTGTTACGTCTAACCTTTTTACCATTTCTAAAATTTTTTTATAAAATTAAAAAAAGGAATGCTGATGAACAACATTCCTTAAAGTTTAAAACACAATTGATTTAGAAAAATCCTAGTTTATTTTTGTTATAAGAAATCAACATGTTTTTTGATTGTCTGTAATGATCAAGCATCATTTTGTGGTTTTCTCTACCAATACCAGATTGTTTGTAACCTCCAAAAGGTGCGCCAGCTGGATATGCGTGATATTGGTTTACCCAAACTCTACCTGCTTTTATCGCTCTAGGAACTCTGTATAATTCATGTGCATCTCTAGTCCAAACTCCAGCCCCAAGTCCATACATAGTATCGTTCGCTATTTCTATCGCTTCTTCTGTAGATTTAAAAGTAGTTACTGCTAACACTGGCCCGAAAATCTCTTCTTGGAAGATTCTCATCTTGTTGTGCCCTTTAAAAATGGTTGGCTGAATGTAATATCCACCTTCTAAATCTCCACCTAGATGATTCACTTCTCCTCCGCAAAGCAATTCCGCACCTTCTTCTTTGCCTAATTTGATGTAAGAAAGGATTTTATCTTTTTGAATTTGTGAAGCTTGAGCACCCATCATTACGGTTGGGTCAAGAGGATTTCCTGTTTTGATGGCTTTAGTTCTTTCTACCACTCTTTCTAAGAATTTATCAGCAATAGATTCATGAACCAATAATCTAGAAGGACAAGTACAAATTTCACCTTGATTTAAAGCAAATAATACCGCTCCTTCAATGGCTTTGTCAAAAAATTCGTCATCTGCATCCATCACAGAAGGGAAGAAGATGTTTGGAGACTTACCTCCCAATTCTAAAGTCACTGGAATAATATTTTCTGTAGCATATTGCATTACCATTCTACCTGTAGCTGTAGAACCTGTAAACGCTGCTTTAGACACTTTTGGATTGGTCACTAAAGTTCTTCCTAACTCCGCGCCAAAACCATTGACAATATTCACCACACCTGCAGGAAGTAAATCTTCAATTAGCTCCATTAAAACCATAATAGAAACAGGCGTACTTTCTGCTGGTTTCAAAACTACGCAGTTTCCTGCAGCTAGAGCAGGAGCTAGTTTCCAAACTGCCATTAGAATAGGGAAGTTCCAAGGAATAATTTGTGCAATTACGCCGATAGGTTCGTGTACAATGATAGAAACGGTGTCTTTGTCTAATTCAGAAATAGTACCTTCTTCAGCTCTTATTACACTTGCAAAATATCTAAAATGATCTACTGCCAAAGGTAAATCTGCCGCCATAGTTTCTCTAATTGCTTTACCATTATCTACGGTTTCTACAGCAGCTATATAAGGTAGATTTTCCTCAATTCTATCTGCAATTTTATTCAAAATAATGCTGCGTTCTGTAGCAGAAGTTTCGCTCCATGTTTTGAAAGCTTCAGAAGCAGCATCTACAGCCATTTCTATGTCTTGTTTCGCAGAGTGTGCAGCTTTTGCCATAACTTTTCCATCAAGTGGAGATAGCACTTCGAAATACTGTCCTGTAGAAGGAGCAGTCCATTTTCCGTTAATGTAATTGTCGTATTTTTCTTTTAAAACCGGACGATTGATGTGTGTTGACATAATTTGTTGAATTTTTAATTTTCAGCCAAATTATCTTAAACATGACAAATGTCATGGTAAAATCGTCTCAAATGATAGTATAATAGTGTTTTGAAAATATTGATTATAATACTTTAATATAAATCTTGTTTGATTGAAAAATTATTATATATTTAGCCAAATTGATTATTTTATCAAAAATATCATTCATAGTTTATGATACGAGAAGACAAACATTTGCTCTATACGCCTGAATTAACGGGACATGAGCAATTACAAAATATAATAGAAAACAAGACTACTTTCACCTTAAATAATTGTGAATTTTCTTTGTATGAAACGCACAAGAAGACAGAAGATGTTAAACTAAAGTTTAATGATTTGACATTTACAGCGATGTTACGAGGGAAAAAGCACATGAAATTGGAAAATAAATCTGAGTATTTTGATTATTTTCCTGGTGAAACGGTTTTAGTTTCTCCCGGCGAAACAATGGTCATCGATTTTCCAGAGGCAGACGAAACTCCTTCACAATGTATTGCACTAAGTTTCAGTCCAGATTTTGTAGAAGAATCTTTGCATTATCTCAATACCAAATTGATGAAAGTAGATGAAAGCACTTACTGGAGAATTTCTAGCGAACAATTTTATCTGTTTAACAGTTTACCACTGGCTTCTGCAACCAATAATCTGATGAGAATTGCCATGGAAGATAACATGAATAAGGATATTATGGCAGATTTGGCGTTGAAAGAATTATTGGTAAGATTGATGCAAACTCAAGCAGGAAAACTCATTGAAAACGATTACAAAACCCTGAAAACTTCAAACCGATTGGCTTTTATCATAGATTATATTAAAAACAATCTGCATCAAAAATTAAGTATTGAACATTTGGCCAAATTGGCTTTCGTAAGTAAATCTAATTTTTTTAAACTCTTTAAATACGAACTCGGAACATCACCCAATGAATATATTCTTCAGCAAAGAATAAAACGTGCAAAAGAACTCCTCAAAGAAAACCAAAGCATCAAAGAAGTAGCTTTTGCGACTGGTTTTTCTGACACCAATCACCTCATCAAAACCTTTAAAACTTTTGAAGGTATTACTCCGAAAAATTATCAACGAAATTTATTTTCAGAATATAAAATCGTTTCTTAAATAAATAAAAACCGCCTCAATAATTTGAAGCGGTTTTTTTGAATATAATTGAATTAACAAATTTTAGTAAGAATTTTTCTCTACAAAATGCTTAGCAATTTTCTCAGTTAACGCGATTACGTTTGGCTGATTGGTATATTTTGTAAATCTTCTAAGACCAGAAAGCATCATTCTTTGCTCATCTCCATCTGCAAAAGAAACAATTCCTTCTTTAGCAGCTGCAATTACAGCTTCTACCGCTTTGTAAAGGTTTAATTGTGCCATTGCTGCTTCTATAGAATCTGGACCGAAGTTTTTCTCAACTCTTAGAATTGCAGATTCTGCCATATAGATTTGGTTCAAGATTTCTGAAGCATTGATTAACAAGTGTTGTTGTTTTTCAATTTCCATCATGTATTTCTGAAGAGCAGCACCAGAAACCATTAAGAATACTTTCTTAAGATTAGCGATGATTGCTTTTTCTTCTGACATAAATTCTGAATAATCAGGCGTTTCAAAAGAAGGAATGCCCATTAATTCTTTACCAACTGCCATTGCAGGAGACATTAAATCGATTTCGCCTTTGAAAGCTCTCTTCACCAACATTCCTACAGAAAGAAGTCTGTTGATTTCGTTAGTACCTTCATAAATTCTAGAAATTCTAGCATCTCTCCACGCTGCTTCCATTGGTGTGTCTTCAGAGAATCCCATACCTCCAAAAATCTGAATTCCTTCATCAGCTGCTTTTTGAGCGATGTCTGAAACATATACTTTAAGGATAGAACATTCTACCGCGAATTCTTCTACACCTTTTAACTCAGCTTCTTGATGAGACATTCCACCTGCAACAAGTGCATCAATTTTATCTTGAATATCTTGAGCAGCTCTATAAGATCCAGCTTCTGAAACGAAAGTAGCAGTAGCCATTTCCGCTAATTTTTTTCTAATGGCTCCGAAAGTAGAAATAGGAGTGTTGAATTGTTTTCTTTCGTTTGAATATTGAACAGAAAGGTTGAAAATTCTTCTTTGTGCATCTAAACAAGCAGCAGCCAATTTAATTCTACCAACGTTTAATGCATTTAAAGCGATTTTGAAACCATTGTTTCTTTCACCCAAAAGACATTCTACAGGAACTTTCATATCATTGAAGAAAACCTGACGAGTAGAAGAAGCTCTAATCCCTAATTTGTGCTCTTCTTCACCGAAAGTAAGGCTTTCAGGATTTTCTAATTCACTTCTGTTTACTACGAAACCAGTGATGTTTTTATCATCATCAATTTTAGCAAAGAATGTGAATGTATCTGCAAAGCCTGCGTTAGAAATCCACATTTTTTGTCCGTTAATGATGTAATGTTTACCATCTTCAGACAATTTAGCTCTTGTTTTTCCAGAGTTTGCATCAGAACCAGCATCAGGCTCAGTTAAACAGTATGCTCCGAATTTAGTTCCAGCTGCTAAATCCGGTAAATATTTTTGCTTTTGAGCTTCAGTTCCGTATAATAGGATAGGAAGTGTACCAATACCTGTATGCGCTCCATAAGCAGTTGCCAATGAACCAGTTGCGCCAGAAATGTAATCACAAGCAATCATAGTAGATACAAAACCAAGACCAAGACCACCGTAATTTTCAGGAACTGCGATTCCTAAGAATCCCATTTCACCGATTTGTTTCATACACTCTTCAGTAAATGCGTAGTCTTTTTTCTCGAAACGCTCTTTGTTAGGAACTACAACTTTGTCAATAAATTCTCTTGCAGAGTCGCGAAGCATTTTTTGTTCCTCAGAAAAATCTTCCATCGTGAAGATATTCTTAGCTTCTATTTCTTTTATTAGGAATTCTCCTCCTTTTAATGTGCTCATATTATTATTTTTTTAATTTTAAATTTTAGATTATAAATTTTAAATTTTTTGATTCTCAACTATAAATTTTCAGATGATGTTTTGATGATTTTAGTCAAAATATTGATAATACTTTCAATCTCTTTTAAATATAGTTCAACATCTACTTGAACGAGATTAGAAGATTGATATAGCTTTAACCAATATTTTGTTTCTCTTGCTTCTTTATTCGCAATAGAAAGTTTTGAAATAAAATCTTTTTTAGATTGAGCAGCAATTGCTTCTTCTACGTTTGCACCAATTGAAGTACCACAACGAAGAATTTGTTTAGATAATATAAATTCATTTTGAGACTTACAATCTGAATAAAATTGTATAATTTTTAGGGCAAAATCAAAAGTCTTTTTCTGAATTAAATTATCTTCTTTGAAACTCATTTCATCTAAAATTTATAATTTAAAATCTATAATTTTAAAGAAGTTCAATTACAGAAGCAGCGCCTTGTCCTGTTCCTACACACATAGAAACCATTCCGTATTTCACACCTCTTAATTTCATTTCGTCAAGAAGCTGAACCGTTAATTTTGTACCTGTACAACCTAGAGGGTGACCAAGAGCAATTGCTCCACCATTTACATTTAAAATTTCTGGGTTTAAATCCAATTCTTTTTTAATGGCAACTGACTGAGAAGCAAAGGCTTCGTTCAATTCAATTAAACCAATATCTTGAAGAGAAAGCCCAGCTTGTTTTAACGCTTTTGGAATGGCGTAAATTGGTCCAACTCCCATAATTCTTGGCTCTAAACCAACAGCTGCATAAGAAACTAATCTTGCAATAGGCTCAAGGTTTAATTCTTTTACCATTTCTTCTGACATTACTACTACGAAAGCAGCACCATCAGACATTTGAGAAGAGTTTCCTGCGGTAACTGAACCTCCAGCTGCAAAAACTGGTCTTAATTTTGCCAAACCTTCAACAGAAGTGTCTGCTCTAGGACCTTCGTCTACAGAGAAATCAAATTTTTTGGTTTGAACTTTTTGATTTTCGTCTAAGAAATTATATTCTACAGGAATTGGAACGATTTGTTTTGCAAATTTTCCTTCAGCAATAGCTTTCAAAGCTTTTTGATGAGATTCAAAAGCAAATTGATCTTGTTCTTCTCTTGTAATTTTATATTGCTTAGCAACTTCTTCAGCAGTATAACCCATTCCCCAATAATAATCTGGGTTAGATTTTGCGTAATGACTTTCCGGAACTGGTTTATAACCGCCCATTGGAATGAAAGACATACTTTCTGCACCTCCTGCAATAATACAATCTGCCATTCCTGCCTGAATTTTAGCAGATGCAATCGCAATCGCTTCAGAACCAGATGCACAATATCTGTTTACGGTAACTCCTGGAACTTTATCGGTATTTAATCCCATTAAAGAAATCAAACGTGCCACGTTTAAGCCTTGTTCTGCTTCTGGCATTGCATTACCAACGATTAAATCGTCGATTCTATCTTTATCTAATTGTGGCAAATCTGCCATCAATTTTTCTATCACTTTTGCAGCCATTACATCTGGTCTGGTAAATCTTAAACTTCCTTTCGGAGCTTTACCCACCGCTGTTCTGTAACCTGCTACTATATATGCTGTTTTATTTGACATATTTTTTAAATTTTAAATTTTGATTTCGCCACTTCGTGGCTTTTTTATTTATGGCTTTTAATTTCATCGGGCTTTACCCGATGCTATTTTATTTCGCCACTTCGTGGCTCAAAACTTGATTTTTAATATTTTTAGTTTCTTAGCGGTTTACCTTTTTGTAACATGAACTGAATTCTCTCTAGTGTTTTTCTTTCACCACATAATTGTAAGAAAGCTTCTCTTTCAAGATTCAATAAATATTGTTCTGTAACTACAGTTGGCTCAGAAAGATTACCACCTACCATTACATAAGCTAATTTATCTGCAATTTTCTTGTCGTGTTCAGAAATGTAATTTCCAGTTAACATTTGGTCAGTTCCTACATAGAACATACCTAATGCACCTTGACCCAAAACTTTCACTTTTTGCTGAATTGGTTGAGTATAACCTTGTTCTGCCATTAATTTAGCTACTTTCTTCGCTTCAGCAATCTGACGGTTTTTGTTTACCACCACGATGTCTTTATGATTTTGAAGAATTCCCATATCATAAGCTTCGTGAGCAGAAGTTGCAACTTTACCCATTGCGATATTCATGAAAGCTTCACGCATTCTGTTGTTTTTAACGTCATCAGCAGCGAATTCTTTAGAAGTTCTCAAAGCGAATTCTTTAGTACCACCACCACCAGGAATTACACCAACTCCAGTTTCTACTAAACCGATGTAAGTTTCTGCAGCAGCAACTACTTTATCAGCGTGCATGGTCATTTCGCAACCACCACCCAAAGTTAATCCGTGAGGAGCAACTACAACAGGAACAGAAGAGTAGCGAACTCTCATCATCGATTTTTGGAAATAAGCAATTGCCATGTTCAGATCATCCCAATCTTGTTCGATAGCCATCATCAAAATCATCGCTAAATTAGCTCCAACAGAGAAATTAGCACCTTGATTTCCGATTACTAAACCGTCGTATTCTTTTTCTGCTAAATCAATCGCTCTGTTTAAACCATCTAAAACTTCACCACCTAGAGAATTCATTTTTGAACGAATCTCGAAGTTGATGATTCCGTCTCCTAAATCTTGGATTGCAGAACCAGAATTGCTCCACAATGTTTTATTTTTTCTAATATTGTCAAGAATAATGAAAGCTTCTTGACCAGGAATATTATTGTAATTTCCGGAATTTTTGTCGAAGAAAATGCTTTGACCTTCTTCATTTACTTTGTAGAAAGATTCTACTGATTTTACCCATTCTGAAACAGTGAAACCTGCTTCTGTAGCCAATTCAATACCTTTTTGAATACCTACAGCATCCCAAATTTCGAAAGGACCGTTTTCCCAACCGAAACCAGCTTTCATCGCATCGTCTACTTTGTAAAGCTCGTCTGAAATTTCAGGAATTTTGTGAGAAACATAAGCGAAAAGAGCTCCAAGAGATTTTCTGTATAATTCTCCTGCTTTGTCTTTCCCACCAATTAAAACTTTGAATCTATCAATTGGTTTATCGATATTTTTAGTGAGTTCAAGCGTTGCAAAATTTGCTTTTCCTTGATTTTCGTATTGATAAGAATCTAAATTAAGACCGTGAATTTCTGATTTCCCATCAGCATTTTTCACTTTTTTGTAGAAACCTTGTTCCGTTTTAGAACCTAACCATTTGTTTTCCATCATCATATTGATGTAATCTGGAAGAACAAAAGTTCCTTTGAATTGTTCATCTTCTACACCAGAAGCGTGAACTCCGTTTGCTACGTGAACCAAAGTATCTAAACCTACCACATCAGCAGTTCTGAAAGTTGCAGATTTTGGACGACCAATAACTGGACCAGTTAATTTATCTACTTCAGTTACATTAAGACCAATAGATTTTACATTGTGAAGTAAATTCATCATCGAGAAAACTCCAATTCTGTTTGCGATGAACGCTGGAGTATCTTTTGCTAAAACCGTAGTTTTTCCTAAGAATTTAGCGCCATATTCCATGTAGAATTTCACGATTTCAGCATCGGTATCATTGGTAGGAATAATTTCTAAAAGCGGTAAATATCTTACCGGGTTAAAGAAGTGCGTTCCTGCAAAATATTTTTTGAAATCATCACTTCTTCCTTCTACCAACATATTAATTGGAATACCAGAAGTATTAGAAGATACCAAAGTTCCAGGTTTACGGAATTGTACGATTTTTTCGTAAACAGACTTTTTAATGTCTAATCTTTCTACTACCACCTCGATAATCCAATCTGTATTTTTGATTTTCTGCAAATCGTCATCAAAATTTCCTACAGAGATTCTTTCTGCAAACTCCTTTTTATAAAGTAGAGCAGGGCTGGCTTTTACTAATTTAGCCAAACTTTCTGTAGCAATTCTGTTTCGTACTGCTTTGTCTTCTTTGGTAAGACCTTTTTTCTGTTCAGCTTCTGTTAATTCAAACGGAACAATATCAAGAAGGAGAACTTCTACGCCAATGTTTGCAAAGTGCGCAGCAATTCCGCTTCCCATAATTCCTGAACCAAGAACTGTAACGTGTTTAATTCGTCTTTTCATTATAAATATAGGTTTATTTTTTATTGTTCATATCATTAGCAATTTTCAAAATATCTCCCATGACTTCTTTGAAAACAGCGAATTTCTCTGGGTCTATTTTTTCAACCACTTTTTTATTAAATCCTACAACTACCTCTTTTGAAAGGTTTCTAGATTTAAGTCCTTTGTCTGTCAATTTAATAATTACTTCTCTTTTATCAGAAGTTGTTTTTTCTTTGTAGATATAACCATTATCTTCTAAAAGCTTAATTATTCTCGTCAAAGAAGTGGGTTCAATAGCCATTTTAGGACCAAGATTAGTACTTCTTGTTCCTTCTTTAGGATCGATTTTAAGTAGTGTTAAAGCTTGTACAGCCGTAGAATTATGCATAGAAGCTTGTTCGGAGTACATTTTACTCACTGCCAACCAAACTGATTTAAGCATTAAGTCTACATTTTCTACTTTTTCTTTAGTCTTAGTTTCCATTTTTAAAAAATGTTATGCGTGCATAGCAAATATAAAAAAAATACTATGCGTGCATAGTATTTTTTATTACAAACAGATAACTGATTGATATTCTGACAATTATTTATTATGTAAAGAATAAGAGAAAGAAATTGAAAATGAGAAATTTCAAACGAAAAACGCTGATTATAAGCAATTTCTAATTGATAACAGTATTTCGTCAATAGATTGACAAGAAAACCTATTATTTTGGTAAAAAATCTCCCAAAATGCACCCTGAAATTCTATTTTAAAACCAGAAAGGTCTCTTTTAAAGTTTTTTTGCAAAGCAGAGTACAACATTTCTTTTTCTAAAAAAGGAGCTGTAATTTCAGGTGAAACAAACTCTTCATTGATGGTAAAAAGTCGAGGATTAGTCAATAAATCATTCTTCAAGAGAATGTCTTCCGCTAAACCTTCTTGGAGATTTTGGTCATTAATAAACCAAATTTTATCAGCAAATTCTTTAGCCAATCGCCAATCATGAGAAGAAAAAAGAATGATTTTATTGTGGTTTTTAGCCAAATCTCTCAACAATTTTAAGATGATAATTTTATTTTCTTCGTCTAAATGAGTTGTAGGTTCATCTAAAATAATCATAGGAGAATTCTGTGCTAAAGCTCTTCCAATAAAGGCTTTTTGAAGATTGCCGTCTGACAATTTCTGCAACTGAATATTTCTATATTCTTCCAGCTTTAACTGTGAAATAATGCTGTTGACATGTTCTATATCTTCATTTTCTAACTGATAATAAAAAGGCAAATGAATGAATTTTCCAAGGGAAATTAAATCTTCTGTGGTGTAATTTGCGGGAATTTGAGATTTTGCAAAAACCACTGCTATTTGTTCTGCAATTTCTTTATCTGTAAGTTTTTCTATATTTTTTTGATGTATCAAAATCTCACCATTTAATGTGGAAATTTGATGAAGAATACTTTTAATCAGTGTAGTTTTACCAACGCCGTTATTACCAATCAACAAACAAACATCACCGTAATCCAATGACGCATTAACCTCTGAAATAAGAGGTTTTTGGTAACCAATTGTTGTATTTTTTATTTGTAAAAACATTTTTTTTAACGCAAAGGCGCAATTCAATTTTTTATAAGTGTTACGTTTTTAAGGCGCAAGAAAATCAAAGATTTTCATTTTTTATAAACCATTAACAACTCTTTTTACTCCGTCTTTAAATATATCTGTTCTAAAATTAAGAATTAATCCTAATTTGCAATTTGTCAATTTTAAATAAGTCAATATCTGTGCTTTATGAACATCATTTATGAAGTCAACCGTTTTTATTTCTAGTATAAGTTTATCCTCAATAATAATATCAATTCTATAGGCATTTTCAATTCTTAATTCTTCATAGATGATGGGAAGTATTTTTTGTTTTTCTACCTTTAATCCAGTTTTTTTCAATTCATAAAACAAACATTCTTCATAAACATTTTCAAATAATCCTGCTCCAAATCTCCTGTGAATTTTTAATCCTAAATCAAAAACAATTTTTGATAATTCATTTTCTGTCATAGTTTTGTTATTAGTTTTTATTGAATTGTCATCTTAGATGACTTGCGTCTTAAATGCGCTTTGCAGATAAAACTTATTTTGCGCCTTTGCGTTTAATTTTTATTTTTAAGGATCATCATCAAAATTACAGGTACTCCAAACAAACTCGTAATGACATTTATAGGAAATTGTGAAAGTTCTGAAATTACAGAAAAAAATTCCATGATGAAAACTCCCAAAATCATGTTCAAAATCCACTGTTGCCACAATTTCGCTGGCGAATAAATCATTCTGCTAAAATGAGGAACTACAATTCCTATAAACAAAATTGGGCCTAAAAATGCTGTAACAGAAGCAGAAAGTAGGGAAGAAGCAATGATGACAAAATATTTCAGTTGCTCTAAATTTACACCTAAACTTTTAGCATATTGATTTCCTAAACTATTCCCGATGAGCGGTTTTATGCTTTTAAAACTTAAAAACAATCCAATTAATACTACAATAAATAGCACCCAAAGTTGATTTCTGGTCACTTGATTATTCGCACCAAAACTCCATAAAATATAGTTTTTCAGACTTTGATTTTCTGCATATAACTGTAGAATAGAAACCACTGCTCCTGCTAAAGCAGAAACCAAGAAACCAAAAATAATCAGATATGATTTATCTTGAAATTTTCTAGAAAAAACCAATAAAATAGTCATTAAAAGTAGGCTTCCAAGAATTGCAGAAATACTGATGAAACCATTTTGCAAAAACTCTGGCAAAATAAAATCTTGAGAAAAAAATATGTAAAAAGCAACACTTAAACTCGCAACAGAAGTAATCCCAAGAACCGAAGGTCCAGCTAAAGGATTTTGAAAATATTCTTGCAAAAGAAAACCAGAAGTAGGAATAGAAACGCCTGCTAGAAACATCGCTAAAACACGATTCATTCTGAGTTCTGCAATTTGTGAGTTCTGAGCATTTGCGTCAATAAAATCTGCTAAACCTAGTTTTATAAAGCCTATATTTAAATTGATGAGAATCGTAATCACCACCAATGAAAACAGGAAAATTAGAATGGTTTTGAAGGTTTTATTGTTCACAGATTTTATTTAAAAACTTCACAAATTTAATTTAAAAAAATCTATGAAAAAGAAAACTCTCGCTGATTTTGCAAATTTTGCAGATTTTTTTGAGTCTATACATCTGCTTAATCAGCCCCATCTGCGAGAGAAATATTTTATTTAAAAGAATTCAGTTTTGCGTCTAAATCTTCTTTGCTCATCATTCCTACTGTTTCTATTTCTTTATCACCTTTTTTAATCACGGTAAAAGGAATAGAACCACCGTCCCAAGTCTTGGTAATCGTAGTAAAATAATCTGGTGCAATCATAGAAGCATCAAAAAGAACTACATTTTTTCTGATATCATATTCATCTGCAAAATCACTTACCGCGGTGTTCCAATCTTCTTTAGCATCTACACTTACAAAAGTAAATTTCACTGGTTTTCCTTTTAGTTCTTCCATTTTTTCTTTGAAATGCGGAATCTCTTTCATACAAGGTCCACACCAAGTTGCAAAGAAATTTGTTACATAAATGGTGTCATTTTTTTGTGGTGCAACCATTGCTTTTAATTGCTCTTGATTTACTTCAGGCAAAGCATTTGCAGGATTTACAGCTGAGCTATCTACTGTTTCAGTGGTTGTTTCTTCTGTTAATTGATCTGGAGCTTCGTTCTTTTTACAAGAAAATAGTGCGGTTAATATAAGTGTGGAAAAGATTAATTTTTTCATAAATATTAATTGTTTATTTTTGTTATGGAATTGATTATTGAGTCGATTTTACAAATATAATAAAATCAAAATGCTTCTTTTGATATATTTGTTACCAACGAATTTAGAATTATTTTATTGAGAATCCTTTTAGACATATTTAAAAAATTTTTCTTGTTGATAGAAATAGGATTTTTGCTGATGATATTGGCAAACTTCTGGGTATTTTCTCTCACCGAAGGAAGAACGTATACTAAAATTTCTAAAATTCCGCCAAGAGAAGTAGCACTGGTTCTGGGAACTTCTCCCAAAACGATGGCAGGAAATGCCAATCCATATTTCATTTCTAGAATGGATGCTACTGCGCTGCTTTATCATCATGGAAAAATCAAAAAAATCATTGTAAGTGGCGAAAAAAGTAAAGGCTATAACGAACCAAAAGCCATGAAAAACTTCTTGATTTATCAAGGTGGAGTTCCCGAAAACATTATTCTAGAAGATCCAAAAGGTTTTAATACCCGCGAAAGCATTCTAAGATGCAAAAATGAATACCAACAAAAAAACGTAATCATTGTTTCACAAGGATTTCATAACCTTAGAGCTTTATTTTTTGCAAGAAACATTGGTATGAACGCATTAGGATTTGATGCCCAAGACGTTACTAAATATCAGAGTTATTATAGAAATCACTTTAGAGAATTTCTCGCAAGAGTACAAGCTGTAGTATATTATATTTTTGGAATTTCCAATGAAGAAGAACATCTGAAAAAATAGGATTTCTGACCAAAAAAGAACGCATCAATCAACCAATTATTTAGGAATTTAGCTAAATTTGTAAAAAATATATTTTTAATGTTAGTAATAGGTATTGCAGGTGGAACTGGTTCTGGTAAAACCACCGTAGTGAATAATATTTTGCAACAATTGAATGCAGAAGGTGTAAATGTACTTTCTCAAGACAATTATTACCATGATAATCACCAATTATCGCTCTCAGAAAGAGAAGCGCTGAATTATGACCACCCAAAATCAATAGATTTTGAATTATTGGTAAAACATGTAAAAGCACTTAAAAGAGGAGAAAACATAGAACAGCCTTTGTATTCTTTCGTAACGCATTCTAGAACTGGAGATCACGTAACTGTAGAACCTAAAAACGTTTTAATTGTAGAAGGAATTTTGGTTTTGACCAATCAGGAACTTTTAAAAGAATTCGATCTTAAAGTATTTGTACATGCAGATTCAGACGAAAGATTAATCAGAAGAATTAAGCGTGATACACAAGAGCGCGGAAGAGATTTACACGAAGTTCTTCACCGTTATCAAACTACGCTGAAACCGATGCACCAAGAGTTTATAGAACCTTCTAAAAACGAAGCAGACCTTATTGTTCCTAACATGAGAAAAAATTCTGTAGCTATTGATTTTCTTTCTACAGTCATTAACAATTCTCTTAAAAAAGCCTATTAATGAAGGAACTGATTAAAGATATTCAGAAAAAATCTCCGAGTTGGCGTTTCGTGCAGAAATACCTTCTCAATAAATATTTTATCACTATTTTTCTTTTTTTGGTATGGATGATTTTTTTTGATTCTACATCTTGGTTAGTCATCAAAGACTTAAATAAAGAAATAGACAAATACGAAGAACAACTCTCGTATTACAAGTCAGAATATCATAAAAATGATGCTTTCTATAAAAAGCTCATGAACAACAAAGCAGAAAAAGAAAAGTTTGCGCGAGAAAATTATTTCATGAAAAAGAAAAATGAAGAAATTTTCATTCTCGTGGTAGACAGTTCTGCCATTAAGCAAAAAGAAGAAGAATAAACAAATTATCTTGAATTTCGAATGTCGAAAAACATTTGAACATAAAACAAAAAACCATACATTATGTTTGCTCAAGTTACACTTCAGGATTGGGAAAATCTGGTCAAAAAACAATTGAAAACAGAAGATATTTATGCCGTTCTTACCAAAGAAAACTTGGAAGGCATTTCTGTAAAACCTTATTATGCCGATACTGATTTTGTCTTAAAAAACCTGCCAAAAGTAGAAGAATCTACGCATTTGGTTGCTAAATATCAAGATAATTTAGAAGAACATGCTTATGCCTTTTTACTAGAGCATAATGTAGAACATTTGACCGAAAAATCGCTTTTCGTAGCCAATAAAGATTTGGCAGGACACATTTCTCTTGCAGATGATAATCAATATATTTCTTTGATAGATGTTTTTGAAAATCAAGAAATTAACACGCAATTAGCAGAGGAATTATTGTCTAAAAATTTCAAAAGAAATATTGCGGTAGATACTACTTTCTATCAAAATGCTGGAGCTTCTATCACGCAACAATTGGCTTTAGCATTAGCAAAAGCAAAAGATTTGGCAGAAGTTTTCGGGGCTGAAATTTTAGAAAAATTGGTTTTCAAATTTGCAGTAGGCGGGAATTATTTCTTTGAAATTGCAAAAATCAGAGCATTTAAAATCCTTTTCAATCAACTTTCTAAAGAATTCGGACTAGACAGCATTCCTTACATTTTCACAGAAACTTCTCTTAGAAATAAAGCTAAAAACGACGAAGAAAATAACCTTATTCGTTCTACGCTAGAACTTTCCGCTGCCATGATTGCTGGTTCTGATGCGGTTTATAGCAATGATTTTAAAGTACAAAATTCCAATTCACTTTCAGAAGAAATTTCGTTTAAACAACAAATTGTTTTGGCATACGAAAGTATTATTAATGTCTTTGACGATGCTGCCAACGGAAGTTATTATATTGAAGAAATTACCCATCAATTCGCAGAAAACGCTTGGAAATTATTCTTAGAAATCGAAAATTCTGGTGGTTTTGTAGAAAATCTAAAATCTGGAAAAATTGCTGAAATGATCTATCAACAGGCAATTGCAGAACAAAATTGGGTAGAAGAAGGCAAAATAAAACTCATTGGTGTAAATCTTTACCCAAAACTAGAAAAAACTAAATCTGTAGAACAACTTTATAACGCTCAGGAAATAAAACCAGTAAGATGGGCTGAAATGTTTGAGTAAAGTCGGAAGTCAGAAGACGGAGGTCGGAAGTTTTACGAGGTTATAATTACGAAGTTTTTGTTTTAATTTTAGATTTTTTAATTAGACTATTTTCAAGATTTACCACAAAGTTTGTCATTCCGAAGGAATCTAAATTTATATTATGAGATATTTTAAAAAAAAATGGGAAGAAACTACTGGTGATGAATTGACTGATGATTGGGGAGTTTCAATATTTTATTTTGAAACTGATGATTCTTTAAATGTTTTAAAACAAATTCAAATATTTGAAAATGGTAACATTTTAAAATATGACGAATTGAATAATGAAAATGAATTTGGCGCAATGGCAGATCAATCATTGGAAGAAAAAGAGTTTTTAGACTGCGAAATTACAAAAGAAGAATTTTATAATATTTGGAATAAGTGATTAAATTACTAAACCAAGAAATACAAAAATATATCAATGCAAATCTAAACGCGGATTTGCATTCTTTGTTATTGAAAAAATCTCCATTTCCGGAGGTTTCTATGCAAGAATTGGTTCAGCAAATCAAAGGTAGAAAAGTAGCTGAAAAAAAGTTTCCTTTTTTGAATCAAGAAAACATTATTTTTCCGCCCAATCTTAATTTAGAACAGGCTTCATCACAAGACACCGCAGACTTCAAAAAACAGTTTTTTAAAGGAAGAAAATTCATTGATTTAACTTGTGGTTTTGGAATTGACGCTTATTTTATTTCTCAGAATTTTGAAGAAATTACTTTAATAGAGCAGAATGCAGAGCTTTTAGACATCGTAAAACACAATTGGGAAGTTCTCGGAAGAAAAGCGAATTTCATCAACAAAAAATTAGAAGATTTTCTCACAAACAATAAAGAAAAATTCGATTTAATTTATCTAGATCCTGCAAGAAGAGATAACCATAACAGAAAAGTATTTCTTTTGGAGGATTTGTCGCCTAATATTATTGAAATTCAAGAGCAATTAAGTGACATTTCACCTGAAATTTTAATAAAACTGTCACCGCTGATTGATATTCAGCATTTGGTTGCTTCGCTCAAAAATATTTATAAAATATGGATTATTGCGGTCAAAAATGAAGTAAAAGAAGTTTTGGTTTATCTCAAGAAAAAAGAAAATAGGCCAGAAATTTATTGCATAAATTTACAATCTACAGAACCTGAATTTCACTTTAATTTAGATGATGAAAAAAACTGTCAATCAGAATTTTCAGCTCCTAAAAAATACATTTACATTCCAAATAATTCTGTATTAAAATCTGGAGCTTTTAATTTAGTTTCAGAGAAATTTGGTTTGATAAAATTACATCAGAACACACATATTTATACTTCCGAAGAAAAGATAGAACATTTCCCAGGAAGAATTTTTGAAACTGAAGAAATCAATTCAAAAGCGATAAAAAAGGGTGAACAATTTAATATCATCACCAAAAATTTTCCTTTAAAACCTGAAGAGATCAAGAAAAAATACAAAATAAAAGACGGCGGAAACCAATACCTTATCGCGGTAAAATCTCTTTCTGGTAATCATTTCCTAGTAGGAAAACTTCTTGATTAAGAAAATTTTAAGTTTTTTTTGTGGTAAACTCAATATTTCTTACTTTTGGAAAAATTTATAAACGTAATAATTTAGATATGAAAAAATTGGTATTTGCTGTAGCTGCAGCGTCTTTTTTAGTTTCTTGTGGTTTACCTGAAGGAGGAAACAAGGGAGTTTTGAAAAAAACTGAAGATGTAGTAAGATATGACGATGAAAATGCTGAAGCGCCTACTTACAAAGAAAAAACAGACTCTGCTACTGTAGAACAACCAGCTGCTGCAGATGTTAAGGTAGATAGCACTGCAAAAAAATAAGATATTTTCTCATACAAAATAGATGTCTTGCAATTGCGAGACATTTTTTATATTTACTAAAATTTTAAAACAATGTCGGACACACAAAGTTATATCCAACAAAACAAGCAACGTTTTCTAGACGAATTGATAGAATTATTGAAGATTGCTTCTATTTCTGCAGACCCAGCTTACAATCAAGATGTGCTCAATTGTGCTGATGCTGTGGCAAAACACCTTGCCAATGCAGGAGCAGATCAAGTAGAAATCTGCGAAACCAAAGGTTATCCTGTGGTTTATGGTGAAAAAATCATCAATCCAGAATTACCAACCGTTTTAGTTTATGGTCACTATGATGTTCAACCTGCAGATCCATTAGAATTGTGGGAAAGCGGACCATTTGAACCTGTGGTTAAAAAGACAGAACTTCATCCAGAAGGTGCGATTTTTGCAAGAGGAAGTGCGGATGATAAAGGCCAATTCTTCATGCACGTAAAAGCTTTTGAAGCCATGATGAAAACCAATTCTCTACCTTGTAATATTAAGTTCATTATTGAAGGAGAAGAAGAAGTAGGTTCTGTAAGTTTAGCTGGATTTTTAGAAGAAAATAAAGAAAAACTTTCTTGTGATGTTATTTTAATTTCAGACACGCATATTTATTCTAACGAACAACCAACGGTGACTACTGGTCTTAGAGGTTTAAGTTATATGGAAGTAGAAGTAGAAGGTCCGAACAGAGATTTACACTCAGGATTATATGGTGGCGCTGTTCCTAATCCAATTAATGTTTTAGCAGAAATGATTGCTAAACTTCATGATGAAGAAGGAAGAATTACTATTGATGGTTTTTATGATAATGTAGAAATCGTTTCTGTGGAAGACAGAGCAGAAATGAATAAATTAAAAGACAACCCAGAAGAATTTAAAAAATCAATTGGTTTAAGCGGGGTAGAAGGCGAAACAGGTTATACTACCTTAGAAAGAACTTCTATCAGACCAACTCTTGATGTAAACGGAATTTGGGGAGGATATACAGGTGAAGGCGCTAAAACCGTGATTCCTAGTAAAGCATTTGCTAAAATTTCTATGAGATTGGTTCCTTATCAAACTGACGAAGAAATTACTGAAAAATTCACGAAATATTTTGAAAAAATAGCTCCTGCTTCTGTTAAGGTAAAAGTTACGCCTCATCACGGTGGAATGCCTTACGTTTTACAAAGCAACACTAAAGAATTCCAAGCGGCTAAAAAAGCGATGGAAAAAGCCTTTGGTAAAGAAGTTTTACCATATAGAAGTGGCGGAAGTATTCCTATTACTTCTCTTTTTGAGAAAATTTTGGGAGCTAAATCAGTTTTAATGGGCTTCGGTTTAGATTCTGATGCGATTCACTCGCCAAATGAACACTACGGATTATATAATTTCTACAAAGGAATAGAAAGTATTCCATATTTCTTTGAATTTTATACTCAACAATAAATTTTAAGTTAATCCTCAGTCGAAAAGATTGAGGATTTTTTATTTCTGCTTAAAAATTGAGAATTAACTCCATATTTTTGGGAAAGAAAAAACCATTAATTTGTGGTAATTTTTAATGATTTCAAAAATTATTTCCGAAATAAAATCTCAAAATTTCCTTTGTTTCAGGCAATTATCGTATATTTATGCATTGAATATAAATATTTTTAGAGTATTATGCATGCATAATATTTTTTTATTTAAATTAGCACACATTCAAATAAGAAAAATTGAACCTTATGAAATCGCCGTGTTTACCAAAACTAATTATAATGATGAATGAGCGATTGCATATGACCTTTAAAAAAACAATAAAATTCTACATATGAAAATATTAGTTTGTATTAGTAGTGTTCCAGATACTACTTCTAAAATTAACTTTACTGCAGATAAATCTGCTTTTGACAAAAACGGAATTCAGTGGGTAATTAATCCTTACGACGAATTTGCTCTTACAAAAGCTGTAAAATTACAAGAATCTCAAGGCGCTACAGTGACCATCGCTACTGTAGGTGACGCTGCTACTGAAGCTGTAATGAGAAAAGCTCTTGCAATTGGTGCAAATGACGCAATAAGAGTAAACGCTGAACCACAAGACAGTATTACCGTAGCTAAAGAATTGGCTAAAATTGTAGAAGAAGGTGGTTATGACTTGGTACTTTGCGGTAAAGAATCTATTGATTATAATGGTGCTGCAGTTCCAGCAATGATAGCTCAATTACTTAATAGACCTTTCGTAAACGCTTGCGTAGGTTTAGAAGTAAACGGTGCAGAAGCTACTGCAGTAAGAGAAATTGAAGGAGGAAAAGAAACTTTATCTGTTAAACTTCCTGCTGTAATCGCTGGTCAAAAAGGTATGGTAGAAGAAAAAGACCTTATCATTCCTAACATGAGAGGAATTATGTCTGCTAGAACTAAACCTTTAACAGTAAAAGAACCAACTGAAACAGATGTTAAAGTAAGTGCAGTATCTTTTGATGCTGTTCCGGCAAGAGCTCAAGTAAAACTAGTTTCTGCGGATAATCTAGATGAATTGGTAAGATTACTTCACGAAGAAGCAAAAGTTATCTAATTCTAATCTTTAATTTTAACTCTCAAATTTTAAAAATTATGTCAATTTTTGTATATACCGAAAATATTTCAGGAGCATATAAAAAAGCAGCTCTAGAAGCTGTTTCTTACGCAAAAACAGTTGCAGATATGTCTGGAACTGATGTAGTAGCGGTAAGCATTAATCCTACAGATGCTGCAGATGTTCTTTACAAATACGGAGCTTCTAAAGTAGTTACTCTAAAAAGTGACGCGCTTAAAAGTTTCAACCCAAAAGCTTATGCAGAAGCTCTTGCTACTGTAGTAGATGGAGTGGTAGTTTTCCCGCATTCTACAGATGCTAGTTCTGTAGCTCCTATGCTTGCTGTGATTAAAAACGCTTCATTATTAACCAATGTAGTTTCTGCTCCAGTTGCTGTTTCTCCATTCGAAGCGAAGAGAAAATCTTTCTCTGGAAAAGCTTTTATGGACGCTAAAGCTCATGGTGAAAATGTAGTGGTTACTGTTTCTCAAAATTCTTTTGGAGTAAAAGAAAATCCAGTAGCAGGTTCTGAAGAAGTAAAAGAAGTTTCTGTTTCTGCAGATGGTCTTACAGTAGTGAACCAAGAAAAATCTTCAGGAAAATTAGACCTTAAAGAAGCTGAAGTGGTAGTTTCTGCAGGTAGAGGGATGAAAGGTCCTGAAAACTGGGGAATGATCGAAGATTTAGCTAATGTTTTAGGTGCAGCTACTGCTTGTTCTAAACCAGTTTCTGATATCGGTTGGAGATCTCACTCAGAACACGTAGGACAGACCGGTAAAGCCATCGCTCCTAATTTATACATAGCAGTAGGTATTTCTGGTGCTATTCAGCACTTGGCTGGTGTAAACTCTTCTAAAACCATCGTAGTGATTAATAATGATGCAGAAGCACCATTCTTTAAATCTGCTGATTATGGAGTAGTAGGAGATGCTTTCCAAATTATTCCTGCGCTAACAGAAAAAATTAAAGCATTAAAAGGACACTAAAACATCATCCTTTTTAAAAATATCAATCCGAGATTTTTATCTCGGATTTTTTTGTCGTTGCAGAAGCCAAAATTTTTTATTTCTTTTGAAGAATAAATGAATTTCTCATTATATAAAAAGTAAAACCAATTTTATCATCAAAACTTGTGAAATAAATCATCTGAAAGCAGTGATAAAATTTTAAATATCAAATGTTAAATTTTAAAAATTAAAGTATATTTGTATTCATGGATTATAAACAACTAATCATACGCGGAATATCTTATAGCCAAACTCAATCTGGAGCTTATGCACTGCTTCTAGAACATGAAGAAACTGGCGTAAAACTACCTGTAGTAATTGGTAATTTTGAGGCTCAATCTATTTCTTTAGGTTTAGAAAAAGACTTGCGACCACCTCGTCCACTCACACATGATTTATTTACCAAATTTGTAAATTCTACGCATTACACCCTAGAATCGGTAATTATTTATCAAATTATTGACGGTGTTTTCTTTTCTAATCTCAATTTTAAAAATACAGAAAACGGAGAAGAACTTATTTTAGATGCCAGAACTTCTGATGCAGTAGCAATGGCAGTTCGTTTTGACGCCCCAATCTATACAACAGAACAAGTACTGAACGAAGCTGGAATTCTTCTAGAAATTGACAATAACAATGAATTGCCCGAACCTGAAACTGCTTCAGAAAGCGAAACTTCTGACCTCAGAAAACTCAGCACAGAAGAATTACAAATTTTATTAGACGATGCAGTGAGAGAAGAAGATTATGATACCGCTATGGAAATCCAAGAAGAACTCAAAAGACGAAATAAAAAAATTGACTAGCGCTAAAAATTAAAATTAAATAATAAACTCTGAAAACACTCAACGGTCTAAAATACCGTAAAAGAAAAAATTACTACTTATGAATATTAAATTTAGATTGACACTGCTCAGTTTTCTACAATTTTTTGTTTGGGGAGCTTGGCTAATCACCATCGCCAATTATTGGTTTGGAACCAAACAATGGGATGGAACAAAGTTTGGCGCTGTTTTTAGCACTATGGGAATTGCTTCTGTATTCATGCCTACTTTAGTAGGAATTATCGCAGATAGATGGATTAATGCTGAGAGAATTTATGGAATGTTGCATATTTTATACGCTGCGGTTCTGTTTTATTTACCTCAAGTAACCACACCAGATACATTTTTTGTAGTGATGCTTCTAGCGATGGTATTTTACATGCCTACAATTGCACTAGCCAACTCTATTTCTTATACTTTACTTAAAAACAATAATTATGATGTGGTAAAAGATTTCCCACCGATTAGAGTTTGGGGAACAATTGGATTTATCGTAGCGATGTGGATTACGAATTTATCTGGAAATAAAGCTTCAGAATTTCAATTTTACATTGCAGGTGCAGCAGCAGTTTTACTTGGTTTATATTCATTTGCATTACCTGCTTGTAAACCTCAAAAATTGATTTCTAAAGACTCTTCGCTAGTTGAAGTTTTAGGTCTAAATGCATTCAAACTTTTTGGAAACTATAAAATGGCTCTTTTCTTCATATTCTCTATGTTTTTAGGAGGCGCTTTGCAGTTAACCAATGCTTATGGAGATGTATTTTTAAGTGAATTCGAGAATTTTCCAAAATACGCTGATTCATTCGTAGTGAAATATTCTACCATTATCATGTCTATTTCTCAAGTTTCTGAAACATTATTTATCCTTGCTATTCCTTTCTTTTTAAGAAAATATGGAATCAAAAGCGTAATGTTAATGAGTATGTTTGCTTGGGTATTAAGATTTGGTTTATTCAGTTTTGGTAATCCTACTTCAGGCCTTTGGATGATTATTTTATCATGTATTATCTACGGAATGGCCTTTGATTTCTTCAATATTTCTGGTTCACTTTTCGTAGAAACCAACACCAATTCTAAAATTCGTTCATCAGCTCAAGGTTTATTTATGATGATGACCAATGGTTTCGGAGCGATTATCGGAAGCGTTTCAGCTGGTTGGGCGATTGATAAATTCTTTACTCAAAAATTCTCTACCGCAGATTCTTTAGCAGGATTTTTAGATACTACAGTAGACAATTCTAAATTTGTAGAATTTATAGGAAAACAAGGTTCTTCCATTGTAAATGGTACTTTGACTAAAGAGATTGCGATGAAAGATTGGCCACACATTTGGTTAGCTTTCGCTGCTTACGCTTTAGTGATTGCTGTTCTTTTCGCTTTGATGTTTAAACACAAGCACAATCCAGAAGCAATAGGAAACGTATCTCATTAATCTAAATCATTGATTATAAACGTAAAACACACTTTTTAAAAAGTGTGTTTTTTTTTGTACTTTGGCGAAAAGAATTTTAAAATTTAAATCTCTATTAAATATCATGAAAGAAGTATTTATCGTTTCAGCAGCAAGAACACCTATGGGAAGTTTTTTAGGAAGTTTATCTAGCATTCCTGCCCCTAAATTAGGTTCAATTGCCATCAAAGGAGCGTTAGACAAAATTAATCTTGACGCAAATCACGTTCAAGAAGTTTATATGGGTAATGTTTTACAAGCTGGAGAAGGTCAAGCTCCTGCTCGTCAAGCTGCATTAGGCGCTGGTTTATCAAACGAAACACCTTCTACCACAATCAATAAAGTATGTGCTTCTGGGATGAAAGCCGTAATGATGGCTTCACAATCAATTAAATCTGGCGACCAAGACGTAATCGTAGCTGGCGGAATGGAAAACATGAGCCAAGTTCCGCATTATTATAGCGCGAGAAATGCTGTAAAATTGGGGGATGTAAAAATGCAAGACGGAATGTTAGTTGACGGTTTGACTGATGTTTACAACAAAATTCACATGGGAGTTTGTGCAGAAAAATGTGCAGCAGAATATGAATTCTCAAGAGAAGACCAAGACAACTTCGCAATTCAGTCTTATAAAAGAAGTGCAGAAGCTTGGGCTTCTGGTAAATTTAAAGAGGAAATCGTACCTGTAGAAATTCCACAGAGAAAAGGAGAACCTATTATTTTCGCAGAAGACGAAGAATATAAAAATGTAAATTTTGATAGAATTGGAACTTTGCCTACTGTTTTCCAAAAAGAAAATGGAACGGTAACGGCTGCTAATGCTTCTACCTTAAATGACGGCGCTTCTGCATTGGTTTTAATGTCAAAAGAAAAAATGGAAGAATTGGGCTTAAAACCTTTGGCAAAAATCGTTTCTTATGCAGATGCTGCTCACGAACCTGAATGGTTTACAACAGCTCCTGCAAAAGCATTACCAATCGCTCTTAAAAAAGCTGGTTTAGAAGTTTCTGACATTGATTTCTTCGAATTTAATGAAGCTTTTTCAGTAGTTGGTTTGGCCAACAATAAAATTTTAGGTTTAGACGAATCTAAGGTAAATGTAAATGGTGGTGCCGTTTCATTAGGACATCCTCTAGGAAGTTCTGGTGCTAGAATTATCGTTACACTCATTAATGTTTTAAAACAAAACAATGGCAAATATGGCGCTGCTGCAATCTGTAATGGAGGTGGTGGTGCTTCTGCAATTGTGATTGAGAATTTATAATTTTCTCATCTTACAAATGATTAACCATTAAGATTTATTGATTTTTTAGTCAATTTCTTAATGGTTTTTTTATTTTTGTGTAATAATTCCCTTTTACGGAAAAAACTATGAAACAAAATATCAAAAATAACCCTAAAATCATGAAAGCTTGGGCTTTCTACGATTGGGCGAATTCTGTTTATTCACTGGTAATTACCTCTACCATTTTTCCTATTTACTATTCTATTATTACTACTGCTTATGAAAAAAGCGAGTACGTAACCGAAACTGGAAAATGGATAAAAGTTCCTGTGAGGAATATGATTAATATTTTCGGAAAAGATTATCAACCAGATGCAGTTTATGGCTATTCGCTTACCATTTCGTTTTTGATTGTGGTCATTCTTTCGCCGATTTTATCATCTTTAGCAGACACCATTGGAAATAAAAAGTCTTTCTTACAATTTTTCGCTTATTTAGGAGCAACTTCTTGTATGGGATTGGCAATGTTTACCAATATGAATAACGTCTTCTTAGGATTGCTATTTAGTATTACTGCGAGTGTAGGATTCTGGGGAAGTTTGGTTTTCTACAATTCCTTTTTACCAGATATTGCTACGCCAGATAAACAAGATGCACTTTCTGCAAAAGGTTACGTTTATGGTTACATTGGCTCCGTAATTTTAGTGGTGATTTGTTTGGCATTAATTATGTTTTTTGCGGATACTCCAAAAGAAGCACTTTTATACACTAGAATTTCATTCTTATTTACAGGAGCTTGGTGGTTTGGATTTTCTCAATACACCTTCAAACATTTACCTCAATTTGGTGAAGTAAAAGACCAATTACCAAAAGATTTAGTGTTATTGAACCTTAAAAATATTTTCAAAAGTCATAAATCGAATGGAGGTTTTTTCGAAGTTTTAAAAGACAATATTATCTTCTATATTGAAATCGTGAAAGAGAGTTTTAGAGAATTGTATAAAGTTGGTAAACAATTATTTAGAACCGCTAATCTCAAGTATTTTTTAGCAAGTTTCTTCTTTTACAGTGTAGGAATGCAGACCATTTTCCTAATGGCCACATTATTTGGAAAGAGTGAAATCAACCTAGACCAAGGAAAACTAATTATGACCTTGTTATTGATTCAAATAGAAGCCATTATTGGTGCTATTTTCTTCTCGAGATTATCCAAAAGAATAGGCAATAAAAATGTGATTAGCATTACTATTATTTTATGGATTTTTGCTTGTCTTTCTGCTTATTTCCTCAAAAAAGAAAATCCAAATGTAGAGTATCAATTTTACGGAATTGCAGCCATCATCGGTTTGGTAATGGGCGGAATTCAGTCGATGTCTCGTTCTACCTACAGTAGACTTTTACCAAAAGATTCTATGGATAACACTACATATTTCAGCTTTTATGATGTATTAGAAAAGATAGCAATTATTTTAGGAACATTTATTTTTGCTCTATTGATTGATAATTATGATGCAATAAGATTGTTCTTCTTACAAGAAACTTCATTCCAATTGCCTACCACTTCAGGAATGAGATTTGCAGCACTTTCCATGTCTGTTTTCTTTGCATTAGGATTGTTCTTCATTAGATTTTTGAAATTCAACAAAATATCAGACAAAGAAACTTTGTAAATCTTTAGATAATATATTCACAAGAACCTCAAATTTGAGGTTCTTTTTTTATGCGGAAATCTTACGATTGATAAACTTTTTCAGAGAATAATTCCGTATTTTTGTAAGTCTTGATTTTTTTGACGAGATTGACATTATGAGTACAGAAAAAGAATACATCGAAATATACGGAGCCAGAGAACACAATCTTAAAAACATCAATGTTAAAATTCCTAGAAATGAATTGGTTACCATTACGGGACTTTCAGGTTCTGGGAAATCTTCTTTGGCTTTTGACACCATTTTTGCAGAAGGACAAAGACGTTATATCGAAACTTTCTCTGCATATGCTCGTCAGTTTTTGGGCGGTTTAGAGCGTCCAGATGTGGACAAAATCGAAGGACTTTCTCCTGTAATTGCCATCGAACAAAAGACTACCAATAAAAATCCACGTTCAACGGTAGGAACCGTTACAGAATTATATGACTTTCTGCGTTTGCTTTTCGCTAGAGTTTCAGATGCTTATTCTTTGGAAACTGGTCAAAAAATGGTGAGCTACACAGAAGAACAAATTCTAGAAACCATCAAAGAAAATTATAAAGGCGAAAAAGTATTGCTTCTCGCTCCAGTTGTACGTTCCAGGAAAGGACATTATCACGAACTTTTTGTACAATTGGCTAAAAAAGGGTATTCACAAGCCAGAATTGATGGAGAATTACAAGATATAGAATATGATTTAAAGTTAGACCGTTATAAAACTCACGATATAGAAGTGGTAATAGACCGATGGATTATCGGCGAAAATGCCACGGAAACCAGAATGGCAAAATCGCTGAAAACGGCATTGCAAATGGGAGAAGGAGTAGTGATGGTTCAGAAATTAGGCGCAACAGACTATCAATATTTTTCTAAAAATTTGATGGATGCACACAGCGGAAATGCTTTGCCTATTCCAGAGCCAAACACGTTTTCTTTCAACTCACCAAAGGGAAGTTGCCCAACTTGTAAAGGTCTCGGAACCATCAAAAAAATCAATGAAGAATTTTTGGTAGAAAACCCTAATTTTTCCATCAATCAAGGCGCTTTATTACCTCTAGAAGTTTTGAAAGGAAACAAATGGCTTCTCACTCAAATTAAAAACATTTTAGAGATTTTCGGGCTAGGTTTAAATACTTCTTTCAATGAAATTCCTCGTGAAGCTGTAGATTATATTTACTACGGTTGCCAAAAAGAATTCACTGCTGACTTGAAATACGCGGGAATTTCTAAGAAAATAAAAATCAATTTTGAAGGGTTGGTTCCTTATCTCAGTCAAGTAATTGAAGATAAAGAAAACTACGACGCAGTAGTGCTTGAAAGACAATTTACCACCGAAGAAACTTGTCCAGAATGTAACGGAGCAAGACTTCAAAAAAGCAGTTTAGCTTTTAAAGTTGATGGAAAAAACATTGCTGAAATCAATGCTTTGAGTTTGTTGGATTTGAAAGATTGGATTCAAGAAGTTAAAGAAAAATTCAGCGAAAAAAATAAAATTATTGCCAACGAAATTCTAAAAGAAATAGAAACCAGATTGAAGTTTTTATTAGACGTCGGTTTAGATTATTTAAGCTTGAGTAGAAGTTCTAGAACGCTTTCTGGTGGAGAATCTCAGAGAATTAGACTCGCTACGCAAATTGGTTCTCAACTCGTAAATGTATTGTATATTTTAGATGAACCAAGCATTGGTTTACATCAAAGAGACAACGAAAGACTCATCAATTCATTGAAAAATCTTCGTGATATTGGCAATTCTGTTCTCGTAGTAGAACATGATAAAGACATGATTCTAGAAGCCGATTACGTTCTCGATATCGGTCCTAGAGCTGGAAAACACGGCGGTGAAATTCTTTGGCAAGGAAAACCTAAAGATTTAATCAAAGCCAATACAATCACGGCAGATTATCTCACGGGAAAAAGAAGCATAGAAATCCCTAAAGAAAGAAGAAAAGGAAATGGAAAATTTCTAAAATTAAAAGGCGCAACAGGAAATAACCTGAAAAACGTAAACCTAGAAGTTCCTTTAGGAAAATTGGTAGTAGTAACAGGAATTTCAGGAAGTGGAAAATCTTCTTTGATTAATGGAACGCTTTATCCAATTCTCAATAAACATTTTTACAGAGCGGTTCAAGAACCTTTGCCTTACAAAAAATTTGAAGGTATCGAAAATATCGACAAAATTGTAGATGTAGACCAAACTCCTATTGGAAGAACACCACGTTCTAATCCTGCAACTTACACCGGAATGTTCACCGATATTAGAAATCTTTTTGCAGAATTGCCAGAATCTAAAATTCGTGGTTATAAAGCAGGAAGATTCTCTTTCAACGTAAAAGGTGGAAGATGCGAAACGTGTCAAGGTGGTGGTTTAAAAGTCATAGAAATGAACTTTTTGCCCGATGTTTACGTGCATTGCGAAACCTGTAACGGAAAACGTTTCAACAGAGAAACTTTGGAAGTTCGCTACAAAGGAAAATCAATTTCTGATGTTTTGGAAATGACCATTGATGAAGCGGTAGATTTCTTCCAACCGATTCCTAAAATTTATGCTAAAGTGAAGACTTTGCAAGATGTTGGTTTAGGATATATTACACTTGGCCAACAATCTACCACATTAAGTGGAGGAGAAGCGCAACGTATAAAACTGGCAACCGAACTTGCCAAAAAACAAACAGGAAACACGCTTTATATTCTGGATGAACCTACAACAGGTTTGCACTTTGAAGATGTAAAAATCTTGATGGAAGCCATCAATCAGTTGGTAGAATTAGGCAATTCTTTTATTATTATTGAACATAATTTAGATGTCATTAAATTAGCAGATCACATTATAGACATCGGTCCAGAAGGTGGAAAACACGGTGGCGAAATCATCGCAATAGGAACTCCTGAAGAATTGATAAAATCAAAAAAATCTTTGACTGCTAAATTTTTAAAAAAGGAAATGGAATAAAATTTCACCTTTAAAATAAAATAAACCTAATCGTAGATAAAAAATGAACTACCAAATCCGTGAAATGCTTCCAGAAGATGGAACGAGAGTTTTAGAAATTTTAAAACAAGGAATCGAAGGCGGCAATGCTACTTTTGACAAAGAAGTTCCAAGTTGGGAAACTTGGGACAATAAATATTTCAAAGTTTGTAGATTGATTTTAGAAGACGAAAATGGAGTAGTGCAAGGTTGGGCTGCCATTCAACCTATTTCTGCAAGAGTTTGCTATAAAGGAGTAGCAGAAGTAAGCATTTATCTCGATAATTCAGTTCATGGAAAAGGTTTCGGCGAAATGTTGCTCCATAAATTAATAGAAGAAACTGAGGAACATGATTTTTGGACTTTACAATCTGGGATTTTTCCAGAAAATGTAGCGAGTATTAAAATTCACGAAAAATTAGGCTTCAGAATCATTGGAAGAAGAGAAAAAATCGCTGAAATGAACGGTGTTTGGAGAGATGTAATTCTTTTAGAAAGAAGAACTCATAAATTCTAAAAACGTTAAAGTTTTCATAAGAAATAAGATTTTGGCAAAGCTTTTGTTTTAAAGAAATCATCAACCCCAAAATCTTAAAAAAATGAAAAATATATTTAAAATATTCGGCGCTTTAGCACTCACGATAACTGTAGTTTCTTGTGGTTCTAGTAATGTTTACGGAGATAATGGAAGAGTTTATAGAGCTCCAGATGGTAGAATTTACAGACAAGGCGAAATTTATAGAGCACCCAATGGTGATGTTTACCGAAATGGTGTTTTAATCAGAAGTGGTTCTTCTACGGTAATCATCGTAGATGACAGACCGCAAAATTTACCTCCTGGACAAATGAAAAAAGTCTATGGAACCAAATCTGCTAAAGTTTTCGCGCCTGGTCAACAAAAAAATGATCGTTATTACTATGATGAACACGGCAAAAAAAGAAAAATGAAGCACAAAAAGAATCACCGATAAAAACAGAGATTAAATATTGATAATGAGAGCCCGAATTTTCGGGCTTTTTTATGAAATTCCTTTTTCTATATTTCTATTTAAATATACTTTATAATCAGGAGTTTCCACAGCATATTCTGTATGCATGAAAGGCGAAGTTAGAATAAAATCTGCGGTAGAGGCATCACATGCTACGATAATATTCCAAACGGCACAAATTCTTAAAAAAGCCTTTACATCTGGATCATGAGGCTGCGCTTCCATAGGATCCCAAAAGAAAATAACAATATCTATTTTTCCTTCGGCAATCATTGCACCGAGTTGTTGATCTCCACCAAGTGGGCCACTCATTACTCTGTGAACAAGAACGCCCAATTCATTTTCTATCAATTTTCCCGTGGTTCCTGTAGCAATTAATTGATGTTGTTGAATCACTTCACTGTGTTTTTTTACCCATTCAAGTAATTCATCTTTTTTATGGTCGTGAGCAATAAGCGCTATTGTTTTTTGAGGAGAAAGCAATCTTACATTTTTAGTCATTTCATTCATTTTTGAACAAGTAAATTTACAAAAAAAGCAGAACAAAATGTTCTGCTTTGGTATTAATTGTATTTTAATATTTTAGTTTTGGCTAAGATATTCTGCAGTTGCAGTTCTAGTAGCATTCATTGCTGCTTTACCTTCTTGCCAGTTTGCTGGACAAACTTCTCCGTATTTTTGAACGTGAGTGTAAGCATCAATTAATCTTAAATATTCTGCTACATTTCTTCCAAGAGGCATATCATTTACGCTTTCGTGGAAAACTTTTCCTTCTTCATCAATTAAATAAGTTGCTCTGTACGTTACGTTAGACCCAGAAAAAGTTTCGTTTCCTTCTTCATCATATTCGAAATCTTGGTCTACAATTCCTAAAATATTAGCCAATTGTCTGTGTGTATCAGCTAAAAGTGGATAAGTCACTCCTTCTATTCCTCCCATATTTTTTGGAGTAGATAACCATGCGAAGTGTACCTCGTTTGTGTCACAAGAAGCACCAATAACCATAGTGTTTCTGTTTTTAAATTCTTCTAAAGCAGCTTGAAAAGCGTGTAATTCTGTTGGACAAACAAAAGTAAAGTCTTTTGGATACCAAAATAATAAAACTTTTGATTGATTTTTTACTGCTTCTTCTAGTACGTTAATTCTTAAATTTTCTCCTGATTTAGAGATTGCGTCTACCGTTACATTTGGAAATTTTCTTCCTACTAATGCCATTTTTTTGTTGTTTTTAACTATTATATTTTCAGACTGCAAAATTAATCAATTTTAAAAATTTAAAAATGAGAAACCGATAATTTTTTTCTATGACTCCTAAAAAGCAAAAAATCTTCAGCTTTTGACTGAAGATTTTAAGGATATTTTTAAAAATTTGTTAATGAATTTCTGCCTCTGTTAAAACTTTTCTAATTCTACTCATCGCTTCTTTTAATTCTTCTTCAGAAGCCGCATAAGAGAATCTGATACAGTTAGCATCACCAAAACTTACACCTCCTACACAAGCTACATGTGCTTTTTCTAATAAAAACATCGCAAAATCATCAGAATTATTGATGAGAACACCGTCAATCGTTTTCCCGATGTAATAAGAAATATCTGGGAAGAAGTAGAAAGCTGCTTTTGGCAAATTAACTTTAAATCCTGGAATATCTTTTATCAATTCAAAAACCAAATTTCTTCGTTTTTCAAAACTTTCTACCATAAAATGATATTCACTCGGATCTGTTTCCAATCCTGTAATCGAAGCTCTTTGCGCAACTGTATTCGCACCAGAAGTCATTTGTCCTTGAACCTTATCACAAGCTTTTGCCAACCATTCTGGACAAGCGCTATAACCAATTCTCCAACCGGTCATTGCAAATGCTTTAGACATTCCGTTGATTACGGCAGTTTGCTCATAAACTTGTGGAAATTCTGCAATAGAAGTGTGTTTTCCATCGTAATTGATGTATTCGTAGATTTCATCAGAAATAATCGTTACATAAGGATATTTTGCTACTACATTGGCTATTTTTTCTAATTCGTCTTTCGTATAATAACTACCAGAAGGATTACAAGGCGAACTGTAAAGAATTACTTTCGTTTTTGGAGTAATTGCTGCTTCCAATTGTTCAGCCGTCATTTTAAACTCTGTGTCAATATTCGTTTCAATAAAAACAGAAGTTCCGCCCATCATTTTCACCATTTCGTCGTAAGAAACCCAATAAGGAGCTGGTAAAATAACTTCGTCACCATCATTTACTACTGCTGCTAAAACATTAAGAATAGACTGTTTTGCACCGTTTGAAACACAAATTTGAGTCGGTTTATAATCTAGATTATTATCTCTTTTCAGCTTTTTAGCAATGGCTTGCCTCAATTCTAAAAATCCTGGAACAGGCGAATAATGAGAAAAATTTTGATTAATAGCATCAAAAGCAGCTTGTTTGATATTCGCAGGAACATCAAAATCTGGCTCACCAAGAGTTAACGAAATAACATCTATTCCCGCAGCTTTCATTTCACGGGCTTTATTGCTCATTACGAAAGTTTGAGAATAACTTAATCTGTTTAATCTATCTGACAGTTTATTCATTTTTACGATTTTTAGCAAAGATAAATTTTAAAGTATAAATTCCGAAAGATTTCCGCGATAAATTCTTTATTTTTGTTGAAATATTAGAAAGCATATGTCTTCAGAAATTATTTTAAAATATTTCCCAAATTTAACAGACCAACAAAAATCTCAATTCCAACAGCTTGAAATGCTTTATAAAGATTGGAACGGAAAAATCAATGTGATTTCGAGAAAAGATATTGATGAATTCTACGAAAGACATGTTCTCCATTCATTGGGAATTGCAAAAATCATGGAATTTGCAGATGGAACCAAAGTTCTAGACATAGGAACTGGCGGTGGTTTCCCGGGAATTCCTTTGGCGATTTTATTTCCGAATGTAGAATTTACTTTGGTAGATTCTATTGGCAAAAAAATTACGGTAGTGAATGCAGTTGCTGAAAGTCTTGGATTAAAAAATGTAAAAGCCTATCACGAAAGAGCCGAAAAAATAAAAGACAAATTCCATTTTGTAGTGAGCAGAGCAGTTACACAAATGCCTGTTTTCTTGCGTTGGTTAAAAGGAAAATTCGAAAAAGAACAATTTAACCCAAAACATAATGGCGTTTTATACTTAAAAGGTGGAGATTTAGGTGAAGAACTCGCTGGAATAAAATGTGAAATTTACCATCTGAAAGACCAATTCGAAGAAGAGTTTTTTGACACTAAAAAAGTAGTATATTTATCCAAAGGAAATTTTAATTCATAAAAACTAAAATCAATGAAGAAAATTTTTAACCTCAGTGTAATCACTTTATTAGCTGGATTTTTCGCTGTTTCTTGTGATAGAAATGACGAAGATGAAATTCAAAATGTAGAATCTATCAAGATAGACAGCGTGAAAATTGCACAAGACACGATGGATGTTTTCACCATTCAAACCATCAAAACGTATTCTACTTATCCAAGTGCTTGTGATGATTTTTTTGGATATGATTACATCAGAAATGGTTTAGAAAGAAATGTGGTGGCTTATTCTTACACCATTAACGGAACTTGTACTCAAGCAACAAGAGTTGGAGTAAATGGTTTCAACTTTAGACCAGAAGAAAAAGGTATTTACACTTTCAAATTTTGGAACGGAAAAGACAGCAGCAACCAAAACATTTGGATTGAGAAAACAATTGTAGTAGAGTAGTATGAAGAAAATTCTCAGTCTTATTATATTGTTTTGTTTTTTAACTGTTTTTTCTCAAAAATTAGTCTGGAAAGAAGGAACAAAACTTAATTGGAGTCTTTTTAAATCCCCAGAAAACAAAATGAAAAGTGACAGCACCATTGTCAGTTATTCTTCTTGTGGACTAAGTTACACCGCTTTTAAAGACAAAGCCAATAATAAAATGAAGGTGAGAATAGATGCTACTTTTGACCCAAGCAAATCTTGGAAACATCCTATTAAAACCAAAAATCTCAATATCAATCATGAACAAGGCCATTTTGATATTGCCGAAATTTACGCTAGAAAACTGAGAAAAGAATTTCTAGAAAATGTAAAAACGGAGAAAGATTACCAACTGAAATTTAAGTTGATTTATCAAGTGATGTATGGTGAATTTCTCGATTATCAAAACTATTATGATAACATTACAAAACGAGGAACCAACGCCGAAAAACAAAATGAGCTAGATGCAGAAATTAAAGCTCAACTCAAAAAACTAGAACGCTATAAAAACTAATGTTACACCAAAAATTTTTACAAAAAGTCATCTCAGAAATACTCGAAAAATCTTCGGATTTATCGGGTTTTTCATTTATAATTCCAGGAAAAAGACCCGTAGTTTTTATTAAAGAAATTTTAAAAGAAAAAAACTATAACGGGATTCTTCCAGAGTTTTTTACGATTGATGAATTAGTCCACAAAATCAGTCAAAAACAAGAAATCAAAGGCATTGCACTTTGGCTTTTTGCCTATCAAACCTATACTCAACTTTATCAAGATGAAGATCTTGCTACATTTCTAAAATGGTTCCCTACACTACAAAAAGATTGGGATGATATGCTAAAATTCCATGGAAATGATAAAGAAATTCTGGAATGGATGCTTGCTGAAGAACGCATCAAAAACTGGGGCGAAAATCTGGGCGATGAAGAAGGCGCTAGAAAGAGAAATCTCAATTTTTGGAGAAAAATGAATGCTTTTCTTCCTTTTTTACAAGAAAAATTAGAGGAACAGCAATTGGCTACTTCGGGAATGATTCATCTTTACACCAAAGAAAATTTAGAAAATTATTGCAAAAATTTCAATCTTAGAGCCGTTTTTATTGGGTTTAACGCTTTTACTCCCGTTGAAGAAAAATTAGTCAGAACGCTTTTACAATGGGACAAAGCAGATATTTTCTTTCATGCAGATGAATACTATTTCCATGACGAAAGACAAGAAGCAGGAAAATTTCTCCGCGAATACAAAACTTGGAAAGAATTTAATGATTCTAGAGATTTCAACTGGATTGAAAATGAATTTTCTGTAGACAAAAACATAAAGGTTTATGAGGTTTCAGGAAATATTGCTCAAACCAAAGTTTTGCCAGAAATTCTTTCAGAAATTCACACAGAAAATTGTGATTATCAAAACACTGCAGTAGTTTTATTAGATGAAAATTTGCTTCCTGCTACGTTAGATTCTCTCGCATCTGTTGAAAAACTGAACATTACAATGGGCTTTCCGTTGAAAAATTTGGCTTTTTCAAATGCGATGAAAAAACTGTTTCATCTTCATAAACAATTAGAAAAAAACGCTTCTTCATATTATTACAATGATATTTTACCGATTTTAGATGAACTTCCAAAGAATTTTAAAGACGAAAATATCATCAAAAACTTCGTTGCAACCTTAGAAGAAAGAAACATCGTTTATATTTCTAAAAAGCAATTAAGCGAATTATTGAACGGACTTTCTTTCTATAATTTGTTTGAAAAGCAAGACGCTGAAACCTTACTCAATACTTTAATTGATTTTTGTAAAGATTTAAAATACAATGAAATAGATAATGTACAATATGAAAATATTTCTCATTTTGAGAAGAGTTTCGTCGTCATCAAGAATCAACTTTCTCCATATCAATATCAAGTAAAAATCGAAACATTGGAAGTGTTGATTAATCAACTCATTAACTCTGAATCAATAGATTTTGTGGGAGAACCTTTAGAAGGTTTACAATTGATGGGACTTTTGGAAACACGATTGTTGAATTTTGAAAACATTATTCTTCTTTCTGCCAACGAAGGAAAATTACCGCTGGGAAATTCGCAAAATACTTATCTTCCATTTGATGTAAGAAAGCAGTTTAATCTACATACTTTCTTAGAAAACGACGGAATTTATGCCTATCACTTTTACCGATTTTTACAGAATGCCAAGAATATTTATTTGCTTTACAATGCCCTCGGTTCTGGCGTAAATACAGGCGAAAAAACGAGATTCATTACCCAAATTGAAATGGAATCTCAGCATAAAATAGAGCATATCATCATCGAAAATACTTCTGAACCGATTAATCAAGAACCGATTACGATTGAAAAAACACCTTCAGTTCTTGAAAAATTAGAAGAATGGAAACAGAAGGTTTCGCCATCACATTTGGTGACCTATCTTTATAATCCTATTGATTTTTATTTGGATAAAATTCTCAACACCAGAGAAACCACAGAAATTGAAGAAGAACTTTCTCAACGAAATTATGGAACTTTAGTGCACAATGCATTAGAATATTTATACGGAAAAATAATCGGTAAAATATTAAAAGTTAATGATTTAGAAAATTTACTTCAACAAGTAGATGAATCAATTGACAAAGCGATTGAACGACTAAAACATCAACCAGAATTCTACGAAAAAGGAATGAATTTTGTTCACAAACAAATAGCCAAAAGAGTAGTAGAATCTGTTTTGAATTATGATTTAGAGTTGGTTAAAAAAGGGAATGCTTTGGAAATTGTAGCTTTAGAAAGAAAAATTGAGAATATCCCTTTCAAAATTGATGAAAATAATCAAGTGATTTTCTACGGATTTATTGATAGAATTGATATTTTGAACGGAACTTTAAGAATCATTGATTATAAAACGGCAAAGCCTAAAAACCTGAAAATCAAAATAAAAGAAGACAAAATTGAAAATCTTTTCTTTGATGACAAATACAAACAAGCGATGCAATTGTGCATATATCAATATTGTATTTCTCAAATAGATGAGTTTAAAAATCGGGAATTAGAAACGGGAATTTGGAGTTTTGCAGAAGTGAATAATGGAGTACAAAAAGTAGAATTTACCGAGGATAATTTTGAAGATTCTTTAGTTTCTGTGAAAAACTTAATTCTAGAAATCCTGAATCCAGAAATTCCATTTACAGAAAAAGTTCACGAAAACTGGAATTGATAAAAAAATATAATCAACAAATAAAATGGAGCGTTTAATAACGCTCCATATTTTTTTTAATCTCTGTTAAGAATGTCGAGGCAAGAGCGCCATCTACAATTCTGTGGTCATAACTTAAAGACAAAGTCATCACCGATTGAGGTAATATCTTTTCTTCGCCGTTTTCTTCTATAATCCAAGCTCTTCTCAAAATATTTCCCAAAGCGAGAACTGCAACTTGCGGTCTGGAAATAATAGGCGTTCCGCTTTCTGAACCGAACATTCCTGTATTAGAAACCGTGAAAGTAGTATCTTGAATATCGTCTGGTTTTAGTTTTCCGTTTTTAGCTCTGGTTCCTATTTCTGAAACTTGTTGAGCAATTTCTATAACCGATAAATTCTGTGCATTTTTAATATTCGGAACGATGAGATTACCGTCAGGAAGTGCTGCTGCAAAACCTAAATTAATGTTTTTCTTTTCTAACAATTCTTCATTATTAAACCAAGAATTTAGAGTAGGATAGACCTTAATTGCATCTACTACGGCTTTCATTATCAAATGCGTATAAGTGAGTTTTACCGCATTTTCTTGTAGAAATTTCTCCTTATTTTCTTCACGATAAGCCACTAATTTTGTCACATTTACATCCATAAAAGTAGTAACATGTGGAATGCTTCGCCAAGATTTTTCCATATTTTCGGCGATGAGTTTACGCATTTTAGAAAGTGGCTCTAAAGTTTCGCCGAGTTCTACTTTAAGTTGAATTTTTTCTTCAACAAATGGAGTAGAAGTATTTTGTTTTCTTGGTTTTAAGAAATTTTCTACATCTTGTTTTCTGATTCTACCGTTTTCACCAGTTCCATTAATTTTCTGCAAATCTTCTAAACTCAATCCGTTTTCTGCAGCCATTTTTCTTACCACTGGAGAAAGGAAAGATACGAGTTCTGAGTTCCGATAGCTATCGGAACGAGGTGTGAGTTGAATTTTGTCGTTTTGAGCGGAATGTAATGAAGTCGAAAAATCTTTTAAAGATTCTTCATTACGCTTTGCATCAATCAGATTGACACCCGAATTTTCTTCAACAGAATCATCAACTTCCATTGTACAAATAGGAGTTCCTACAGAAACTTCTTCGCCTTCTTTTACAAGAATTTCTTTAAGCGTTCCTTCGTATTCTGAGAAAATCTCCGAATCTACCTTATCTGTTCCGATCACGGCAAAAAGTTCATCTCGTTTGATGAAATCTCCTGGTTTTTTAAGCCATTCTACAATTTTGGCTTCGATGGTAGATTCTCCTATTTTAGGTAATGGTATGTTGATGGTTTTCATTGTTTTTCTCTCGCTGATTTTGCTGATTGAGCAGATTTTTTTTCTTTCAAATCTCCTTGATAATCTTTTTTTTTAGTCTTCCTCCTTTGAAAATAATTAAATATAATACAATAAATGGTATAAATGGAATTAATAAAAATCCAAAAAACTCTTCTTTTATTCTGAAGTAAATCGTCGAAAATAAATCTCTAATAATAATTCTTGGTTCTTTAAGAAATGTATAAATAATTGCAATGATGCCAATTGCAAAAATCAAAGGAACAATTATTTGTATAATTTTAATTTCCAATATTTTAATATTTCTATATCATTCATTTTTCGCGTGAGCGATTGCAGTGGAAATCTTTTATTTTGTCAGTCTGAGCGGAGTCGAAGACTGACAAAATAAAAGATTGCAACGGAAAGCGCGACTTTTTTGCATGGCAATAGCAGTGGAAAAAAGGCACGCCAAAATCAAAAAAAAAACTTTGTCAAAGATTTAAAAGCTTTGACAAAGTATAATTTTTATGAAAATGCGTTGATTCCTGTAATATCAAGACCTGTAATAAGTAAGTGAACATCTTCTGTTCCTTCGTAAGTGATTACAGATTCTAAGTTGGCAGCGTGACGCATCATTGGGAATTCTCCCATAATTCCCATTCCGCCAAGAATTTGACGAGATTCTCTTGCTACATTAATCGCCATTCTTACGTTGTTTCTTTTTGCCATAGAAATTTGAGCAGGAGTAGCTTTATGGTCATTCTTCAAGGTTCCTAATCTCCAACAAAGCAATTGAGCTTTTGTAATTTCTGTTAAAAATTCGGCTAATTTTTTCTGTTGAAGTTGGAAACTTGCAATTGGTTTTCCGAACTGTGTTCTTTCTTTAGAATACTGAACAGCAGTGCAATAACAATCAATTGCTGCACCAATTACGCCCCACGAAATTCCGTAACGTGCTGAATTTAAACAAGAAAGAGGACCTTTTAAACCTTCTACATTTGGTAAAAGATTTTCTTTAGGAACTTTTACGTTATTAAAAACCAATTCACCCGTTTTAGAAGCTCTCAAACTCCATTTATTGGTAGTTTCTGGAGTGGTAAAACCTTCATAACCGCGTTCAACAATCATTCCGCGAACTTTTCCGTCTTCACCTTTTGCCCAAACTACAGCAATATCACAAAGTGGAGCATTGGTAATCCACATTTTAGCACCGTTAAGCAAATAATGATCACCCATATCTTTGTAATGCGTTTCCATTCCGCCAGGATTAGAACCGTGATTAGGCTCTGTTAAACCAAATGCACCGATAAATTCGCCAGAAGCTAATTTTGGAAGATATTTGCGTTTTTGTTCTTCTGAACCAAACTCATAAATAGGGAACATGACTAAAGAAGATTGTACAGAAGCCGCAGAACGAACGGCAGAATCACCACGTTCTAACTCTTGCATAATGAGTCCGTAAGAAATTTGGTCTAAACCAGCACCTCCATATTCTTCTGGAATATAAGGACCGAGAGCGCCAATTGCTCCTAATTCTTTCATGAGATTAGGAATGTCTTTATGATGTTGCGCTGCATCATCAATTTGAGGCATAATAAATGACTGAACCCAATCTCTAACAGAGTTTCTGATTAATATATGTTCTTCTGTAAGTAAATCATCAATTCCATAATAATCTGGAATGCTATTTAAAGGATAGTATGACATTGCGTTTAAATTTTGCTAAAAATACGAGGATTTCGCATAGTATCAAAATACCCAATAGAAAAAGTAAACTGCAACTATTTGTAGAGAAAAAATTAAAAAATTCATCTAAAATAGAGTAGAATAGCATGAAAAATTACTAACATTATTTACATTTAACAGGCGATAAAACTCTTCCAGATTTAAAATCTACATTTTTATCATTCACAATAATCATAGTAGAATCGTTCTTTTGTTTCAAAGCCGTAATTCCTTCGTAAAGTTTATTGTCTTTTGTCAAAAAGCGAACATCTATTAACGAATGCATTCCCTCTGAAAACATATCGTAAGTTAATTTTAAGGTATCACCAGATTTTATACCATACACTTTTCCAGTAGAACCATCTTTTTCAAAATTATCGTAGCTCATTTTTCCTTTTACAGAATCTGTAGGATAAAGAGTGTAAGAAAGGTGTAAAGAATCTTTACCAACCACAGAAAGATAACAAAATTGCAAAGTATCTTTTTTTGGCTCAAAAGTTTCTGGATAATTCTGGTGAATGGTATCTTCAGGAATTATGGTATATGAAGATGTTTCTTTTTTGTTACAAGAAATAAAAGAAATGCTTATCAAAAGAATAACTACAAAATTTTTCATAATTTTTCTTGTAAAAGTATGGTGATAAACAATTTAAAACTTTATAGAATTCTCATCAAAGATTATAAACATTCAGTGGATTAAAAGGAATGAAAAGGTTAGGAAACTATAATGATATTGAAGTCATAAAAAATACTATTTAACATAATATAAATTATAGGAATTAACTGAAATATTATGTTTAATCGTTTACAATTGTTCTGAATGTCAAATTAATTCTTGGCTCGGTGATTTTAACATTTGTATAAAGCTTGTGTTTCCAATAGATTTGAGTTTCATCTTTCATGATGAGTAATGAGCCATTCTCAAGCATTAGAGAAATTTCTTCTTTGCTAAAATTATGTTTGAAACCAAATTTTCTTTCTGCACCGAAACTTACAGACGCAATTGCAGAATGCTTGAGAATTTCTTTTTCGTTATCAGAATGCCAACTCATCGCTTCAGAACCATTGTGATAATAGTTCAATAAACACGCATTAAATTTTTCGCCTGAGATTTGTTCCACCGTAGATTTTATTTCTAAAATAAATTTTAGCCAATTCTCAGCGATTTTAGTTTTTCCCGAATATTTATAAGAAATTCCTTCATCTCCTAAAAAAACAACTTTTCTTTTGGTAATAATTTCTTTACCTAAAATATTAACTACATCATGTTGCCAATTGATTTCATTGAGCAATTTAACATAATATATTTCACTTTGTTCTTTCGTGAAAATTTTCCCATAATAATGTACAGTACCGTGTCTTGGTAAAAGATTATTCATTTGTTAGATGTTAGATGTTAGATTTCAGATGTGAGATTCTAGACTTTTTCTAAAATTACACATTTCTATCAAATTCAAGATTATTTCAAAAATAAAAAAGACGCTTTTCAGCGTCTTTTAAAATTTATTTTTTTAAACATTTTTCTAAGAATTGGTCTTGTTCCCAAAGCAAGTGTAAAATGTTTTCTTTAGCAACATAACCGTGAGCTTCTTTCGGTAAAATCACCATTCTTACAGGTGCTCCCAAGTTTTTCAACGCTTGGAAATAACGCTCTGTTTGCAATGTAAAAGTTCCCGGATTATTATCTGCTTCACCATGAACCAAAAGCATTGGTTTTTTCATTTTATTGGCATTCATAAATGGTGACATTCCGTTATAAATTTCTGGAACATCCCAATAATTACGCTGTTCACTTTGGAAACCAAAAGGTGTTAAAGTTCTATTATAAGCGCCACTTCTTGCAATTCCACATGCAAAATCATTAGAATGCGTCAATAAATTAGCCGTCATAAAAGCTCCATAAGAATGTCCACCCACTGCTACTCTATTTCTATCGATATAACCTAATTGGTCAACTGCATCAATTGCAGCTTTTCCATTCGCAACCAATTGCGGAATAAAAGTATCATTCGGTTCTGTAGTTCCTTCCCCAATAATTGGGAAACTTGCATCATCTAAAACCGCATAACCTTTAGTCACCCAATAAATAAACGAACCATAACTTGGGAAAGTAAATTCATTTGGATTGGCTGTGTTTTGTCCAGCAGTTGCTTTATCTTTAAATTCTTCAGGATATGCCCAAACTAAAAGTGGCAATTTTGGTTTCTTTTTGAAATCATAATTTGCTGGTAGATAAAGTGTTCCTTTCAGCTCTACTCCATCATTTCTCTTATATTTGATGACTTCTTTATGAATAGTAGAAATACTCGCAAAAGGATTTGCAAACTGAGTTACCGCTTCTGCTTTGTTGTTTTTAATATTTCTTACAAAATAATTAGGATACTGATTTTTAGACTGTTGCGTCACTAAAACCGTTCCTTTATTGGCATCAATAATATCAATAATATCTTCTTTTACATTTGGTGTTTTAGAAGTGTATAATCTTTTGGTTTGGAAGTTTTTAAAATCAAATTCGTCAATAAAAGGAAACTGACCATCCTTGGTAAAACCATCACCAATTAAGTGCGCTTTTCCGTTTTTGATAGAAATTACATATTGTCCGAATTCATTTTTATCGGTTTGGAAATTACCTGGATCCGCATAAACATCTTGATAATTTCTTTCGGCAATTTCTTTATTTTCTCCTGTTTTTGGATTCAAGAAATACGTTTTTTGTGAACGCGTATCATACCAAGAATCCATTACTACAGCGTTTTCTTCATTCCCGAATTGAATTCCTGCAAATCTTTGTTTGGTTTTCATCAAGGATTTAGGTTCTGCAGAAAAAGGTGCATCCCAAGTAAAAATTTCGTCTCTAAATTCTGCTTTTTTGCTTTGATCACCACCATCTAGAGCTTCTACAAAATATAAACTTGCAGGTTTATCTGCTCTCCAAGACATATTTCTTTTGCCTGTTCTAACTGATGAAAAACCTTTTGGCATAATTTCATTCAGCGGAACGTCATTTACTGTTTTTACTAAATTTCCTTGTAAATCAAAAACTTGAGCAGTCATAGGAAATCTAGAAAGCGGAACGATGTAAGAAAATGGTTTTTTGATGGTAGAAATCATCACATAATTTCCGTCTGGCGAAAGTTGAATTCCTGCATAAATATCAGCAGATTTGTAAGGAGTTTCTGCTCCATCAAGATTCATTTTCACCAATTCTGTTTTGGTTAAAGTCTCAAAATTGGCTTCATCCATAGGATTTTTTAACAAATCCTGATACGTTCTGTTTTGAGAAACTTTTCCGTCTGCATTAGAAACAATTGGTCCAGTTGGAAGATTTTTCTTTTCATTTAATAGAGCTGGTCTATTTGCTGGAAGTTTTCTTACGATTAATTCCTGAGAATTTTTCAACCAAACAAAAGGAGAACCTAAATTGGCATTAAGATTATCGTTTGAAATTTTCTTAGCTGTTCTGGTTTCTAAATCTAAAATCCAAAGTTCTACTCCTTTTTCTGTAGTATTGGTAAACGCTAATTTTTTTTCGTCTGGAGACCAAGAAAGATTGGTGATTTTAGGATTTTGAGGCAATCCAATTACTTGTGTTTCTTGCTTTTCGTTGAATTTTCTAACCTTTAAATTACTAATATACGTAACAGAACTCGAAATATTGGTTACGGGATTTACACGCAAACCTGCCAATTTCATTTCTTCTTGGTTAAGGTCGTCTAACGTTTTATAAGTAGGTCTGTAAGAAAAAACCATCCAGTCTTTTTTGCTGTTCATAGAAACAGAAGGTGTTCTTTGGAAATCAGCGAGTTGAAGAATTTCAGCAGAAGGTTTTTGGTAGGTTAAATTTTCTTGCGAAAATCCAAAAATGGATAAAGCGAGAAATAAAACAGAAATTTTGATAGATCTCATATTTTAAATTTTTGATTTTTTGATTAGTGGTTTTATTGAAGGGAAAGTTACAATTTTTCCTGAAATTTCTGAAGATTTCTGCATTTGCGCTAACGATGGAAGCGGCATCCTTTTTTAAATTTTTTCCTCACTGACTCTCCTAAAAGAGAGAACCAAAATTTAAAAAAGATACAGCGGACAGCGTGTTAAAGCGCCAAAAAACACCCCGTCATTCAGAAAATCTGAATGCCACCCCTCTAAAAGAGGGGAACAAAAAAGACGCTAGAAGCGCCTTTGAATTTATTTTCGATTGATCATTCTGTCGATGGAAATGCTTCCAGGACCGGCTACAAATATTAAAATGTAGTGGAATAAATAGAGTAATGCCATTTCTTGTTTGGCAAAAGGATCGTTTCCATGAACCACAAAAACCGCAACTAACATCGTGATAATGAGCGGAATAGAAACAAATCTGGTAAAAAGTCCTAAAATTAAGAAAAGTGAACAAAGAACTTCTGCAAGAACTGCTAAAACGAGGGATGTTTTGCTGCCGATTCCGAAGAAATTAATAAAATCATGACTTCCTCCGAGAAGTTGCATGAGTTTCGGAAATCCATGAGTGAGCATTCCCAATCCTACAAAAATTCTAATGGCTAGTAACGCCCAATCTAACAAGGTTTTGTTATAACCCGTTGTATTAAGATTCTTCATTTTCTCTTTATTTTTAGACACTCAAAAATAAAAAATAAATCTGAAATGATGTGTCTTTTTATCATAAAAAAACTCAACCAAAATGATTGAGTTTTTATTTTATCTGTAACCGAAATTCTTAAGGTCTCTTTCGTTTTTACGCCAATCTTTTTTGACTTTTACAAAAAGATTAAGGTGAATTTTCTTGTCAAAAAATTTCTCCAAATCTATTCTGGCTTCGGTTCCCACTTTTTTGATGGCTTCACCTTTGTGACCGATGAGAATTCCTTTTTGGGTGTCTCTTTCCACATAAATAATAGAATCTATAAAGATAATTCCTTCTTTTTCTTTGAACATTTCTGTTACCACTTCTACAGAATACGGAATTTCTTTGTCGTAATTCAACAAGATTTTTTCTCTGATATTTTCGTTTACGAAGAAACGTTCAGATTTATCTGTGTATTGGTCTTTGTCGTAATAAGGCGGATTTTCTGGCAATAAAGCTTTTAATTTTGGCAAAATTAAATCCGTATTAAAACCTTCTAAAGCTGAAATCGGTAAAATTTCTGCTTTTTCAATTTTATTATGCCAATACTCTACTTTTTCGAGCATCGCTTCTTGATTAGAAATATCTATTTTATTGAGTAAAATAAGGACTGGAACTGGAATTTTGTTCAGTTTATCTACCAAAAATTCATTCGGTTCTTCTTTATCCGTAACATCTACAATGAACAAGAAAACGTCTGCATCTTGTAAAGAATCTTTTACAAAATCCATCATTTTTTCCTGCAATTCGTATTTAGGTTCTAGAACTCCTGGAGTATCTGAAAATACGATTTGTAGGTCTTCTTCATTATAAATCCCGAAAATACGGTGTCTAGTTGTTTGTGCTTTTTGGGTAACAATCGCTAATTTTTCGCCCATCAATTGATTGAGCAATGTAGATTTTCCTGCGTTTGGTTTCCCAACTATATTTACAAATCCTGCTTTGTGCATTTGTTTTACTTAAAATTAAAGGATTAAAAGATTTAAAATTTCTTTTTTGCAAAGGTAAGGAAAATAGAATTGGGAAATAATTAAAACGAAAAAATTGTCATTCCCGAGGAATCTTTGAAACATTGCGTTCCTACGGAACGAGAATTATTTTAAAAATTTCGAAAGTTGTACAATTTATAAGAATTTAAAATTACTTTCTTACTACAGGCAAAATTTCGTTTACGTTTAATCCGAATCTTTTTTGTTCTTGTTCCGAAAATTTTTGAGAATAGAAATTAATATCTACTGAGAATCCTACAGATTTTAACCTTTCGAAATAATCCATTCCATACCAGCGAACATGATCGTATTGCCCGAAATGTTTCTGACGTTCTTTTGGGTCTGTTATGGTAAAATCTTCGTAGGTTTTTTCTAAAGAATTTTTCATGGGAACTTGCAGAATTCCCCATCCTCCTTTTTTCATCACTCTATAGAGTTCGCTCATCGCTTTTTTGTCGTCTATAATGTGTTCTAAGACGTGATTACAGAAAATGACATCAAAACTTTCATCTTCAAAAGGCAAATCTAGAATGTCTGCTTTTACATCTACAATCGGCGAAAACAAATCTGCAGAAGTGTATTCTAAATTCTTCATTTTCTTGAATTTCCTCAAGAATTCTTGCTCTGGAGCAATGTGAAGCACTTTATAATTTTGAGTAAAAAAATCGGTTTCATTTTTTAGATACAACCACATTTGACGATGGCGTTCAAGGCTTAAAGTACCTGGCGAAAGTGCATTTTCACGTTGTTTTCCGTAACCATACGGTAAAAATTTACGGTAGGATTTCCCGTCAATCGGGTCGGTGAATTTATTTCCTTTGAAAAAAAGATAGATTAAAGGGCGAAGAAAAATGCTTAGGTTAATAAGCATAGGTCTTGGAATTTTATTCAATAAAAATGATGCGAGTTTCTTCATATAATTTCTAAACCAAATTTAAAAAAATATTTTTCATTTTTTAAAATAAATTTTGGAGTATCTATACATAAAAAAAACGGACAAAAGCCCGTTTTAATTGATATTCATATTTTCTAAAAATCCATAGTAAATGGTTCTTCTTCGTTGCTTGTAATTCCTAATGCTTCGTAAATATATTTGAAGGTAGAAAGTAAAACTGGCTTTCCATTAATCACTGCAACATCATGTTCAAAATGTGCAGAAGGTGTTTTGTCTAATGAAGTCACCGTCCATCCATCTTTGTGGAATTTAACCTGATGTGTTCCCAAATTAACCATAGGTTCTATAGCGACAACTAGACCATCTTTGATGACTTTTCCACTGCCTTTTCTTCCATAATTAGGAACTTGAGGATCTTCGTGCATACTTCTACCCAAACCGTGACCTACCAATTCTCTTACCACTCCATAACCATGTTTTTCGCAGTGTGTTTGAATAGCATTAGAAATATCTCCTATTCTTTTTCCACGAACACATTGTTCAATCCCTTTGTAAAGTGATTCTTTGGTTACTCGAAGTAATTTTTTGGTTTCTGGTGCTACTTCTCCTACTTCGAATGAATAGGCATGGTCTCCATAAAAACCATTCATATAAACACCACAATCTACAGAAAGAATGTCTCCTTCTTCCAACGGAATATCTTTTGGAATCCCATGAACTACCTCTTCATTGGGAGAAATACACAGGGAATTGGGGAAACCATACATTCCTAAAAATGCAGGTTCACCACCATGATCTTTAATAAAATCATGAGCTAATTTATCCAAATGTAATGTGGTAACTCCCGGTTTAATTTCTGCTGCAATCATTCCTAAAGTTTTAGAAACGAGCTGAGCACTTTCTCGCATTAAACGGAGTTCTTCTATTGTTTTAAGTATAATCATTTTATTTAAAGAGCCATGGCAAAAGTAAAAAGAGCCATGTATTATTAATATTTATAGTTTAGTATTGTTTATAATGGAAGCTAAAATATTTTTAAGTTCTTTACTCTCCTATATAAGAGATTCTAACTGTTCATTTTCTGACCTTTCTAAAGCTTTAATTACTCTTAATCAATAATTGGACTCTCTAGCTTCTCGAAGAGATATTCTTACTTTATTTTTAAAATCAGCTTTAGAAGATCCAGCTTGTGATTCTTCATAATTAGCACCAATTGAAGTTGACGATTTTGTTAACTGTAATTTTATTACATTATATTCAAAATCATGAGGTAAAGTTCTTAAGAAAATAATACAGTTTACCCCAAATTTAAAAGTTCTATCTAACAGATTATTATTTTGCATACATTAGATTTTAAAACTTGTGTCTTTTTACTTTTTACTTGGGTCTTTTACTTTTACCAAAATAAACCTTTTTTCTTTTCTTTTTTCATTTTAGAATAAGCTAAAACTTCGCCTCCTTCTACTCTGAATTCTATTCTTTCGGTGATGATGTTATAGATTTCTCCCCAACCAGGAAAACCGCCTAAGTTTCTATCATCTATAAATAAATCAGCATCTATTTTTCTGGATTGAGTTTCATCATCAAAGATTTCACCTTCGAAACTAGAGTTTACAGCGTAGAATTCTATTCCATTTTTTCTACAAAACTCTACCGCTTCTTCTAAAGCTTTGCCGTGTCTATAAGTCCAAAGAATTAATCTATATCCTTCGGATTGTAATTTTTTAAGGGTTTCAAAAGCAAAAATTTTAGGTTTTCCAATTGAGGGATAAGCGTCCTCTACAATAGTCCCATCAAAGTCTATAGCTAATTTTTTACTACTTAACATATTATATCGTTTGAATTTTTGGACAAATATATGAAATTAAAAAAGGCTATTAATAAGCCTTTTTTTAAATATTATTTTCTTTTTGTAAAAGTCTGTTTAATTTAAGAGACTAAAACTTCTCCTGTCATAATTTCTGGAATTTCTACGCCCATTACTTTTAAAATAGATGGCGCTACATCTCCTAATTTACCTGGTTTCAGATTCCAAGTTTGGTCTTTATCCATCACAATTAGCGGAACTAAATTAGTAGAGTGTTGTGTGTTAGGACTTCCATCAGGATTAATCATATAATCAGAATTTCCGTGATCTGCCAAGATGAAAACAGCATAACCATGTTCATAAGCTGTAGTTGCTACTGCTTCTATACATTTATCTACCGCTTCACAAGCTTTTACTGCCGCTTCGAAAACTCCAGTATGCCCTACCATATCTGCATTAGCAAAATTTAGACAAATGAAATCCGCAGATTCTTTTTCTAATTCTGGTAAAATAGCATCTCTGATATCAAAAGCAGACATTTCTGGCTTCAAATCATAAGTTGCAACATCTTTTGGACTCGGACAAAGCAATCTTCTCTCTCCTACATACTCTTTTTCTCTACCTCCAGAAAAGAAGAAAGTAACGTGAGGATATTTTTCTGTTTCAGCAATTCTGATTTGAGTTCTACCTGCTCTTTCTAGAACTTCGCCCATTGTTTCTTGTAAAACTTCTTCATCAAAGATAACTTTTACATTTTGGAAACTTTCGTCATAATTGGTTAAAGTCACATAGTAAAGATTCAATTTTTTCATTCCAAAATCTGGGAAGTCTTGTTGAGAAAGCACTTCTGTAATTTCTCTACCTCTGTCTGTTCTGAAATTGAAACAGAAAACTACATCATTTTCCTCAATTTTAGCAGTAGGAAGATTATTATTTTCTGAAACGATAATTGGTTTTAAAAACTCATCAGTAACACCTTCTGCATAAGATTTTTCAATCGCTTCTACAGGATTTTTGGTAATTTCTCCTACTCCATTTACCATTGCATCATAAGCTAATTTCACACGTTCCCATCTCTTATCTCTATCCATTGCGAAATATCTTCCAACTACAGTTGCTAATTTCCCTGTAGAGATTTTCATGTGATTTTGTAAATCTTCTATGAAACCTTTTCCAGACATAGGATCACAGTCTCTACCGTCTGTAAATGCGTGTACGTAAACATTTTCTGTCAATCCAAATTCCTGAGCCGCAGTTAATAAACCTTTCAAGTGATTGATATGAGAGTGAACTCCACCATCTGAAACCAAACCGATAAAATGTACTTTTTTATGATTCAATTTAGCATATTCAAAAGCCATTTGAATTCCTGGCTCTAATCCTAGAGTATTTTTTTCTACCGCCATATTCAGTTTTACCAAATTTTGGTAAACTACTCTTCCTGCGCCTAAATTCATGTGTCCTACTTCAGAATTTCCCATTTGTCCTGCTGGTAAACCTACTGCAAGTCCAGAAGCTTCTAGCGTGGTATTTGGAAATTTTGTATAACAAGAATCTATAAAAGGTGTGTTTGCTTGGTAAATTGCAGACACTTTATTATCCGTTCCTAAACCCCATCCATCAAGAATGGCAAGTATTGCTTTTTTAGCCATTTTAGTATTTTTTTTAATGATGCAAATTTACGAAATTTCTAGGCATAGAATAATTCTTTTTAAAGGCGATATTTATCAGTAATTAAAATATTTTTAAAGATTAATTTTTCTGTTATCAGTTAATTTGTAACTTTACACTCCTTTTTTTGAAACAGTAATATGGATTTAAGAGACCAATTAAAAAACCTTTTCCCAGAACACGAGGAGCAAGATTTTGAAATGCCAGAAGAAAAATTTGAGCAGAAGAATCCTCTTATCTGTAAATTCGAGAAAAAAGGAAGAAATGGTAAACCTGTAACTTTAATAGAAGGTTTCGAAGGAACAGAAGAAGAACTGAAACAAATTTCTAAAAAAATAAAAACCACTCTAGGAATTGGTGGCTCAGAAAAAGACGGAATCATCGTGATTCAAGGAGATAATCGTGATAAAATCATGAAAATTCTTCAAGATATGGGCTATAAAACCAAAAGAGTTGGAGGATAATAATTAAAAAATTAAAAATTATGTTGAATAAATTAGCTGCTTCAGAATTGGTTTTAAATCCAGACGGAAGCGTTTATCACCTTAATCTTCAACCAGAAGATATTGCAGAGAAAATTCTATTAGTAGGCGATCCAGACAGAGTGCCAAAAGTTTCTCAATATTTTGATACCATCGAAATTCAAAAAAATAAAAGAGAATTCTACACGCATACTGGAACTTTAAGAGGAGAAAGAATTACGGTAATGTCTACCGGAATCGGTACAGAAAACATCGATATCGTAATGAACGAACTGGATGCTTTGGTGAATATTGATTTAAAAGAAAAAGAATTCAAATCAGTACATACTGCGCTTCAATTATTCAGATTAGGAACTTGCGGTTCTGTAAATCCTGATGTGGAAGTAGATAACATGCTGGTTTCTCAAAACGTTGTTGGTTTAGATGGATTAATGCATTTTTACCAAGATTATGAATTCGAAAATGAATTTTCTAGAAATTTCATGGAAAAATTCCCATACGAAAGAATTAAACCAATGCTTTATTTCTCTGAATGGACAGAATCTCAGTACGATTACTTCAAAGATGCTAAATACGTAGGAAATACTGCTACTTTCCCTGGTTTCTATGCGCCACAAGGAAGACAATTGCGTCTAAAAGCTGTAGATGATAAATTTTTAGAAACACTTAATGATTTAGGCGTTACTAATTTCGAAATGGAAACTTCTGCGATTTATGGTTTGTCTAAACTTTTAGGACACAAAGCAGTTACCATTAATAACGTAATTGCGAATAGAAGACGTGGAGAATTTTCTGCAGACCATCATCAATCAGAAAAAAATATGATTGAATGGGTATTAGAAAGAGTCATCAAATAAGTCAGAAACTTTTTATTCTCAATAAAAACCAGCTAAAAATTAGCTGGTTTTTATTTTTTGAGAAATTTTATTGGGTTTTAATCCAGCAGTCTTCTGTGTGATCATTCACCATTCCTGTGGCTTGCATATATGCATAAACTACGGTAGAACCCATAAATTTAAAACCCCGTTTCTTTAAATCTTTAGCAAGAGCATCAGAAATTTCGGTAGTTGCGGGAACTTCTTTCAAGGTTTTAGGACGATTGATAATCGGTTCATGATTCACAAAACCCCAAATATATTTACTGAAAGAGCCAAATTCCTTTTGAACTTCCATAAATTTTTGAGCATTATTAATCGTGGCGAGAATTTTCAGTCTATTTCTTATGATTCCAGCATTTTGGATGAGTTCTTCTACTTTATCCTCAGAATATTGTGCGATTTTTTGATAATCAAAATGATCAAAAGCTGCTCTGAAGTTCTCTCTTTTAGCTAAAATGGTGTACCAACTTAAGCCAGCTTGAAAACTCTCTAAAATCAGAAATTCAAAAATTGTTTCATCGTCATAAATAGGTTTTCCCCATTCTTGATCATGATAATTGCGGTATAAATCGTCTTTTTCGCACCATGCACATCTGATTATCTCCATATTATAGATAGTATTGATAATTAATATTTTACGTTAAAAAATTTAATAAAACTTTATCAATTGATTAACAAAATCTTGTGAAATTAGTGTGTAAATTTGTTATGTGAAAATTCACAAAATCTAGGTAAAGATACAACCTTCCTAATAATAGTTATTCATAAAAAATCAAATTTTTGTTGAAAAGAACCTCTGAAAAATTCAGAGGTTCTTTCTTTTTTAACGATATAACAATTCTTCATAATTCTGTAAGAACTGCCGTGTATAATACTTCTACATTTGCTTTACTAACCAATCAAAATATATTATTATGGACACGAACAAACCATTAGACAATGCTTCTGATAGATTAGACGAAGCAAGAGACAGAACAGAAAACTCTGTAGAAAATACAGCAGAAAACATGTCAGATAGAGCAGAAAATTTTGCAGATAATGTAAAAGATACTGCAGAAAATGCTTGGGAAAAAACCAAAGATGTTGCCAATGACATTTGGGAGAAAACCAAAGATGTCGCTGAAAACGTTAAGGATAAAACCGAAGACATGATAGACGATGTAAAAGACGAATACAGAGACAGAACCCATTAATTTTTATTCATCATTTTGATCTAGAATCCCGAATTTTTCGGGATTCTTTTATGCTATAAGTATTATTTTTATAAATTTGCCTAAAATAAATTATTATGTACGGATTACTTAAAGGTAAAAAAGGAATTATTTTCGGCGCGCTTAATGATCAATCTATCGCTTGGAAAGTAGCAGAACGTTGTCATGAAGAAGGTGCAGAATTTATCCTTTCAAACGCTCCTATAGCAATGAGAATGGGCGAAATAGATGCTTTAGCACAAAAAACTAATTCAGAAGTAATTGGCGCAGATGCTACTTCTATGGAAGATTTAGGAAAACTTTTTGATGCAGCTATCGCTAAATTTGGTAAAATAGATTTCATCCTTCACTCTATCGGAATGTCTGTAAACGTTAGAAAAGGAAAACATTATACAGATATCAACTATGATTGGTTAGAAAAAGGTTGGGATGTTTCTGCAGTTTCTTTCCACAAAGTAATGAAAACCGCTTGGGAAAAAGATTGTATGAATGAATGGGGTTCTATCCTTGCGCTAACTTATATCGCTGCTCAAAGAACTTTCCCAGATTACAACGATATGGGAGATAACAAATCTTACCTAGAATCTATCGCAAGATCTTTCGGTTATTATTGGGGAGAGAAAAAAGTAAGAGTGAATACCATTTCTCAATCTCCTACCGTAACTACAGCAGGTTCTGGTGTAAAAGGTTTTGGCGGATTTATGGGATTTGCAGAAGATATGTCTCCTCTAGGAAACGCTACAGCACTAGATTGTGCTAATTATTGTGTAGCCATGTTCTCTGATCTTACAAAGAGAGTTACTATGCAAAACCTGTTTAATGACGGTGGTTTCAGTAACACTGGAGTTTCTCAAAAAGTAGTAGACAAATACAACGGAGAATAAAATCTCATCAATTTTAAAATACAAAATCCATTCAGCGCTTTGTTGAATGGATTTTTTTATGGCGCTTTAACACGCTGTCCGCTATATCTTTTTTAAATTTTCTCCAAACTTATTTTCCGAGGCTAAAAATTTAAAAAAGGATGCCGCTTCCATCGTTAGCGCGGTGAACGCAGATAAGAAAATTTAGTTATATTTGGAAAAAACTTCTTTACAATGAATTACCACAAAATTCTACTTTCTACCGCCATTTTAGCATTTTCTTTTCATCATGCGCAGAACCTTAAGCTCAATCCTACTTCGGCAGAAGAACGCTGGAAAGGTTACGAACAAAGAAAAAAATTAGAAGAAAATTCTATTCTCAAAAATTTAGAATTCAGAAATGTAGGTCCTACTACAATGAGTGGTAGAGTTACAGATATAGATGCGAATCCAGAAAATCCTACAGAATTTTATGTAGCGTATGCTTCTGGTGGATTGTGGTATACCAATAACAACGGAACCACTTTCACTCCTATTTTCGACAGAGAAGCCGTAATGACAATTGGTGACATTTACGTAGATTGGAAAACCAAAACCCTATTCATAGGAACTGGCGAAAGCAATTCTTCTCGTTCTTCTTATGCAGGAATGGGCATTTATAAAAGTACAGATCAAGGAAAAACTTGGCAAAACTTAGGCTTAAAAGACACGCATCACATTGGAAGAATTGTAGTAAATCCCGAAAACAATAATGAAATTTGGGTTGCAGCTGTTGGACATTTATATTCACCAAACGCAGAAAGAGGCGTTTTCAAAACCAATGATGGTGGCAAAACTTGGAAAAAAACACTTTCGGCTGACCAAAATTCTGGAGCAATTGATTTAGCCATAAATCCTCAAAATCCAAAAGAAGTTTATGCAACACTTTGGCACAAAGAACGTAAAGCGTGGAAATTTGTAGAAAGTGGCGCTTCATCTGGTATTTTCAAATCCAATGATGGTGGTGAATCTTGGCAAAAAATTTCGACTAAAGATTCTGGCTTTCCAGCAGACGAAAACGTAGGAAGAATAGGACTTTCCATTTTCCCAAAAAATCCAAATATTATTTATGCGATTGTTGATAATCAAAAAACAAGACCTGCTTCAACTGCAAAAGAAGAAAAAACAGAAAAATCTTTGGACAAAGCCAAAATGCAAAAAATCACCAAAGAAGAATTCTTGGCTTTAGATGATAAAACGGTTAATGAATACCTTGATGGAGAACGTTTCCCAGAAAGATACACCTCTGAAAACCTTAAAAAATCGCTCAGAGAAAATAAAATCACGGTAAAAGATATTTTCAACTATACTCATAATGGAAATGATGATTTATTCAAAATCGAAATTGAAGGTGCAGAAGTTTACCGTTCTGATGATGCAGGAAAATCTTGGAAAAAAACCAACGAAAAAAATCTAGACGGTTTATATTACACTTACGGTTATTATTTTGGGCAAATTTGGGTTTCGCCTACCAATCCAGATAAGGTAATTATTGCAGGCGTTCCGATTTTGGTTTCAGAAAATGGTGGAAAATCTTTCAAATCGATAGATTCTCCAAATGTTCACGCAGACCACCATTCTATTTGGTTTAACCCGAAAAATGACAATCATTTCATCAATGGAAATGACGGTGGAATCAATATTTCTTACGACAATGGAAATTCTTACATTCATTGCAATTCATTGCCAGTTTCACAGTTTTATTCGGTAGATTATGATTTAGAAAAACCTTACAATGTTTATGGAGGAATGCAAGATAACGGCGTTTGGTTTGGCCCATCAAGCAATAGATTTGACTATAAAAAAGGAAAATTTGATAACAGCGATAATTTCAAATTTCTTCTAGGAGGAGACGGAATGCAAGTTCGTGTAGATTTCAGAGATAATGCAACTTTATACACTGGTTTTCAGTTCGGAAATTATTTTAGAATTAACAGAAAAACCAATGAAAGAAAATATCTAGAAGTTCCGAGAGAAATTGGCGAAAATCCACTTCGTTTCAATTGGGAAGCACCTTTCCAGATTTCTCGTCACAATCAAGATATTGTTTATTTTGCTTCGCAAAGCGTTTACAGAAGTATGGACAAAGGCGAAACTTGGCAAAAAATTTCTGGAGACTTAACCAGAAATACCAAACAAGAAAATGTGCCTTATTCTACTCTTTCAACAGTGGAAGAAAGTCCAAAAAAATTCGGATTAATTTATTCAGGAAGTGATGATGGATTGGTAAATGTAACCAAAGACGGCGGAAATTCTTGGCAAAAAATTGGCGATTTCCCAGGATTTTGGGTTTCTATGGTACAACCTTCTTCTTTCTCAGAATCTAGAGTTTATTTGAGTTTAAATGCATACAGAGAAGATGATTTCCGTGCATTGCTTTACAGTTCTGATGATTTCGGGAAAACTTGGAAGAAAATTGGCGAAGATTTACCTGCCGAACCTATTAATGTCATCAGAGAAGATCACACCAACGAAAATCTATTGTATGTAGGAACTGATAATGGATTGTACATTTCTCTAGAACGAGGAAAAACGTTTATGTCTGCCAATAATGCTACACTTCCAAACGTTGCTATTCACGATTTGAAAGTTCATCACAGAGATAATGAGTTAATTGTAGCAACACATGGAAGAAGTATTTACATTGCCGATGTGAAGAAATTACAAAAATTAATGCCAGAAAATTTAGCTAAAAATTTAATCGTTTTTGATGTTGAAAGCATTAATTTCAAAGAAAATTGGGGCAAATCTTACAGTAATTTCACTGAAATTGAAAAGCAGAATTTCCCAATAGAATTTTACACTAAAAATGCTGGAAATGCTGTTATTAAAATCATCAATGCTCAAAATGAAACCGTAAAAACCATTAATCATCATACTGACAAAGGATTTAACATCATCAGTTATGATTTAACGGTAAATGCAAGTGAAAAGTCTAAAAAATCAGATGATGGCAATGTTTACATCACTCCAGGAAAATATACGGTAGAAATTTCCATCAATACAGTTACGGAAAAGAAATTGCTAGAAGTGAAAGAAAAACCAAAATCTAAAAGCAAAAGAGTAACCGAAGTTCCGCAAGGAACAATGTCTCCAGGAGAATTTAAAAAATGGAGAAAAGAAGTGGGTTTCAAAAAGCAATTATGATTTTAAAACGCAAAGATTTTAAAAAAAATCTCTCTTTTAGTGAGTAAAGCTTATTCCGTAAACGGAATTGATTAAGCGAACGCTTCAAGAGTGAATTTATTCACTTTCTTTACTTTCTTAAAATCTTTATAAAGCAATAATAATCTTTGCGTTTAAAAGTTAACACAAAAAAAGTCCCGAAAATTTCGGGACTTCTTATTTTATCTTACACTTGGAATTACGATGAGACTTTCGTTTCCTGAACTGTTTACCGCTTGTACTGCAAAGAAATAATTATCTTTAGAATAAGGCAGTTTCATAGAATTTTCTTTGGTGAAAAATTTCTTTTGCCAAGTAGAAGAATCGGTTTCACGCATAAGAACGTAATAACCTGCAACTTCTCCATTTTTTGGTTTTTCCCAATGAATGGTCGTAAAATTAGTTAATTCTTTTACATCCATTTTCACATTTTCTGGTTTAGAAGGAGATTTTGCCAAATTTGCCAAAACAGATACATTTACCCCGACATTTTTCTTGAAATATTCAAAATCCATAAATTCTGGTAAATCCCCAAACTGTTTACCATTTTCTTTTCTGATATCTTGATGTTGATGGTCGTAATTTTCATTGAATTCAGTCAATCTTACTGCTGAAAAACCTTGATTCACAAATGAAGTATGATCGCCGCCACGAAGAAATCTGTCGTTTCTGTAGATTAATTTAACTTCCAAATTGTCCACATAACGCTCTCCAATTTCCTTAATGTATCTTGCTAATTGTCTTGCTTCTCCATCATTTTCTAAACCTAAATTTCTAATTCCTTGAGCTTTTTTGTCCAAATCAAATTGTGGTAAACCTTCAGAAAAAACTCTTAACTGATTGGCATTAATTAAATTGGTTTCGCTAGTTAAATTATTCCCTACCATATCATTATTCAACAAAGCTTCTAGCTGCCAATTTTCATTTTTTGCCTTTTCTGCAAGCATTTTAGCACCTAACAAACCTTGTTCTTCGCCAGAAAATGCTACAAAAACTATAGTTGCAGGAAATTTTGATTGGCTCAAAATTCTGGCAGATTCTATTACAGCACCTACTCCGCTTCCGTCGTCATTTGCTCCAGGTGCGAAATCTTTGGCATTCATCACATCAGAAACTCTGGAATCAAGATGTCCGCCAATCATAAAAATTCTTTTATCATTAGGATCAGTTCCACGCAAAATAGCAATAGCGTTTCCTAAATCTGTTGGCTGATTGATTCGTTTTCCATCAGGTTGAATGGTTTGATTTTGTAGAAAAACTTCCATTCTTCCGTCAGCATTTTTAGCATAATTTTTAAATTTAGAAAGCACCCAATTTCTTGCAGCACCAATTCCTTTTTTAGCATCAGTAGTAGAACTCATGGTATGACGAGTACCAAAACTCACCAATTTATTGATGTGAGATTTTAAAGAATCTGCGCTTACTTGAGACACATAATTCGCAATTTCTGTATCTCTGGAAACGGTTTGTTGCGCAGAAAATACAGCAGGAATTAAAAAAATTGAAAGTATAAGTTTTTTCATTATTTAGAGTGGGTTTTATTTATTTTAATTTCAAAATTTCTTGACAAAAACGTTCTACCACTTCGGTTTCTGTAGCCCAAGAAGTAATAATTCTAATGGCTGATTTTTGTGCATCTATTTTCTTCCAAACATAAAAATCAAACTGCTCTGAAAGTTTCTCAATTTGTGAATTTTCTAAAATTGGGAAAATCTGATTGGTATCTGTTTCCGCTAAAAATTCACAACCTATTTCTTTGAAAGTTTGCTTAATTTTCATGGCTTGTTGATTGGCATGTTTCGCTAAATCCCAATATAAATCGTCTTTCATCAACTCTTGAAACTGAATTCCGAGTAATCTTCCTTTCGCGAGCATTGCCCCTTTTTGCTTAATGTGAAACCCGAATTCTTCTTGCAGACTTTGTCTGTTTATAATGATTGCTTCGCCTAATAAAGCTCCGTTTTTGGTTCCGCCAAGATAAAAAACATCTGTAAACTTTGCTACATCTTCTAGCGTTACATCATTGCTTTCTGCCGTTAAAGCGTGTCCTAATCTAGCCCCATCCATAAATAAATATAGATTTTTTTCTTTGCAAAAATTTGATAAATCTTCTAATTCTTTTTGGGTATAAATCGTTCCAATTTCGGTAGAATTAGAAATATAAACCAACTTTTGTTTTAATTGATGAGGAACATTGGTATGAACATCTAACACTTTCTGAATATCTTCTGGTTTCAGTTTTCCATCGGGAGTTTCTACCCCATGAACTTTATGACCTGTTGCTTCTATCGCACCAGCTTCATTGGTGAAAATATGACCGGTAGTTGCAGAAACCACACTTTCGTGAGGTCTTAGAATTGCTGAAATCACCAATAAATTCGCTTGAGTTCCTCCACTTACAAAATGGACTTTGGATTGAGGTGCATTTGCTTTTTGAAGAATGAGTTTTTCTGCTTCTGCACAATAATCATCTAAACCGTAACCATTTTGTTGAGAAAAATTAGTACGCATTAAAGCCTCTAAAATACTGGGATGACAACCTTCTGAATAGTCGTTTTTAAAAGAATATTTCATAGGACTAAATTAAGGAAAAAGTGCAAGATTGTTAATACTTACAATATTAATTTTAAAATTAACATGTTCTTTTGTCTTGAAACAAAAGAACCAAAAATTCAAGACTGGAAACTCGGCTAAAATTTTAAATAATTTTCTAAAATTTCCAAAACTCGTCCCTAGCTTTTTCCTTACTTACTCAAACAGTGGAAATTTCTTTACAAAAATTTTTCAAAATTTTCAAACGCCTCCGTTTCCTAGGTCATAAAAATCGAAAAACTTAATTGAAAAAGTTTAATAAAATACGGAAACTGCGCCCCAGATTGAGCCATTGTTGGAGCTCATCTCAAAAAATCGGGAATTTGGCTTGGATTTTTGAGATAGCGACTGGCGAAAGCTGGAAATGGCGCCCGAATTATTGGCTTTTTCTATAAAATTTAGCTATTTTTTCATTATTTTCAATAAAGTGTGTAACCTTTTCGTTATAATGAACGTATAATAAGATATGAGACAGTTAAAAATTACAAAACAGGTTACCAATAGAGAAACCGCTTCCCTTGACAAATATTTGCAAGAAATTGGTAAAGTAGAACTCATCACAGCAGACGAAGAAGTAGAACTAGCTCAAAGAATCCGTAACGGAGACAGAGCTGCTCTAGAAAAGTTGATTAAAGCCAACTTGCGTTTCGTAGTGTCTGTATCAAAACAATATCAAAACCAAGGATTATCTCTTCCTGACCTTATTAACGAAGGAAACCTTGGTCTAATGAAAGCTGCTAAAAGATATGACGAAACCAGAGGTTTCAAATTTATTTCTTATGCAGTTTGGTGGATTAGACAATCTATCTTACAAGCTCTTGCAGAGCAATCTAGAATTGTAAGATTACCTTTGAACAAAATTGGTTCAATCAATAAAATCAACAAAGCTTACGCACACTTAGAACAAGAAAACGAAAGACCACCTTCACCAGAAGAATTGGCAGAAGTTCTAGATATGAGCGAAGAAGATATTAAAGAATCTATGAAAAACTCTGGTCGTCACTTATCTATGGACGCACCATTAGTAGAAGGAGAAGATTCTAACTTGTATGACGTTTTACGTTCTGGTGAATCTCCAAGTCCTGATAAAGACTTAATGCTAGAATCTCTACAAATCGAGATTGAAAGAGCTTTACAAACGCTTACGCCAAGAGAAGCAGATTTGGTAAGATTATATTTCGGATTAAACGGAAAACATCCTATGACTCTAGAAGAAATAGGTGAAACTTTCGACTTAACGAGAGAAAGAGTAAGACAGATTAAAGAAAAAGCAATTAAGAGATTGAAACACAACTCTAGAAGCAAAATCTTGAAGTCTTACCTTGGTAAATAATTTAGCAGTCGGCTTTCAGCTATCTGCAAACAGCAAAAAGATAGCTTTCGCTATCTTTTTTTATTTTAAAATATTTTATTAATCAAGCTGAAAGCTAAAAGCTGACAGCAGAAAGCAATTTAAATGAAAACAAAACTTATTGCACCTTCAGTTTTATCTGCAGATTTTGGGAATTTACAGCGTGATATAGAAATGATTAACGGCAGTCAAGCCGATTGGTTTCATGTAGATGTAATGGATGGAAGATTCGTTCCGAATATTTCTTTTGGTTTCCCAGTGATGAAAGCAATTCAGGAACACGCAAAAAAATTTGTAGATGTGCATCTTATGATTGTAGAGCCTGAAAAATATGTAGAAGAATTCATCAATTACGGCGCAGATTTGGTTTCTGTACATTATGAAGCGTGTACACATCTTCACAGAACCATTAATTTGATTCAAGACAAAGGTGCAAAAGCCGGTGTAGTGCTTAATCCTTCTACTCCAGTTTGGGTATTAGAAGATATTATTACCGAAGTAGATTTGGTTTTATTAATGAGCGTAAATCCTGGCTTTGGTGGACAAAAATTTATAGAAAACACTTACAAAAAAATCAAAGAAACCAAAGAATTAATTCTAGAAAATAATTCTACAGCGCTCATCGAAATAGACGGCGGCGTAAATACCGAAAACGCTCCAAAACTCTTCGAAGCAGGTGCAGATGTTTTGGTGGCTGGAAATGCTGTTTTTGCCAGTGAAAATCCAGAAAGAACAATTGAACTGTTAAAAGTTTAATTTCAAAAAAACTAATCACCATTATCATGAAAAATGAAAAATCTTTTTTCGAAACCATTATTGATGCTATTTCTTGGTTGAAAATAGTTGCATCACCAACTATTTTAGGAATTGGAATTGGCTTTGCGTGTCAATATTACTTGAACAGTATTTTCCTTTTTGGATTTTTTGTCATAGCAGGAATTGTTTTAGGAATTTATTGGGCCAATAAAGTTTCTAAGAAATATGGAACAACTGATTTTATTTCAAAAGTAGATGCTTCACCAGACATAGATGAATATGTAAAAATGACTAGTCCTAAAAAACCGATACAGATTATAGGACAAAAATAAATAATTAAACCAAAGTAAAAACGTTTTTGCTTT
>NZ_JASMRM010000030.1:0-4290 GCF_041431305.1 Cloacibacterium sp. Arc13
TGGATATCTGCAGGAATAGAAGTTGCAAATAATTCTCCTATTACAGATAAGTTTAATTTGGGAGTAATTCAAGTATAATATATTTAAACATACATAAAATTATAAAGTAAAAAGCCTCTGTCCTTCATTAGAACAGAGGTTTTTTAATGCTATTCCTTCTTCAAATATAAATTGATGTTTATAATTTATATATGCAAGTCAAGTTCCATGAGTATTTTCTCATTTAATGTATTATGCTTTCAAAATGATAGCTTGATGAGATTGGATAGATACAATAGTGATAAAACAAAAAATCCTCATCATTTGCATGATGAGGATTTAAAAATAAAAACTGGCGGCGACCTACTCTCCCGCGTTAGCAGTACCATCGGCGCTAGAGGGCTTAACTTCTGTGTTCGGAATGGGAACAGGTGAGCCCCTCTGCTAAAACCACCCTAAATATTGTATATAAGAGTTATGTTTATAACTTTTTTTATCGATAAAAACGTTCACAAAGAGCTAACCTTATCTCTTTCGAGTGCCCTATTAGGCTATAAATCTACGGGTAATTAGTACTACTCGGCTATGACATTACTGCCTTTACACCTGTAGCCTATCAACGTCGTCATCTCCAACGACCCTTAAAAGAAGTCTCATCTCGCGGCGAGTTTCGCACTTATATGCTTTCAGTGCTTATCTCTTCCAAACATAGCTACTCAGCGGTGCACCTGGCGGTACAACTGATACACCAGAGGTTTGTTCAACACGGTCCTCTCGTACTAGAGTCAACTCCGCTCAAACTTCTAACGCCCGCAATAGATAGAGACCGAACTGTCTCACGACGTTCTGAACCCAGCTCGCGTGCCACTTTAATGGGCGAACAGCCCAACCCTTGGGACCTTCTCCAGCCCCAGGATGTGACGAGCCGACATCGAGGTGCCGAACCTCCCCGTCGATGTGAGCTCTTGGGGGAGACTAGCCTGTTATCCCCGGAGTACCTTTTATCCTATGAGCGATGGCCCTTCCATACGGAACCACCGGATCACTATGTCCTGCTTTCGCACCTGATCGACTTGTAGGTCTCACAGTCAAGCACCCTTATGCCATTACACTCTACGCACGGTTACCAAGCGTGCTGAGGGTACCTTTGAAAGCCTCCGTTACTCTTTTGGAGGCGACCACCCCAGTCAAACTACCCACCACGCAATGTCCTTCTTTCGAAGTTAGGCTCCAAGTAAACAAAGGGTGGTATTTCAACGTTGGCTCCACAAACACTAGCGTGCCTGCTTCAAAGCCTCCCACCTATCCTACACATTATTTACTCAGAGTCAATACGAAGTTATAGTAAAGGTTCACAGGGTCTTTTCGTCCCATTGCGGGTAATCGGCATCTTCACCGATACTACAATTTCACCGAGCTCGTGGCTGAGACAGTGCCCAGATCGTTACACCATTCGTGCAGGTCGGAACTTACCCGACAAGGAATTTCGCTACCTTAGGACCGTTATAGTTACGGCCGCCGTTTACTGGGGCTTCAGTCAATGCCTTCGAATTACTTCTAAGCACCTTCCTTAACCTTCCAGCACCGGGCAGGTGTCAGACCCTATACAGCATCTTTCGATTTAGCAGAGTCCTGTGTTTTTGATAAACAGTCGCCTGGGCCTCTTCACTGCGGCCAGCATTACTGCTGGCGTCTCTTCTTCCGAAGTTACGAGACTATTTTGCCTAGTTCCTTAGCCACGACTCACTCGAGCACCTTAGGATTCTCTCCTCGACTACCTGTGTCGGTTTTGGTACGGGCTGTATAAATCGCTTTTCTTGGAAGCGGGTCCTTAGGATTATCAGCGCATCCGAAGACTTGCTGTACTATCGTAACCTCGCAGTTACTTCAACGTACTATTCCGTCAGTACGCACCTAATTTCCAACTCCGTCACTTTATTATTATACAGGTACGGGAATATTAACCCGTTGTCCATCCACTACCCCTTTCGGGTTCGCGTTAGGCCCCGACTAACCCTCAGCTGATTAGCATGGCTGAGGAAACCTTAGTCTTTCGGTGAGGGGGTTTCTCGCCCCCTTTATCGTTACTTATGCCTACATTTTCTTTTCTATCCGCTCCACAATACCTCGCGATACTGCTTCGGCGCAAATAGAATGCTCCCCTACCAGATGTACTATTGTACAAATCCATAGCTTCGGTAATATGCTTATGCCCGATTATTATCCATGCCGGACCGCTCGACTAGTGAGCTGTTACGCACTCTTTAAATGAATGGCTGCTTCCAAGCCAACATCCTAGCTGTCAATGCAGTCCAACCGCGTTGTTTCAACTTAGCATATATTTGGGGACCTTAGCTGTTGGTCTGGGTTCTTTCCCTCTCGGACATGGACCTTAGCACCCATGCCCTCACTGCTGCGAAACATTTATTAGCATTCGGAGTTTGTCAGGAATTGGTAGGCGATGAAACCCCCGCATCCAATCAGTAGCTCTACCTCTAATAAACTTGTCGCAACGCTGCACCTAAATGCATTTCGGGGAGTACGAGCTATCTCCCAGTTTGATTGGCCTTTCACCCCTACCCACAGGTCATCCGAAGACTTTTCAACGTCAACCGGTTCGGTCCTCCACTCTGTGTTACCAGAGCTTCAACCTGCCCATGGGTAGATCACAAGGTTTCGCGTCTAATCCTACTAACTATGCGCCCTATTCAGACTCGCTTTCGCTCCGGCTCCGGACCTGAAGTCCTTAACCTCGCTAGTAAAATTAACTCGTAGGCTCATTATGCAAAAGGCACGCCGTCACACCATATAGGTGCTCCGACCGCTTGTAGGCGTACGGTTTCAGGTTCTATTTCACCCTTCTATTCGAAGTGCTTTTCACCTTTCCTTCACAGTACTTGTTCACTATCGGTCTTTCAGGAGTATTTAGCCTTGGAGGATGGTCCCCCCATATTCAGACAGGATTTCACGTGTCCCGCCCTACTCATTTATCATCTATGTATGCCTTTCGATTACGGGGCTATCACCCTCTATGGCTGTTCTTTCCAGAACATTCTTCTAAACATATAAAGACTTTTGGGCTAATCCGCTTTCGCTCGCCACTACTTACGGAATCTCTTCGATTTCTTTTCCTCCGGGTACTTAGATGTTTCAGTTCTCCGGGTTTGCTCCCATTGCTGGGTGACATGTCTTCAACATGCCGGGTTGCCCCATTCGGACATCTGCGGATCAATTCGTGTGTGCCAATCCCCGCAGCTTTTCGCAGCTTACCACGTCCTTCGTCGCCTCTGAAAGCCTAGGCATCCGCCATACGCCCTTAACGATTTCTTTCCTAATATTATATTAGTATATTTTTATACTCGGCACTCGAAAGTGCTCGGTTATCTCTTTGTGATGTCTTTATCGTTAATGTCAATGATCTATTTTTCTTCTTAAATGTCTAATAAACAAATATTGTTTTTGGCTCTATTCGTCACTTTTAAATTAGACCTCTAAAACTGTGGAGAATAAGGGAGTCGAACCCTTGACCTCCTGCGTGCAAGGCAGGCGCTCTAGCCAGCTGAGCTAATTCCCCTCTAATTCTTTAGTAGTCTCGGGCAGGCTCGAACTGCCGACCTCTACATTATCAGTGTAGCGCTCTAACCAGCTGAGCTACGAGACTTTAAATCTCTTCCCTCTTACTAATGATTAGGGGTATATTTTTATATATCAACCAGTAAAAACCAAAGCGAACTGAGTAAGTTCTTATTTTAATTTTGTTTTACGTCTAATGACGCTCTAAAATGAGATGTTCCAGCCGCACCTTCCGGTACGGCTACCTTGTTACGACTTAGCCCTAGTTACTAGTTTTACCCTAGGCAGCTCCTTTTACGGTCACCGACTTCAGGTACCCCCAGCTTCCATGGCTTGACGGGCGGTGTGTACAAGGCCCGGGAACGTATTCACCGCGCCATGGCTGATGCGCGATTACTAGCGATTCCAGCTTCATAGAGTCGAGTTGCAGACTCCAATCCGAACTGAGACCGGCTTTCGAGATTTGCATCACATCGCTGTGTAGCTGCCCTCTGTACCGGCCATTGTATTACGTGTGTGGCCCAAGACGTAAGGGCCGTGATGATTTGACGTCATCCCCACCTTCCTCTCTACTTGCGTAGGCAGTCTCACTAGAGTCCCCAACTGAATGATGGCAACTAGTGACAGGGGTTGCGCTCGTTGCAGGACTTAACCTAACACCTCACGGCACGAGCTGACGACAACCATGCAGCACCTTGAAAATTGTCCGAAGAAAGCTCTATTTCTAAAGCTGTCAAT
>NZ_JASMRM010000031.1:0-4270 GCF_041431305.1 Cloacibacterium sp. Arc13
TCGTAACAGAATTAATTCTGCTACGATTTAACTATATTTGAATTATTAATGAGTCAACCTTTTTTAGGACAACTCATTTTTATAAAAACTTTATAATTGTGAAAAAATTCAAAATACATAATCCTTGCAGTGAAAATTGGGGTGAGATGATAGATATTCCAGAAGGTAAATTTTGTAATGTTTGCTCAAAAAAAGTTTGGGATTTTACAGATAAATCTTCTGAAGAAATAGAAAAGATTTTACTTGAAAATACTAAATTGTGCGGAAGAATTTATAAATCTAAACTAAATATTGCATCAAGCATTTTAATCGCTGTTTCATTAACCACAGTTTCTTGTTCTAATCAAAAAGTTATTCAGAATAATTCTATTGAGAATATTTTAGATAAAAAGATTTTAATTAAAGGAAAAATTGATTCTTTAAAAATTGGTTTTAGAGAACCTCAATCAATAAAATTGATAACAAAATCAAAATTATATAATGGAACAATTGATACTGATAATAATTTTCAAATCGAAGTTCCAGAATCTATAATTCAAGAAAAGAACATTTTAAAAATTTCCTATAATCAAATTAAATTTGGAAAAATAATTAAGGGAAGTTCTATTCATTTGCTTTCTAAAAATGATTTGTTTTCTAACAAAACGCTACATGCTGATGATGGAATGCTTGAAATAGGAGCGGTAGTGATTGTAACACCAACTCCTCTAGATTTTTATTATTTTGATGGTAAAAGAATTTCTAGAAATAAATTTGAAAAAATTAAAAAAGAAAATCCAAATTTTGAATACATTTATTTAGACGAAGAAGTAATGACTGATATTATTACCAAAAATGCATACGTTGGAACAGTATATTTGCTTTACTCAAAATAAAAATCTCCAGAATTTTCTGGAGATTTCTTTGTTATAACTGACTTGCAATTCCTTCTACAAAGGTTTTGGTGAAATCTTTGTTCATGGCTTTTCGGTGTTCAAATTTTGGAATCACTAGATTTTCAGTTAGTTGTTCTGTGGTTTTTCCTTCGGCTAGAGATTTTTTGATGTAATCTGCACTGGCTTCTAAGAAATTTCTCATTTCGGTGAGATTTTCTAGGTTTCCTTTTGTGAGATTTTTATCTGGAGCATGTCCGAAAATAAATAAAGTATCTTTATCAAAAGTAGAAATGGCTTTTTCTAAAACAGAAATCCAGCTTCTAAAATTAGAACCATCTTTTACGCGATAAACAGGAATCATGTTGATGAACATTAAATCTCCCATGTGAACCACATTGTCTTTTTCAAAATGATACATCGCATCACCAAAAGTATGTCCCGCTCCGAAATGATAAGCGGTTACTCTTTCTCCACCAGATTTGATGAGGTATTGGTCTTCAAATAAAATATTGGCGTAAACTTGTTTGTCTACATTTTTAGCGAGTTCTGCTGCATTTTTCTGCAATTCTGGAACATTCTTTTGTGCCACAATTTTTTGAGTCAAATTTTTAAAAGCGAAATTTCCTGCAGTGTGATCTCCGTGATGATGCGTGTTGCACAAAAACTCAATCGGTTTTCCTTTGACATGAGAAATAGAATCGATTAAAGGTTGAATAAAATCTGGAAATTGAGCATCAATAACTACAAATGAATCTTTGGTTTCTAACAAACCTACGGTTCCGCCACGATTGGTAAAACTGCTCACATTTCCTCTGATTTTAGAAATATCACCATTTGAAGATTTTAAAACTTCAAAAACAGTTCTCTGAGAAGTACAAGACCATAATTGAGGCAAAATAGCAACGCCTAAAGTTGCGCCAAGAGAAGTGGTAAGAAATTCTTTGCGATTCATGATTTTATTTTTCACGAATTTAATTATTTATACGTTAAATAGTCTTAAAATTTAAAATTTTTATTCATAGAATAATATCTTTGTCTTTTTAACATAATAATTAAATGAGAGGAGAACAAAACATTATTAACGACTTAAAAAACTGGAAGGAACTTATTAAACCTTATGCTACACCGGAAGTAAAATTAGCAAGAAAAGAAGTTTGGAAAACGGTTTTACCTTTTGGTTTGCTTTTTATAGCGGCAGCCATAGTTTATGAATTTCAATTTTGGGGCGCTTTAGGAATTTGCTTTTTCGCAGGATTATTTTTAACCAGAATTTTTATTATTCAGCATGATTGTGGGCATCAATCTTTTTTTCCAGATAGAACTAAAAACGATAGAACAGGATTTCTAATGAGTTTGATGACGTGTATTCCTTACAAATATTGGGCGCGTTCTCATAATCATCATCATGCACATCAAGGACAGTTAGATACCAGAACCATCGGAGATGTTACCTTGTTGACGGTGAGAGAATACAACGAACTTTCTAATTGGGGAAAGATTAAATATAGAATTTATCGTTCCGTTCCTGTAATGTTTGTTTTGGGGCCTATTTACTACATTTTTATTCACAACAGAATTCCTTTTATCAAATTCAAAGGTTGGGAGAAAGAACGTTTAACGCTGTTGAGAACCAATTTATACTTATTAGGATTTTTTGCCATTCTAGGTGTGATTTTAAGCTTGCCAAGTTTTGATCTTATTGAAGGATTCAAAAAATTAGCACTTTTATATATTCCTATCCTTATCACGTTTGCGTTTACAGCGATTTGGTTTTTTTACATGCAACATCAGCACGACCCAAATTACAAAGCATGGAAAGAAGATTGGCAATATCTTTTAGCAGCAATTAAAGGAAGTTCTTATTATAAATTGCCAAAAATTTTCAACTTTTTTACAGGAAATATTGGGTATCATCACATTCATCATTTGGCTCCGAAAGTTCCTTTCTATAAATTAGAAAAATGCAGCAAGGAGAATCCTGTTTTCCAAAAATATGTAACGACTATCACGTTATTAAGCAGTGTAAAATATGCTTTTTATACGCTTTGGGACGAAGAAAATTACAGAATGATTACCTTCAGACAACTGAAAACCATTCCTGTAAAAGCTTAAAATTATTTCACATGATATTTCAAACCTTCAAGATTTTCTTGGAGGTTTTTTGTTGAGGTTAAAGAAAAGCCCTACAAAAGATTTTGTATCTTTGAAAAGACAAATTCAGGAGGATGAAAGACGTAAAAATAGAATTCAGAAAACCAATGTATCCCGTAAATCCAGAATTGATGGATTATTTGGAAAAAAATCATCGACTTACCAATATCAGATTTTATTATGATGATTTATTGCGTTTTTCAGATTATATGCCTGTTCATGATAAAGAAGGCAAGGACACACTTTGGCTCAATGTGTATTACCCAGAATTTGAACACGCCGAAATCGAAGCTAATCTCAATAAAATTTATACGCTTTTACATTCTGATGGAGATGTAGATGTACTTCCTTTTTTGAAGGTAGATTCTATTCATTTTTGTACGTTTGGGAACTCTAAACCATTTAGAATTAGAGTAAGAAATATTCTGAATGATAATTATACCAATTTTTACATTAAAAAAGCAGATGCTTCTAGGATTTATGGTCTGGAATTAGAAGAAATTCTTTCGCCTAATCGTATTAATTTCCTTTTGTACAAAGACACTTTAATTGAGGAACATATTTTAGGAATTCCTGGAGATGTCTTTATAGAAAAGCATTTAGACCAATGTTCACCTCAAGAAAAAGCTCAAATTGCCAAAGAGTTTGTGAAATTTAACGAAAGATGTCTCATCGGTTTACTCGGAGATATGCGTTCTTACAATTACGTGGTGATTCCTGCACATGATTTTGACCAAGTGGTGTATAGAATTCGTCCGATTGATTTTGACCAGCAGTGCTACGAAGGAAATCTCAAAATTTATCTGCCTCAATATTTCAAAGAAAATAAGAAAATGGTAGAAATGGTTTATGATAGACTTAAACCCAATTCCATCGAACAATATAGAAAAGAAGTTCGTTCTGCCATTGCAAAACGCGCCAGTACAGACGGAAGGTTGCCTCATTTGCTAGAAATTATGAAAAGAGATGAGATTTCTAAACCAGAACATGTAGAAGAATTGAAAGCAGGATTGCACAAACTTACTTATAGCATTCAGTTCAAAAAATGCGAATCTATGGGTGAAATTCTAGAAACTGGACTCAATTTTGTGATTAGAAATTATAAAAATTCTAACATAAAAAAATAAAAAAACCGAACGTCTTAGTTCGGTTTTTTATTTAGAATTTATGTCTAGTCCTGAAATAGCGATACACAAAAAAACATCGTTATGCAAGAACAACAAGAAATGCTTTATTTAAAGCGA
>NZ_JASMRM010000032.1:0-270 GCF_041431305.1 Cloacibacterium sp. Arc13
CTTTTTAATCCTAAAATAATTTGTCGTTTGTTCATTCTTTTACACTTTTTTGTGTAAAGCTATTTTAGGACAAGACAACTTCACAACTTCACAACTTCACGACTTTACCCCGCACCTCGCACCCCGCACCCCCGCACCTCGCACCTCGCATCCCTCATCCTTCACCACACCGCTTCAAAGCGAATGAATTTCGCTAACTTAGCTCACTTAAAAAAGCAATTCAAGAAAAAAAATCTTTGCGTTCCAAAAAAAATCCCCCCCCCCCCAATA
>NZ_JASMRM010000032.1:370-3753 GCF_041431305.1 Cloacibacterium sp. Arc13
ATATAGATTCCTAATCGTGAGCAAAAAACATAACCCTGTCATTCTGAACGAAGCACAGCGTAGTGAAGAATCTCTTCATAAAGCAAAATATTTCAACTTCACGACTTCATCCCGCACTCATAACTCATAACTCATAACTCATAATTCATAACTCATAACTCACAACTTACGCCTTCACAACACATCAACTTCACGACTTTACCCCGCACCTCATCCTTCATCACATCGCTTCAAAGCGAATGAATTTCGCCAACTTAGCTCACTTAAAAAAGTAATTCAAGAAAAAAAAATCTTTGCTTTTCAAAAACAATTTCGCCAATAATATAGATTCCTAATCGTGAGCAAAAAACATAACCCTGTCATTCTGAACGAAGCACAGCGTAGTGAAGAATCTCTTCTTAAAGCAAAATATTTCAACTTCACGTCTTCACAACTCATCAACTTCACGACTTCACCCCGCACTCATAACTCATAACTCATAACTCATAACCCATAACCCATAACCCATAACCCCCGATGTCGCGGATTTGTAATCCGTGACTACTACTTTGTAACTACTTAAATATAATGAAAAATAAATTCCCCCGATGTCGCGGATTTGTAATCCGTGACTATTACTTTGTTATTACTTAAATATAATAAAAAATAATATTCCACCTTGGTGACTGAGTGTCGTCGAAGTCAGGGTCGGGGAAAAGAAAATTATTTCCAAACAAAAAACTTCATAAAAAAAGCATTTTAAAACACACGCTTCATCAATTCCACAAAATCTGAAGTTGGGCCACAGTTACTGCTGTCGGGGAGTCGACTTTTTATGTTCCCAAGTAGTCTTTTTCAATTCAAACCAGTCTGTTGGGTCACCTTCGTAATCAAAGGTTTCTTGAAATTCAAAGCCCAATTTAGACAAAACCTTCTTAGAGTTTACATTTTTCGGGTCAACGATAGCAAAAATTTGGTCAATATTTAAGTTTGAAAATCCATAATCCAAAATAGCAATAGAAGATTCTGTAGCAAAACCTTTACCCCAATGTTTTTTCTTAAACCTATAACCAAGTTCGTAAAAATTGTGGTGATTATTTAATGGTCGGTCAAAATATTTTAAACCAGCCCAACCAATACATTCGTTGGTTAATTTATCAATTACAGCCCAACGAGCAATTCCATTTTCTTGATATTGCTTTTTAAGCATTTCAATCACTTTTGTTATTTCGTCAATTGATTTTACAGGATTATTTTCAATAAACAAATGAACTTCTGGGTCAGAATCCATTTCGAATAAGTCATTTTCGTCTATGTATTCTAACTCTCTTAAAATTAACCTTTCTGTTTCTAATAAAATATTCATTTGTCGATTATTTTTTTTACGGTGTCGTTTTTAATCTCACCACTAAGATTTTTAAACCTGATGCAAGTAGCTGAAATTGAAACGAAAATACCAGATGCATCGTTTTTTTAATCTTTGAGGATTACTTTATAATTGTTTAAATATAATAAAATATTTAAAACACAAGCTCCATCAATTCGCTAGCGAATTCTCACTTAGCTCACTTAAAAAAGCAATTCAAGAAAAAAAATCTTTGCGTTTCAAAAAAAATCCCCCCAATAATTAGATTCCTAATCGTGAGCAAAAAACATAACCCTGTCATTCTGAACGAAGCGTAGCATAGTGAAGAATCTTTTCATCAAGGAAAAAGTTTTTCTACACCTGCCAACCGAATATCCGTGACCTTTCCAGAACATCTCCGATGTTCCTCAGAGCCCTTAAAAACGCTATCATTTCACCACATCTCCGTGAACTTTGTGATAGAAAAAAGTCTGTTTAAATAACAATTCCCACATCGCTTCAAAGCGAATGAATTTCGCCAACTTAGCTCACTTAAAAAGCAATTCAAGAAAAAAAAGCCCGATGTCGCGGATTTGTAATCCGTGACTATTACTTTGTTATTACTTAAATATAATAAAAATATTAAAACACACGCTTCATCAATTCGCTAGCGAATTCCCACTTTGCTCACTTAAAAAAGCAATTCAAGAAAAAAAATCTTTGCGTATAAAAATATACCCTAGAAGCCCCATCTCAAAAAGCACTTCACCCTATAGACCCGATGTCGCGGATTTGTAATCCGTGACTATTACTTTGTTATTACTTAAATATAATAAAAAATAATATTCCACCTTGGTGACTGAGTGTCGTCGAAGTCAGGGTCGGGGAAAAGAAAATTATTTCCAAACAAAAAACTTCATAAAAAAAGCATTTTAAAACACACGCTTCATCAATTCCACAAAAACTCAAGTTGTCCAACAATTACAGTTGTCAGGAAATCTACTTTTTATGTTCCCAAGTAGTCTTTTTCAATTCAAACCAGTCTGTTGGGGCACCTTCGTAATCAAAGGTTTCTTGAAATTCAAAGCCCAATTTAGACAAAACCTTCTTAGAGTTTACATTTTTCGGGTCAACGATAGCAAAAATTTGGTCAATATTTAAGTTTGAAAATCCATAATCCAAAATAGCAATAGAAGATTCTGTAGCAAAACCTTTACCCCAATGTTTTTTCTTAAACCTATAACCAAGTTCGTAAAAATTGTGGTGATTATTTAATGGTTGGTCAAAATATTTTAAACCAGCCCAACCAATACATTCGTTGGTTAATTTATCAATTACAGCCCAACGAGCAATTCCATTTTCTTGATATTGCTTTTTAAGCATTTCAATCACTTTTGTTATTTCGTCAATTGATTTTACAGGATTATTTTCAATAAACAAATGAACTTCTGGGTCAGAATCCATTTCGAATAAGTCATTTTCGTCTGTGTATTCTAACTCTCTTAAAATTAACCTTTCTGTTTCTACTAAAATTTTCATTTGTCGATTATTTTTTTTTTACGGTGTCGTTTTTAATCTCACCACTAAGATTTTTAAACCTGATGCAAGTAGCTGAAATTGAAACGAAACTACCAGATGCATCGTTTTTTTAATCTTTGAGGATTACTTTATAATTGTTTAAATATAATAAAAATATTAAAACACAGCTTCATCAATTCGCTAGCGAATTCTCACTTAGCTCACTTAAAAAGTAATTCAAGAAAAAAAATCTTTGCGATTCAAAAACAATTCTCCAATTGAAACGGATTTCTAATCATGATTAAAATATATAACCCTGTCATTCTGAACGAAGCACAGCGCAGTGAAGAATCTCTTCATAAAGCAAAATATTTCAACTTCACGTCTTCACAACTCATCAACTTCACGACTTTACCCCGCACTCATAACTCATAACTCATAACTCACAACTTACGACTTCACAATGTCTTGTCCTAAAATAGCTTTACACAAAAAAGTGTAAAAGAATGAACAAACGACAAATTATTTTAGGATTAAAAAG
>NZ_JASMRM010000033.1:0-1552 GCF_041431305.1 Cloacibacterium sp. Arc13
CAATTGGAATTTTTGAAATTTTCTTCTTTGTTGACATATTATCTAATTTTTAGTCAACTTTTTTCAGGACAAGACAATACATAAAAAAAATCCCGAAGAAATTCGGGATTTATTTTTTTACCAATAGTTTTTCGCAAACCATTTTGCTTAGGATTTCTGTTCTATCTGCAAACGTTATCTGCATAGAACCATCAAATTTTTCTATGTTTTTAATTAAAATTTCTGCACCTAAAGCTAGATTTCTCTGGTTGAGGTAATTTAGGAAATCATCTGTAGAAACAGTCACAGAAGTAAGAATTACTGTTTCATTTATTTTACACTCGCTTAGTTTTTTAAGATTTTGAGTGATAATGATACCATCTTTGTCTGGAATAGGTTCACCATGAGGATCTACTTTTGGAAAATTGAGGATCTCATCCATCTTGTCAAAAAAATCTTCAGAGTGTACATGTTCTAATTGTTCTGCTATTTCGTGTACATTTTCCCAACCGAATCCCATTTTTTCGACTAAAAACATTTCTGTTAATCGATGTTTTCTTACCACTATAGCCGCTTCTTTTCTTCCCAATTCTGTTACTCTTATTGGTTTATAGGTCTCGTAGATTACCCAATTTTTGTCTGCAAACTTTTTCATCATGCTGTTTACAGAAGGCATTTTGATTTGTAAAAATTTGCTTAATTCATTTACAGTAACCTGATTTTCAGGATCTAATAGATGGAAAATGGCTTTTAAATAGTTTTCTTCGGTAAGAGAATTCATGTTGTTAGATGTAATATTTTTCAAATCTAACATTTTATTTTTACATAAAAAAACCTCCAATTGCTTGGAGGTAAAAACTAATAACCATGAAAACTCAAATTAAACATGAGAATCGTTATTAATATTGCAAATAACGTGCCAAAAGAAAATGGCTCTCTTTGAAATAAGTTTCCTTTGCAAAAGTACAAAAAAATCTTACATTTGCAAAAAATATTTTAAAAAAAATTATGTCAGGTAACATTACATTTACAATGATTAAGCCAGATGCAGTTGCAGATGGGCACATTGGAGCAATTTTAGGGAAAATTGCAGAAGCAGGATTTACATTCAAAGCATTAAAATTAACTCAACTTACAGTTGCAGATGCTAAAAAATTCTATGAAGTACACGCAGAAAGACCTTTCTTCGGAGAATTAGTAGAATTTATGTCTTCTGGACCAATCGTAGCTGCGGTTTTAGAAAAAGAAAATGCAGTAGAAGATTTCAGAAAACTAATCGGTGCTACCAATCCTGCAGATGCGGCAGAAGGAACTATTAGAAAGATGTTTGCAAGAAGCGTTGGCGAAAATGCAGTTCATGGTTCAGATTCTGATGAAAATGCTCTAATTGAAGCGCAATTCCATTTTTCTGGAAGAGAAATTTTCTAATCAAATATTTTTACCCAAAATTTATAAAAAAAAAGTTCGAGAATTTTCTCGAACTTTTTATTTTTTATTTTTGTCTAGTCCTGAAATAGCGATACACAAAAAAACATCGTTATGCAAGAACAACAAGAAATGCTTTATTTAAAGC
>NZ_JASMRM010000034.1:0-1440 GCF_041431305.1 Cloacibacterium sp. Arc13
TGTCTTGTCCTAAAATAGCTTTACACAAAAAAGTGTAAAAGAATGAACAAACGACAAATTATTTTAGGATTAAAAAGGCCTAGTGAATTTACTTTATCTGAGCGGCAACAAATAGTTGAAGAGTACCTATTAACAAAATGCAAAAAGCGAGATATTTGGGAAAAATATACAGGCGAGAAAGAGGAACACGGTCAGATATTACGATGGATGCGTCAATTAGGCTATGAAATTGAACCAAAATACAGTAAATTAGCTATAAATAAAACTGATATTATGGCTAAAAGAGATTCCAAACAAACTATAGAAGAGCTTCAAATGAAAGAAAAAATCAAGCAATTAGAACAGGCATTGGTTAATTCAGAATTACGAGCTACCGCTTTGGAAATGATGATTGAAGTTGCTGAAAAAGAGCTAAAAATCAATATAAGAAAAAAGTCCAATACCAAACCATCTTCAAAATGAAAGAGCGTAAACCTAACTTAGGATTAAGCAAAATATGCCGATTGTTTGGTGTAACAAGACAGGCATATTACCAATATTTTGAGCGGAATATTGACACAGAATTAGAACATGAATTGATTATAACAGAAGTTCTTAAAATAAGAAGACAGAACCCAAGAATAGGAACTAGAAAGCTTTATGTTATGTTGGAATGTTTTATGCATGAGCATCAAATCAAAATGGGAAGAGATGCCTTATTTAATTTATTATCTGTGAATAACTTGTTGATTAGACGCAGAAAAAGGTTAATAAAAACAACGCAATCTCATCATTGGTTAAAAAAATATCCAAATCTAATAAAAGGATTTTCCGCTTCTAGACCTAATGAATTGTTTGTGAGTGATATAACGTATTGGAAAACAAAAAATAAGGTGCTTTATATTCATTTAGTAACAGACGCTTACAGCAGGAAAATAGTTGGACATTGTTTGTCTCAAACACTGGAAGCAGAGCATAGTGTAAAAGCATTACAAATGGCTCTCTCTGCCTTTGAAGGGGCAGAGAGCCATTTGCCCATAACGCATCATTCAGACAGAGGAGTACAGTATTGTAGTCAAAAATATGTAAACCTATTACAGGATTATAATATACAAATTAGCATGACGGAGAATGGAGACCCTCTTGAAAATGCTATTGCAGAACGTGTAAATGGAATTTTAAAAGAAGAATATTTAAACAATTATGAGGTTGAAAACTATAGTCAAGCAAAAGAATTACTAGATGCTGTAATTAGAATTTATAACAATGAAAGACCTCATATGAGCATTGGATATATAACTCCAGAAAAAGTTCACTCAAAGGAACTTAAAAAGGGAGATTGTAAATGGAAAAATTATTACAAAAAAAAGGAGGTTGTAAATCTATTTTAGAATTATATTTGAACTGTAAACGAATTTTAGTATTAATATAAAAAGTGTAAACTTTTTTTAGGACGTGACA
>NZ_JASMRM010000035.1:0-1389 GCF_041431305.1 Cloacibacterium sp. Arc13
TGTCTAGTCCTGAAATAGCGATACACAAAAAAACATCGTTATGCAAGAACAACAAGAAATGCTTTATTTAAAGCGAACACAGAAAGATTACAGTTTAAGTTTAAAACTTCAAATCGTGAAAGATATCGAAGAAGGAAAACTAGGAATTACCGCTTGCAAGAAAAAGTACGGTATCCAATCACGCTCTACAGTAGTGAGTTGGTTAAGAAAATATGGTAACTTTGATTGGGAAAACCAAACACCAACCAATATGTCTAAAACACCAGAACAACGCATCATGGAGTTAGAAGCTGAAGTAAAACTGCTTCAAAAACAGAAAGCATTTTTAGAAAAACAGGCTTATGTTGCAGATAAAAAGGCCATCATTTTTGATATGATGATAAACCTTGCAGAAAAAGAGTATCAAATTGATATCAGAAAAAACTTACCACCCGAACAATCAATGACTTCCGCAGAGAAGAAAAAGAAACCCTAATTTTTACCTGTGGATTGTTTGGTTGGAATAGACAAGTCTATTATAGAAGTACAAAGCGTAGTAAAGCCTGTAGGAATAAAGCAGAACAAGTGGTGGATTTAGTGGAAGATATCCGAATAAAGATGCCAAAACTTGGCGGAAGGAAACTGTATTTTTTATTAAGCGAACCTTTAAAAGAGCTAAAAATTGGAAGGGATAAATTTTTTAATATTTTACGGGCCAACCATTTATTAATAATACCCAAAAGGAGTTACCACGTTACCACGAACTCCCATCATCGCTTTAGAAAGCATAAAAATTTAGTGTCAGATTATCAAGTTACAAAACCCAACCAAGTTTGGGTAGCAGATATTACCTACATTGGAAATAGAAAAAACCCAAGTTATTTAAGTTTAATAACTGATGCGTATTCCAAGAAAATTGTGGGGCATCATGTTGCCGAAAACTTAACAACAGAAGGAAGTCTATTGGCATTAAAGAAAGCGATAAAAAATCAGGAACCTGTTCTAAAATCTTTAATTCATCACTCAGACAGAGGATTACAATACTGTAGTGATGAATATCAAAGAATCTTAGAAAAAAACAATATTAAATGTAGCATGACTCAAAACTCTGACCCTTATGAAAATGCGGTGGCAGAGAGAATAAATGGAATTTTAAAACAAGAATTTGATATTGATAAATTTGATGTTGAAACAAAAATCAAAAGAAAAATAGTAGACGAATCAATTAAAATTTATAATGAATTAAGGCCTCATTTTTCTAATCATTATCTTACTCCGAACCAAATGCACAAACAAGAAAAATTAAAAATCAAAACCTATAAAAACAAAAACCAAAGCAAAAACGTTTTTACTTTGGTTTAATTATTTATTTTTGTCCTATAATCTGTATCGGTTTTTTAGGACTAGTCA
>NZ_JASMRM010000036.1:0-1334 GCF_041431305.1 Cloacibacterium sp. Arc13
CAATAGCGTCCTAAATAAAAAAATAAGAAGGAATTAAAGTAACTCAAAGTATCTTTGAGGTTGTACAACAAAAAAACCTTCTTATGGATTCAAAATTAACATTATTTTCCCAAATCATTTCAAAAATAGACCGAGGGATTTTCAAAAAAATAGTAATTGAGAAGAAAACCGATTACCGAAATAAAGGATTTGATAGTTGGAACCACTTAGTTTCTATGCTTTTCTGTCATTTTGCCAAAAGCACTTCGGTTCGGGACATTTCCAACGGGCTTCGCAGTGCCACAGGAAACCTGAATCATTTAGGGATAAAAACAGCACCTTCCAAATCTTCTATTAGCTACCAGAATGGAAAACGAGATGCAGATTTGTTTAAAGACGTGTATTTCAAACTATTAGGACAATTAGGACAGCACACGAAAGAAAGACGGATAAAACTCAAAATAAAAGTTCCTGTCTATTTATTAGATTCTACCCTTATTTCTCTATGCCTGTCTTTGTTCGATTGGGCAACATATCGAACTAAAAAAGGAGCCGTGAAAATGCATACCTTACTTGAATATGACGGGAAACTTCCTGTTTATGTGAATATTACCAAAGGAAGTGTTGCTGATAACAAGGGAGCGGAAAACATTCCTTTGGAAAAGGGAGCAGTCATTGTTGCAGACCGATTCTATAACGATTTTCCAATGCTCTCTATTTGGGACAGCAAAGGTGTTTTCTTCGTAATAAGACATAAAGAAAATCTGAAATTTGAAACTTTACAGGAACGAGAACTTCCACCTAAAGGAGCTCAAAGCATCCTAAAAGACGAAGAAATAGTACTCTCAAATCCTTTATCCAAAGAAAAATATCCAAAAAAATTAAGAAGAGTGGCTATTTGGGATAATGAAAACAAGCAAACCATTGAAATGATTTCCAATAATTTCTCTTGGGCTGCTTCTACCATAGCAGAATTATACAAGCAAAGATGGCAAATTGAGATCTTTTTTAGAGATATCAAGCAGTTGCTTCACATCAAAACCTTCATTGGAACTTCTGAAAATGCAGTGAAAATCCAAATCTGGACGGCACTTATCACTATTCTCATTCTGAAATACCTGAAATCCATCGCTAAATATAATTGGCAATTATCAAATCTGGTAGCTTTTATCCGATTGAATATTTTTGTTAAAATTAATCTCCAATTTTGGCTCGACAAACCATTTGAGCAACCGCCTGAAACCCCCAAAAACTATTATCAAGGGGTTCTTTTTTGAAATTAAATGTAAAGCTAAATGTAAAATAGGTATTTAGGCTGTTTCTATTTTTAATAATTTTTATTTAGGACAGTATTG
>NZ_JASMRM010000037.1:0-1325 GCF_041431305.1 Cloacibacterium sp. Arc13
TTAATAATTCAAATATAGTTAAATCGTAGCAGAATTAATTCTGTTACGATTTATTTTTTTCCATTGTTTTAAATGTATTATTTTTTGTTGATGTGCTTGGTTTGGAGTTATCATATTAATTGACATATGTATTCTAAAATTGTTGTATAAAGTTATGGCTTGTGTAACTTGTTTGTTTAAATTTTGATAGTTTTCAAATATTTCATGCAAACCAAATTCTTCTTTTAAAATTCCATTTACTCTTTCTGCTACTGCATTTTCATATGGATCGTATTCTTGCGTCATACTAATCAAAATATTGTTTTTCTTTAACAATTCGGTATACTCTTTACTACAATATTGTAAACCTCTATCAGAATGGTGAATGAGTTGATTTTTTGTTTCCCTGTTAATCAAAGCCATTTCTAAAGCTTTTACTGTAGTTGAACTCATTAAATTATCTGACAGTTGATAACCAACGATTTTCTTGGAACAAGCATCAGTGAGTAAATGCAAATAGTATGTTTTCTCTTTTGTTCGTAAATAAGTTATATCAGCAACCCAAACTTGCTCAGGTCTGTTAAGTACTAAATTGCTAATTAAATTTGGATAGCGTTTCATCCAATGTCTTGAGTTTGTTGTTTTGTAATATCTTCGAACTTTAGGTACTTGTAAATATTCTGCTTTTAAAAAATCTAAGAAATTATCTCGACCAATTGATATATGATGTTTTATAAATTCACTTTGTAACATTACGTAAAGTTTCTTGCCACCTGTTCGGGGTAATTGCTTACGAATAGTAACGACTAAACTTCGTAATAATTCTGAGTTGTATTTAGGTGTTCTACCGTTTTTCTTTCGCTTGTAAAATGCTTGTTTTGTGTATCCAAACAGTTCGCATAACTCATAAATAGTCAATGAACTATTTACATTTATTTCTTCGACTGCTTGGAACCAGACTTTTTTACAATATCGATTTTAAGTTCACGTTCAGCTATTTCAATAAATCGTTTAAATACTTTTAATTCTTCTTCTTTTTTTGCTAATTGAGCTTCTAGCTCTTTTATACGCTGTTGTTGAGGATCTTTCATAGGACGACCAATAGTTAATTTATCTTCATAGGTAAATTTACCATATTTTTTTAACCATCTTGGTATACAACTACTACCTACAATATTGTAACGTCTTCGAAGCTCTGCTTTTGTAAATAAACCCCTCTCAAATTCACTTACAACTTGACGTTTAAATGCTTCGCTATAAATTTGTGGGGCAATTGGAATTTTTGAAATTTTCTTCTTTGTTGACATATTATCTAATTTTTAGTCAACTTTTTTCAGGACAAGACA